>JABDBX010000083.1 GCA_013288445.1 Bacteroidota bacterium
GCCTCGAAACTCGCTGCCCAATGGGATTCCAGCGATTATGGCGATAAGCAGTCCCTTCAAAATTTAGTGTTTCCTGAAGGTATGACCTACAATCGCAAAAAAGACAAGTGTCGAACCCCAAGAGTAAATTCTATTTTCAGCTACATTGCAGGTCTGGCAAGCATTTCAGAGAAAAATAAAAGCGGGAACAATACTCTTTCGAGCGATGTTCCCGCTTTAGTGGTGTGGGCCGGGATCGAACCGGCGACACAAGGATTTTCAGTCCTTTGCTCTACCGACTGAGCTACCGCACCTTCCCTATTTGGGAGTGCAAAAATAGGATTTATCGGCAATAATCCAAAAACGGGCACATATATCTGTTAATAACAGCTATTTTTGGCCTGCTGCTCATATAAACCTCCTAACTTTATAAAAAACTCCTCCATGTTATTAGAGATCCATCCAGACAATCCCCAGCCCCGGAACATCCGGATGGTGGTGGAATGTTTGCTGGATGGTGGCGTTATCATCTACCCTACCGATACTATCTACGGGATAGGTTGTAATATTTTTAACGCAGATGCAATAGCGCGTATAGCCCGTATAAAACAAATTGACCCAAAAAAAGCGCAGTTCTCTTTTATCTGCTCAGACCTGAGCCACCTTAGCGACTATGCCAAGAGCGTAGATACACCCATTTTCCGGCTACTAAAGTCGGCATTGCCGGGGCCTTATACTTTTATACTTTCGGCGAGCAAGCAGGTGCCAAAACAGTTAAAAACGAAGAAGGATACTGTGGGGCTGCGCATACCAGAGAATAAGATCACACATTGTATAGTGAGGGAACTTGGACACCCACTGATGAGCGCTTCATTGCCGATGGATGGAGATGTGGAATATTTTACTGACCCCGAACTCATGTACGAGCAGTTTGGTAACCTGGTGGACATAGTCATTGATGGCGGTATTGGGGGCGTTGTTTCGTCAACAGTTATTGATTGTACTTCTGGAGCGCCAGTATTGATAAGGGAGGGCGCCGGAGACTGGGAGCAGTTGATCGGGTGATGTGGTAATAGGGTAATAGGTTAATAGGGTAATGGGTTATACTATACACTGGATAAGTTAGTGCATTTTGTCACGTATCGCGTGTCTCACGCGAGTTCGATGGGCGATGCCCATCGCTATTAGATTTCGCCCTTGCAGTTATACCGTATATTGTTACGGTTCCCAGCCCCTTTTTCAACAACGTACAAAACTAATAGGGCAACAAGGTTGTGCCGATTTCCATTTGTTATTGTGTGTCTCTATCTTTTTTATTTTTACTTTAGCGCACAAAACGAGCTAAATGAAACATGCATATATATTTCCGGGGCAGGGTGCGCAGTTTCCCGGTATGGGGAAGAACCTCTATGAGCAGAACGCACAGGCCAAAGACATTTTTGAGCAGGCAAATGACATTTTAGGATTCCGCATCACAGATGTAATGTTCCAGGGCACAGAGGGAGAGCTGAAACAGACAAACGTAACCCAGCCCGCGATTTTTCTTCATTCGGTTATCTTGTTTCAAACTACACCGGGGCTTTTACCCGATATGGTGGCCGGGCATTCACTGGGCGAGTTATCGGCACTTATTGCCAATAAGGTATTATCGTTTGAAGACGGCCTGAAACTGGTGGCAAAACGCGCTGCGGCTATGCAGCGAGCCTGCGAGATAAACCCCTCAACAATGGCCGCAGTATTGGGGCTTGATGATGCTAAGGTAGAAGAGATATGCTCGGGTATCACGGGTGAAGTAGTTGTAGCGGCTAACTACAATTGCCCTGGCCAATTAGTGATCAGCGGCAGCAATGAAGGCGTGCGGCAGGCCTGCGAGTTGCTGAAAGCTGCGGGCGCCAAGAGGGCGCTGCTGCTGCCTGTAGGCGGGGCATTCCACTCGCCGCTTATGGAGCCTGCAAAAGAAGAACTAAGGGAAGCAATTGCAACCACTCGCTTTGACACCCCTACTTGCCCGGTTTACCAAAACGTGGATGCACATCCTTATACAGACCCGGCAATAATAAAACAGAACCTCATCAACCAACTGACCTCACCGGTAAGATGGACGCAAACAGTGCAGAAAATGGTGGAACACGGGGCTTCCCGCTTTACAGAAGTTGGACCCGGCAGCGTGCTGCAAGGTCTGGTGAAAAAGATAGCTAAAGATGTTGCAACGGATGGGATAAGCTGATGGAGGTAACTCCATGTTCTGTGAAAGCATAAAATATTGAATAAACAGTACGCATTTTGCGTATTTTTATCTAATTTTATCTTGTGATAGATGAAAGTTCATTTGGTCAAAAAGCTGACAATAGAAAGTTACGGACACAACCATGCCGACTGTAGAAACGCATTGGGACTATGGCAGGTAGTGTTAAAAGGA
The DNA here is from genome assembly GCA_013288445.1 of Bacteroidota bacterium. GTDB lineage: Bacteria > Bacteroidota > Bacteroidia > Chitinophagales > Chitinophagaceae > Nemorincola. The sequence goes on from JABDBX010000083.1 coordinate 2,399, forward strand.
GCAGAATGGAACAATGCACACGATATTCTTATACTTTGCACGGCATAGTTTTGTGCGTTTGTTAAAAAGGGGGTTTCGTTCATAAGTGTCCCTAACCTTAGATGCACGGCATCGCTATATGGTCAAGCCCTAAAAGGGCGGCATCTAATAGCGATGGGCATCGCCCATCGAACTCGCGTAGGATTTTCTGAGTACATGGCAAAATGCACAAAACTATCCCGTCGGAAGTATAATACATATACCTATGCCGACCTTTTAGGGAATTGGTCGGACAGGGTGGTATTTAATATTGGCGGCAACAATTACCGGATGATATGTCATTATGTTTTTGGAGGGACAGAAGTACACTTATTTGTTTGCTGGATAGGCACTCATGCCGAATACACGAAACTTTGCAATGACAACAAGCAGTACACTGTAAGCGATTACTAAAAAAATGAAACAATGAATACTTTGAAATATAAAGTTATTAAGACCAGGAAGCAATATTTTGATTATTGCAACCAATTGGAGGAACTTGTTGTTCTTAAAACAAAAAACAAAGAACAAAAAGATGCTATCGAACTGCTTACCGTCTTAATAGAAAAATGGGATGAAGAGCACAATACATTTACTGATGCTGACCCGATAGAAATATTACGGTATCTGATGGAAGAAAATAAACTAAGATCGGTGGACATGGCAACTGCGCTAGGAATAAGTAAAAGCCTTTTTTCCGACATAATAAATTATCGGCGGGGCTTATCAAAAGAAGTGATCCGCAAATTATCTGAGCGGTTCAACCTTTCGCAAGAGTTGTTTAATAAGGCATACAAACTGGTTTCCCCGCTGAATTCGCATTTGAAAGATGCAAGTGTGATGAATACAAGGAAAAGGCTTTCTGCTGCGTAAGAGGAACTATATTTTGTTGGACGACAACTTGAGTTTATAAAATCTTTACCTAAATTTGTTTTAGTATTTACAAACATGAGTGAAAAAGAAATAAATAGCTTCCTGAAACTTCTTGAAAAAGAGAAGAAGGCAGCCGCTAAACACACAAAGGAAGAAGCGGAAGCTTTTTTAAAAAGAGTGGGGATACTTACCAAGAAAGGCAATGTTGCTTTTCCCTATAAAGATGTGTTTATTTCAAAAGCACAGGCATGATCGTCGGCTTTCATGGATGCGATAAGTCTGTCAGGGATCAACTGGTAAACAGGAAAATTTCCTTCAAAAGAAGTGAAAATAATTACGATTGGTTAGGCCACGGAATGTATTTTTGGGACAATGATCCTGAAAGAGCATTAGAGTTCGCCAGGTTCAAAAGAGACCATCCCCAGAAAGGCAGAAGCAACATAAAAACACCGGCAGTAGTAGCCGCTGTAATTGACCTCGGTCTTTGCTTAGACCTTGTAAATTCAAACTCCATCAGGCTTTTGAAGGTCGCTTACGAGATATTGGTTCAGGACATTAAAAAAAACGGGCAGGAACTCCAAAAAAACAAACCGTTAAAAGGTGGGGCCGACCTGATTTTCCGGTACCTGGATTGCGCAGTTATTGAGACATTGCATGATTACCGGGTGAAAAATAATCTACCAACATTTGATTCTGTAAGAGGAGTATTTTGGGAAGGTAATGACCTCTATGAAAATGCAGGCTTTAAAGAGAAAAATCACATACAAATCTGCATCAGGAACCCGGATTGCATAAAGGGGTTCTTCATACCATGAAAAATAAATGTGCCTTTTAGCGAAACGGAGGGAACCGCCGCGTTAAATAAAATATCCAGTGTGGCAATGCCATTAACGTCTCAAAACATTAATACCTTCCCTCACCTCCTATAGCTATCCGGCGCGGGGTTCACTACCGGCAATGGCTTCCTCGGCAGCTTTTCATCGAGCATGGCGGTATGATATACGAACGATGCAAGTATAACTGATGCCTGTTTCAGGTCGCTTGCACTTGCGCGGTCGTAAGAGTCCATATTAGTGTGGTGCGTCCGTGTGCCGTAGTCCAGGCCATCCTGTATGAACTGAAAGCCGGGTATGCCCACTTCGTCAAACGATATATGATCGGTAGAGCCGGTGTTTTTTATGGTCACTGTAGTAGCGCCCGAGTCGGCAAATGGCTGCAGCCATGCCTGGAAGAGATCGCGCAGGGCTTCATTCCCCTGCAAGTATATACCACGTATCTTACCTCCGCCATTGTCCAGGTTGTAGTAGGCCGATACCTTTTCCTGGTCCGGTTTTAGCTCCATAGTCAGCCGGTCCCCAAAGTGGTTCTTCACATAGCCGCGCGAACCCAATAACCCTTGCTCCTCACCACTCCACAAAACTATGCGGATGGTGCGGCGGGGTTTAAAGCCCGTTGCTTTCAGTATCCTAATTGCTTCCATTGCCATTGCCACACCTACGCCATTATCTGTGGCACCGGTGGCCGCGTGCCAGCTATCCATGTGGCCGCCCAGCATCACCAGTTCATCTTTCAGCTTGGGGTCGGTACCGGGTATCTCTGCCACTACATTGTTCTCCATAGAATCCGTCATCAGGAAGGTCGTCTTTGTGTCCATCTCCACTTCTACATCTTTTCCTGCCTTCAACAGTCTTATTATTCTTGCCAGGTGCTCCATGCCCATTTCCACTTCCGGTACTACTGGCTTTGCATTCCAGGCGCGCGATGCTCCATTAGAAGTAAACACTGTGCCCATCGTTCCCCTGCCCCCGCTCAACACAGCGGTGGCCCCTTCCTGGTAAAGGAAAGAATCTATCGCCCTGCGCAGGTTTATCACGGGTTTTGCAGGTGTTTTGGGCTTTGGCGCTGCTACTGCTGGTAGCGTGTCTGTGGCCATCTTCCTGAGGTCGGTATCATCCACGCGGCTTGCATCGGGCTTAAAGTTTGGCTTTGCTTCTATATTGGCAGGGGAGAGTACCACTATTTTATTTTTCAGCTTACCTATGTATTTTGCCATGTCGTCCACGCTGTCAATTCGCACCAATATGGTAGTTGCCTTTACAAGCCCATTGGTACCCGGCGTCCATGCACGTGGCACGGCTATCAGTTGCTGGTAGTAGGGAGCGGTCATAGCCACATAGCATTTGTTTATTTCCCAGCCCTTGCCAAAGCCGCCCCAGGGTTCTATTTTCACATTGGCCAGTCCCCAGCTTTTCAGCCGTTCTGCCGCCCATTTTTCAGCATTCTTCATGCCCGTTGACCCTGTTAGGCGCGGCCCGTTCTCATCGGTTAATTCGAACAGCGTTTCCATAACCTTGGAATTATTGTAGCCTTCATTCTTTATCGTTTCCACGGCATGCATATCTGCCTTGGGGGCTTTGTCTCCCTTAAAGGACAGGCAAAAGAAAACGACACCTATGAGCAGGAGGCTACTTATTTTTTTCATCGCTGGAAATATTTGATTGGAAAAGTAATAAAAAAAGGGAACAATATGATAATAGCATTTACACCTTGGTCCGTAATAGCTTTTATTTTTCGAGAACATTATTCCTCGATAAATCAGAATGTTCAATTAGGAACGAACATGCGCGTTTGAAACTGCCTTCATAAGGAGCACGAATAGAGACAGAATGATAAACCAGAGATTCATTTTGGCCAAAAATGGATTTACTGTCAAGACTCCAGCTTTCACCATCTTCTATGTGTCGGTTATCGTCGCCGCTTTCATCGTATAACCAGTAATAACTTCCTTCTAACAGTGTCTTAAACTTCCGCCAATCCTCTTTAGAAATTACTTGCGTTGAACTATCAATAACTGTAAGCGGCCGACAAACTTTGATTGGTTTATTTTTGTAAATAACAGTGATGGTATCTACTCCGTTCGATTCTTTAAAACACCTTGTTTTTAGAATTACTTCGTTTCGACTATCTTCAATAAAGTACAAAAAGGACGGATGCCAAATTCTTCCCCAATAAAACATGTATGCCTCATGATCCAACATTTTAATTTCAGGCAGATTAAAAAGAAGTAAATATGCTCTCCTTATTGAATCTCCTTTATATGTCTGAATTTTTTCATTACGGAGATTAAGTGTATTGTTGTAGGACTTTACCACCGCAGAATCGGTATGTGGCGATTTACAGGAATTCACCATGAATATAACACATCCGTACAGCAGTACTTTATTCATGATGCATTTGTAAGTCTATTTTAAAAACTTTAGAAAAGCAAATATGGCACCAAGTTGCGTCACCCAAAACACGAAAGCCCATAATATGATTTGAAACTTCGCATCAGATATTTTTGCTTCAACAAAGTCCTTAGTGGCAATATTTGGGACCTGTTCGGTTACTTCTTCTTTTACATAAGATTTTACAAACGTCACAAGCTGTTCTGCCTCTTGATCTCCAAGTGATTTCTTTAAAACATTGAACAACTGTATATCAGAAATTTGTATCGTCGCCATAATGTAAAGGTAAAAAAAAATCCTTATAAAATTGCCGCTACTTGTTGAAAAACGTCATGGCCTTGCCTATGCCTTGGGTGGCAAAACACTCTATTGCCTCAACGCTTTTCAGCAGCATATCCTTCACCATGGGTATCTCAGAGGGCTTCCATTTGCCGAGCACAAACTCTATTTGTCGGCCCTTGGGGAAGTCGCTGCCTATGCCGAAACGTAGCCGCTGGTATTTATCAGTTGCCAGCAGCAGTTCTATATTTTTTAGCCCGTTGTGCCCTGCATTGCTGCCGGAAGCCCGCAGCCTGATGGTGCCCAGTGGCAGTGCAAGCTCATCTACCACCACCAGCATATTTTCTATGGGTATCTTTTCTTTGTCCATCCAGTATTTCACCGCCTTGCCGCTGAGGTTCATAAAAGTTGTGGGCTTTATGACAACGAATGTATTACCCTTCCACTTTACCTCCGCTTTATACGCATGGCGGTCCAGGGAATAGCTGCCCCCGTTTTTTATTACCAACATATCGGCTACTTCAAAACCAATATTATGGCGGGTAGCGTCATATTCCATGCCTATATTACCCAGGCCGGCAATGAGAAATTTCATGGAGCGAAGATATTAATTAATCCAGAGCATGGAGCGCTACCCTGTTGCCTTCGGTATCCAGTATCATAGCCCAGTAGCCGAGGTCTTGCGTGGCGGCAACTATTGTCCGGTTCTGTAGTATTTTACCGCCGGCATCCACAACACGGTCCAATACGGTTTGCAGGTCTGGTTCGCAATTGAGATACACTAACGAGCCGTTGGCTGAAGGGGTATAAAACTCGGGGTCATAGACTATGGCCCCCCCGCAACCATCTTCCTCCATATCGAACTGGAAAAGCCCTGTGCGCGTGTTTCCGCCCATATGTTCCCTCATTGTAAAATCAAGTATGTTTTCATAAAAAGCCTTCGCCCTGTCGAAATCTGACACAGGTATCTCAAACCAGTTTATCGCGTTTATTTTAGTCATAGGATGCAGTTATTGAATTGGTAAAATTAAAACAAAAACACAGCTATTTTTCATTTTCATTTATTTCGTCAAATGATGGTGCAGTAATACATAACACCATGCATCACAAACCCAAATGGGATAAGATAACAGTGGTTTTTTAGTTTTAACTTTTAATTTTTACCTTGAAAATTGCGTACCTTGGCGGCTCAAAAAAAACGAAACAGCACTAATATGTCGCAAAATTTTAAGATCGTTACAGTGATCGGGTCGGGTACAATGGGAAATGGCATCTGCCATGTATTCGCCCAAAATGGTTATGAAGTCCATATGATGGATATAAAGCAGGATGCCCTGGACCGGGCAATAGCTACCATTGGCAAAAACATGGACCGGCAGGTAACAAAAGGCACCCTGACCGCCGATGCGAAGAATGAAGCCATGGGCCGCATTACTACATTCACCAACATGCTGGACGCCGTAAAGGATGCGGACCTGGTGGTTGAAGCTGCAACTGAAAATATAGACCTCAAGATCAACATCTTTAAACAACTTGATGAGCATTGCCCAGCGCATTGCATTCTTGCCACTAATACTTCCTCCATCTCCATCACCCGCATAGGCTCACATACTAAGCGCCCAGGCCAGGTGATAGGTATGCATTTCTTCAATCCGGTTCCGGTAATGAAGCTCATAGAAGTGATCAATGGTTATGGAACTACTGCTGACATTACAAATACCATAGTAGCCCTTGCCGAATCACTGGGCAAGGTGCCGTGCGTGGTAAATGACTACCCGGGCTTTATATCGAACCGCATATTGATGCCGATGATAAACGAAGCCGTGCTTGCGTTGCAGGAAGGTGTGGCCGGTATCAAAGAGATCGACGATATTATGAAGCTGGGTATGGCGCACCCAATGGGGCCGCTGCAACTTGCCGACTTTATAGGCCTGGATACCTGCTACTCCATAATGCATGTGCTGCATATGGGCTTTGGTAACCAGAAATATGCCCCGGCAACATTGCTCGCTAATATGGTGCAGGCTGGCTACCTGGGCGTAAAATCGGGCGAAGGGTTCTATAAATATAGCGCAGGCAGTAAAGAACTGGTGGTAAGCGAGCGTTTTGCAACCAGGAAATAGACGAATAAAATTGTACTTAAAAGGAACGGGGTGGCCATTGGGGCTGCCCCGTTCCTTTTACATTCCATTCATTCTGTCAATGGTAAGTCGTAAATTTGCACCATGCAGCAATTGGTTATCGCATCTAATAATGAGCATAAGATAGGCGAGATAAAGGCAATGACAGAAGGTATAGAACTGTTGTCGTTAAAAGATATTGGCTTTAGCCAGGATATACCAGAACCCTTCCACACATTTGAGGAAAATGCGCTTGCCAAAGCTTCTGCTATTTACCAGTTCTCTGGCAAGAATGTTTTTGCCGATGACAGCGGCCTTTGTGTAAATGCACTGCATGGCGCACCCGGCGTGGATAGCGCTCATTACAGTGGTGAGCGTGATGACGAAAAGAACCTGCAAAAGGTACTACAAGGGTTAACCGGGGCCGAAGACAGGAGCGCATTTTATAAAGCGGTCATCTGCCTGGTGTGGGACGGAGAGGTGTATTATTTTGAGGGGATCTGTGAAGGGGAGATAATTACCGGAAAAAGAGGCGACAGCGGTTTTGGGTACGACCCTATATTTATCCCGGCGGGTTACGACAAAACATTTGCCGAGTTGCCGCTAAACATCAAAAACCAGGTGAGCCACAGGGGAAAAGCCGTGATGAAGATGGTGGAGTTTTTATTTAACAAGGAGAAGCCCCTTTAGGGGTTTGGGGTTTTATGAAGTTCTCAATAGGCGATAGGATATTACTGAAACGAAGTGGAGAGGAAGGCCACGTAACTGCGTTCATCAACAAACAAATGGTGGAGGTAGAGGTAAATGGCACGGCCTTCCCAGTATATATGGATGATATTGACCATCCCTACCTGAAGTGGTTTACCGACAAATCAGCCAAAAAGAAGCAATCATTGCCGGAGCAACTGCCGGTGGAAAAAATAGCCGCCCGTAAGCAGCGGTTGGCAAAGGGCGTATATCTCTCTTTTATGCCGGTGTATAAAACCGACGAATTTGAAGATGTAGTGGAGCAACTGAAGGTCTATCTGCTGAATGAAATGCCCCAGCCTGTTAAGTTCGGCTATGACGTGCGGTTCCTGCACGAAAGCGAATTCAAACATGAGGGTACGCTACATGGTTTTGGCAACCTATATCTGCACAGCGTTAGCTACCCGGACATGAACGACCAGCCCCGGTTTCACTGGCAGCTTACCGATACTACTAATGAAAACATGGCTACGGAAGAAGGTATATTGCGCATCCGGCCTGCCAAATTATTTGAGCATATCAACCACCTTTTGCAGCACAGCGAACCAACATTCAGCTATGTGCTGATAGAGGATTTTGTACCGAAGAAAAAACCTGTGCCAAAGGAAAAATTTGAACCGGTGATAGGGTCTTCAGCTATTCCGCTTACAAACAAAAGAACGATTGAATCGGCACGCTACGAGATCGACTTGCATATAGAATCCCTTTTGGAAAATAAAAAGGGGCTTTCTAATGCAGAAATAATAAAGATACAGCTTGATACGCTACATCATTATTTGCAGCTTGCTATAGTACACCGGCAGGAACACATGGTGGTGATACATGGACTTGGCAAGGGTCGCCTGCGCGAAGAAGTACATGCCGTACTGAAAAAGATGAATGAAGTAAGCCGCTTTAAAAACGAATGGAGTGGGAAATATGGTTTTGGCGCCACCGAGATCTGGTTCCGGCATTAGATTCAAAACTCCTGATCCATCTTAGTCTGACGCGCGGCGTTTTTACGATGACATTCGCGAGAAAACCCCGACCCTCCCGATATAAAAAATCGGGACTTGTTCCGGGAGATGCTACCTAATTCGCGAGCTATTATTACTATTTCAATCTGCGAATAATAAATCAACCCCCACAATATAGGCAAGGTACCCTTATTAGTCTCGGTGTCCTTGTAAGGCATAAAATCCCGCTGTTGTAAACACACGAAAAAAGCCCCACCTGTGGAGGAGGGACTTTCTTATATTGTAAACAAAGCTTTTGTTAGATCTTAAAGTGGGAGAACGCCTTGTTGGCTTCAGCCATACGGTGCGTATCTTCCTTCTTCTTGAAAGCGCCACCTTCACCCTTTGCTGCTGCTATTATTTCGTTAGACAGCTTGTCGGCTATGGTTTTGCCATTGCGCTCACGTGAGTAGCGGATAAGCCACTTCATGCTCAGCGATATTTTACGGTCGGGGCGCACCTCAGATGGTATCTGGAAGGTAGCGCCACCTATACGGCGGCTACGTACTTCTACGGCCGGGGTTACGTTATTCAGGGCGCGTTTCCATACTTCGTAGCCTTCTTCGTTGGCTACTTTGGTTACCTTATCAAGAGCGTCATAAAAAGCGCCCAACACCACTGTTTTGTTACCACCTATCATCAGGCAGTTAACGAAACGGGTTACGTTCTTATCGTTGAATTTCGGATCTGGCGCTAACGGGAGTTTTTTTGCCTGTGCCTTTCTCATGTATTGACTGGCTTGTATTAATAATTAATAATTTTATTTCTTCTTAGCTGCTGGTTTAGCTGCTGCACCTTTCTTATCTTTTTTGGTACCATACTTGCTACGGCTCTTCTTACGGTCTTTTACACCGGCAGTATCGAGCGCGCCACGCACTATATGATAACGTACACCCGGAAGGTCCTTAACACGGCCTCCACGGATAAGCACTATGGAGTGCTCCTGGAGGTTGTGCCCTTCACCGGGGATGTATGCGATAACTTCTACCTTATTGGTAAGGCGCACTTTGGCTACTTTACGCAGGGCAGAGTTTGGTTTCTTGGGCGTTGTTGTGTACACACGGGTACAAACACCACGGCGTTGTGGGCAGGAGTCCAAAGCGCGGGACTTTGATTTTGTCCGCATTTGCTCACGGCCTTTACGTACTAATTGTTGTATGGTAGGCATTGCTTACTTTAAATAAAAATTAAAACGGAGTGCAAAGGTAAGGTAAAGATTTAAAAGAAAAAACTAAAAAGTAAAAAAATATTCATGGTTTTATTGTTTTCCCGGGGTTGTTATGAGCTGTTTGGCGCCTTTGCTGGTATTTAATGAGGCAGGTAAACAGAACTAATTGCAGAAAGGATCAAGTCCTGGTATTTGTCTTTTGTGGTGGATATAATCAACGCAGGACGTACTTTAATGTTGGTAAGTTCAGCAAACGGAAACGGTATCAGTACTATTGTCCCGGTGTTCATTTCGATTGGAATTTATTATGAAAATCCTGGTAAATATCTTCCTTCGGATCATTACAAAATGCAAAGGATGGGTTACTTACAGTTCCAAAATTGCGGATTTCCGAATCATCATCTTTTTTTCCAATTCCTCCATAACTGATAATATAATCTTGCTTTTACAAAAATACAGAATAACGGTGTATATCACTCCGTTGCAGACCTGATTATTATGGCCTGCATCGCCCATGCAGGGAGCAGGAGCCTATTTAATAACTAACCCCTGTTCCTCATCTATTGTGTAAACAATGTTATAAGGATATTTATTCAGGCCTAATTCATAGAATTTACTGTATTCATTACGCCAGCGGTACGGATGTTCACAAATCAATTGTAAGGCATAGTCAACCGCCTCTATAAACTGGTCTCCCGCTAACCAGCTCCTTTCATTATACCAACCAATAGAAGATTCATATTCTTCCTGGGCTGTTAGCAAGTAGTATATAGCTATATCCCATTACTTGCGGGCTGTTTTCAGTAGCTTTTGGATACGCTTTTTACTCTCTGCTGCGGTAACCGGCTTTTCGCTCCCATCTTCATAGGCTGCATAGCGACGGTCGAGCTCTGCTTTAAATTCATCGGAATACTCCGTTGCTTCTTCTATTGCTTCCTCCACGATAGTGTAAATAGCCTTTACTTTTTTATCATTCGCCACTTCCAGATAATTGTGCAATTTTTGCCTGATCGTTGCTGTGTTCATAACACCTGTGTTTCATACAAAAATAATCCTTTTTTGACTTCCGTTTTTGACTTTTTACCTGCCCTGCTCGGTGCCAGTTGCATAAAACAAGCCCTGAATTTTTACCCAGTTCAACGTATCATTAATAATAGACGAGGTAACAACTTGTGGAGTATATGCCGTTTTGGGCCTTGCGCACGTTGCACTATCTTGACCAATGTCTATACTGCCATCGTCTAAGTAGGCACCGATCTTATCAATTGCGTACCCCGATATTTCGGCAAGGCTCACGTAAAAGGTTACACAATAGGCATTCCCCGCAGTAAGCGGTTTATAAAGTCTGCCCTGCAAATAGTCCCTAATATCAGGTAATCCAAAACCACCAGAAGGGTCCAATAACATCCTTACCTGTACCATTCCATTACCCGTGCGAGGATATTGATAAAAATAATAGTTGCTTGGTACATTTACATCCAGTCCGGCTAAGCTAAGGTGTGTTGTGTCACAAGTGTTACAATATTCTGGAACACAAGCAGGTTGGTAAAATACACTGTCAGGGTTACCAACTGAATCAATAGGACTCCAGTAAGTTGCATATTTAATTTGATCCAAAGTGTAAGGACATTTTGAATACTGTTCAAAACTTGGGTTGAGCACATAATTCACTTGTGCATT
>JABDBX010000084.1 GCA_013288445.1 Bacteroidota bacterium
ATTTTTTATTCTACCTGTGGCCAGCGTTTTTCTTTGGAAATAGTAGCAGGTAACCAAGCCTAAAATGAAAACACCTTTTACTGATATTTTTGGCAACTCATCATGGATTGTGATGAGTTGCCAAAGATATCCTTCCCTGGCAACAGAAAAAATACACTTCACAACAAGAAATGATATTTGCCCAACATTTGTGCAAATGGCAATTTATTTACTGGTAGGTTTATGAAAAGTTCATCATAGAAAAGACAAAATTTTCACTAAAATTTTAATTTGATCATTATGACTGAGCAACAGTTTTTCATTCTTCAGCTAATAGGCAGAATAGCAAGTGCGATCCTATGTTATACACGTGCTGATAAATTAAACAGAAGTCAATTTATTTGGGGTATTTTAGGTGGAGTATTCCCTGTAATTTCAATTATTATTATCTATATCATGAAGCCGAGGAAATTGAACAGAATGGATAAATTGTCATTTGCCAGGAAGGAGAAAAGCATCTTCACCGCATCTATGTAGTATTGGAATATACCATTGTTGAGGCTATTGCTCAACGAACCTATGTTGTTCAGTAAAAAAATCTTTTAATTTATTTTTGGATAAGGGTTAACTTATTAATAACTAAAACTGTAGTCGCCATGGAAGAATGAGGACATACATTTGGATGCAATAGTAAATAATTAAATCCATTTTATGACTCAGAATCAATTCTTTATCTGCCAGTTCTCATTCAGGATAATATTCGCGATCATTTGCTTTATCCGAGCGGAAAAATTAAACAGAAGTAAGACGACATGGTGCATTCTGGGATTTTTATTTCCATTGGTTTCTCTCATCATTCTGCTCATTATGAAGAGAAAAATCTTTTGGGTGCAGTCAAGGCATTTGGTTGACTAGATAAATTAGCCACAATGCCTACCAGTCAATCAAAAATGAATTCCGGTGATCCTGGAGAGAAAATACAGCAGTGAAACGGAATAGGGTAATCGGGAGATTAACCATGAAGTGCTCCTAAAAGGATATTGCCCAGGAATATCAACATGCCCAATACCACTACAACAAATACTACTGCCACAACAATCGAACCTATACCTGCTTCAGGCGAATTATTATTACCTGATTTATATAACAATTTTGTTGCCATGGTAAAACTATTTATAGCTCAAAAGTATTTCATTTAATTAATGTGTATGGTTAATAATATACGATTAAATTGTTAAAGATAAGTTATTGCTTTTAAATGAGTGCAAAAGGAAGTTACACTTAGTAGATGCTGGTAAGCCGGCCAGAAAAGCGATGGCCCATATTACTTCTTACGACCTCGCGCTACCTATGCATAGCACTTTGCAAAAATACCATCCTTAAGCCCCGTTTGACCTCACTATACCAGAGGTGCTTGCCTGCCCCATAGGCCAGAGCGACAACGTGACCAGTAATGTGATCTTTGCGCCGGACGGTGGCGCTGCCCCGGTGGAAGCTGCATACATAGCCTGGGCTAGATGAAATAGGCGTGGGTATTGATTGCCTACACCGCATTTAACGATATAGGCATAATACAACGACCCGATGGCAAGCATGTGGCCGTTGCTGTGTTCATAGGAAAATCGCCAAACGCAGATGATGAAAATGCAAAAACAATGGCGGAGATCGGGAAAATGATATGACCACTATGCCGTAAAATAGGCAACACAGTTATTGTCATCTAAATTTTGCACGGCATGTTCTGTGCATTGCCGAAAACGGTTTCGCGTTTATTGGTTTGCCACACCCTTGCGGTATGGTACACATCGTTAGTTTGCACGTTTGCAACATTTCGTGCAGCCGTTTGCGTTTAGAAGTGCAGACAGTCTATTTTTGGAAGGGTATAGCTGTACTTAAAACATTCAGGATGAGAAAGATATTGATGCTTGTTGTAATTGCCTGGGGATGGGCTGTTGGTACGGGTAGCGCCCAAACAACATATGGCAAGATACCTATAGATGCGAAGCGGTGGTACCAACTGAATAACGTAAGCAACGGCCTGCAGGGGCTTTTTGACAGTGTGCTGAGTGTACCCGTGGGAACAGGAACGGGCAAAGTACTGGGAAGTTTTGACGCCTACTACCCCATACTGCCCGGGGAGCAAATGAATATAGACAGCATTAAATTTTATGATGGTGTTGGTAGCAATGTCGCTGATCCATTTACGCTGTACTATATAGACTCGGCGTGGGACCGCATCCTCATTGGCACGTTTATCGGCACCGAACTCAATGTATGGGTAGGGCCTGACCCCGCCAGTATGTTCGACTTCAGCCTGGCTGTACCCGCTAATAATGTGCGCTACCTGCTGATAAACTGTAGCAGCATATACCCGAACGAGATGGAGCTGTACGGGTCGTACGTAGCGCCTGCTCCGGTCGCTGCTGCACCAGCAAAAACCATCTCGCTGAAACAAGAGCTTGGCGTGAATGGCTTTGAATGGGACTTTGAAGATCCTGCCAACCCATCCGTAATAGACCCGCTACGGCTTGCGGCAGCCAAAACTTTTACCGGCTTCAGGCATTACCTGGACTGGAGCGAGCTAGAGCCTAATGAGGGCGGCTATACCTTCAACCCATCTCACAACGGTAGCTGGAATTACGATTCGCTGTACCAGCGCTGCAAAATGGAAGGCATAGAAGTGCTGGCCGACATTAAGACGCAACCAGACTACATGGTAGCCACCTACCCTACAGCCGACCAGGACGCTGAGAATGTGCCGGTGGACTATGGTGCGGATTTTACCGACCCGGCATCTTATATAAAGCAGGCGCAAATGGCGTTCCAGTTTGCAGCGCGGTATGGGAATAACCCATTGGTAAGCCCATCGCTGCTGAGCGTGGATTCCAGCACCAGGTGGACGGGCGACCCTGCCAATACTATACAAGCCGGGCTGGGCGTGGTTAAATATATAGAGTGCGACAACGAACGCGATAAATGGTGGAAAGGCCGCGAGGCTTACCAAACGGGGCGTGAGTATGCTGCGAACCTTTCGGCATTCTATGATGGCAATAACAATACTATGGGTGCCGGTATAGGCGTGAAAAATGCCGACCCCAATATGATGGTGGTGATGGGCGGTACTGCCGGCACTACTACAGATTACTTCAGGGGTATGATAGACTGGTGTAAAGAATATAGGGGATACAATGCCGATGGCACTGTAAACCTGTGCTGGGATGTGATCAACTACCACATCTACAGTAGCAATGCTGCCTATGCGGGCGGGAGCGGCCTGCGGGGTGCAGCGCCCGAAGTTGCCGGGGCTGACGTGATAGCCAGGAACTTTGTGAATGCTGCACACTTGTACGCTAACGACATGCCTGTATGGATATCAGAAGCGGGATACGATATTAACCCCGGTAGCGACAAAAAGGCCATACCTATTGGTAGCAAAACTGCATTGCAGACCCAGGCCGACTGGCTGCTGCGCACATCGTTGCTTAATGCGCGGTGCAGCATAGAACGCACTTTCTTTTATGAGCTCTATGACGATGATATTGCTAGCCCGGCTGAATACAGTTCCTGCGGGCTGATAAACCCGGACAGATCGCGTAAGCCTGCGGCAGACTATATATACCAGGCCAATAACCTTATAGGCGATTATGTATATAAAGAAACCTTGCAGACCAACCCAATAGTGGACCGCTATGAGCTTGGCGGCAAATCGGCCTATGTGCTTGTAAAACCAACCGAGAATGGGTCTGTAATGTCCTATTCATTGAGTATAGGCACTGCTACCAGCGCGCAACTTTATACACCCTCGCCCGGACACGACGTAATGGATATAGCTACTCTTACAGCTGCGTCTGGCCACGTATCGCTCACCGTGGGTGAAACACCGTTGTTCGTGATACCCACTGCTGCCCGAGCTGGTATTGCACCGGGTGCGAGCACGTTGCTGCAAGATATTAGCGTGTTCCCGAATCCTGCATCGCAAACAGTGACATTGTGCATCAGTAACAATAGCACAGATGAGATAAGTGTATCGCTATACGCAGCAGATGGCAAGGCCTGCGGCAACTACCACTATACAAAGAACGCCGCCACGCTTTCAGCCTCACTGGACATCAGCGAGCTGCCTTGCGGGCTCTATTTCATAGAGATCAGCCAAGGGGATGAAAAGACTATTAAAAGGATCATTAAGACAAGGTGAGAAATGCCCCTGTGACTATAACCCTCTAAAACACATAAGACCACCGCACGCCAATTTTGTACCCCGGGTTCATGGTCTCACCGGCGTCTTTCGACAAATTACCGATCCCGTAGTTGAGAAACGGCCCCACGAACGCACGTCCTCCACCCAACTCATTGCCCGTGCGCCTGCTCACCATTACAAAGCGTATATGGAAGCCAAAAGATACCGTGGGCTCAAAGAACAACCTATTCGCATGGCTGGAATAATCGGCATCGTGTTTGTCGGTGACCGTGTAAAGGTACGTAGGAAGTATCCCGGCCTGCCAGAACAGGCCTGCATTATCGCCGCCACCGAAACACCAGAAGTGCGTATAAGAGATATGCCCCCGAAGCGTGCTTGAATGAAAGCTGGACATGTTGGCTTCGTAACCGCCAACGGCTATAGTCACATGGTTTGCAGAGGCGATGGTCTTAGAGCGGACATTGAACCTGACACCTACGTCGCCCCCGTACAAAAAGGCACCCTGGTGGAACGCATAAGGCCCCGAGGCCGACATTGCGGCATAGCCAAGTTCTATATCGTAAAAGAAATGAACATTACCCTCTCCGTTCCCGGACGATCGCGGGGCAAAACTTTCAAGCGACTTCGGGCTCGGATCCGCAGTCAATTCGGGCTCTTTACCGGATGCAACATATCCGTTAACTGCCAGCAGCAATACTATGAATTTCTTCATTTTACAGTTCGATTATTCGCCAATATAAGGAAATGTTGATTGAAAAAAGAAATCCCAAACTGCGCAGGTCCTTTAAATCCCACACAATAACGCCAAGTTTCTGTTAGCAGTAGTTGTTATTGTTTGTCCACTATGTAATTCAGTTCAGTTACTCCGCTGGTAAATTGCCGGGTTGTCTGTAGTTTCAGTTTTATTTTGTCTTTGATGTCTGCAAACAATCGAATGCCGCGTCCAAGAATAATTGGGTTAACGAAAAGCCAGTAGCCGTCAATTAAGCCCAGTTGCATAAGTGAATGTGTTGCCGTAGGGCTGCCAAAAAGCAGGAGTTCGCTACCCGGCTGTTGTTTTATTTCATTTATTCGGTCGGCAAGGTTGTCGCTGATAATTGTAGTGTTAGTCACGCTCGCGTCTTTCATTGTTTTCGACAGAACAACTTTGTGCGCTTTTTTGTACCATGTTGAATGGTCTAGGTCATGCTTGCTGGCTCCTGGCTTGTCGCCCGCAGTAGGCCAATAGTTTTCCATCATTTCATAGGTCGTCCGTCCATACAATGCAGCATCGGTTTCGCCTATCCGTTTACCGACATGATCAAAAATCTCTTCATCAACTTTGATCCAGTTCATTTCGCCGTTCGGCCCTGCTACAAAACCGTCGAGCGATATGTGCATAAATGAAATTATTTTTCTCATGGAGTTTTGATTTTTTGTTGTTTATGGTGATGAAACTCCGTTCTCTTCTATGGTAGTCTCAGCGGGAATCGAACCAAAATCAAAAATTTAGGAAACTTCCCCGAGCATCGTTGCAACTTCTTCTTTTAATTTTGGCAGATAATTGACGACCACATTCCAGATCATCGCGTCATCAATGCTATCATAGGCATGAGCTATCAGATTCCTTTGCCCGATTATCTTTCTGGCGGATGATATTTTGATATCAGAATGAATTTTCAATATTCTGTTTAATGCCTCGCCAATTATTTCCAGTTCACGCTCCACGGCCCGGCGCACCGGTTTATTGCTGACATAAAGTTTAAAACTTCGCATCCCTGCAACATAATCATCAATTGAATTTACAGAAACAAGGATATCCTGAAGGTGTTTTTTTGTCTGGTCATCCATAGATTGGAACGGCAGTTCTATTAAGTTCCTGGATAAAGTATTTATTCGTGAGACTATTTTTTGTTACCATATCCACATTGCGGTGTAGCAAATCCTGAAGCGCAAAGTACAGATCCCAGAGAATCTCACCCCTCACTACAGGGTCTGGTTCGTCCAACTCATTTTGCGGCTCAATCAAAAAATCAACATCGCTATTTTCACTGAAACGGTCGGTAACTATGGAACCAAATAAATATGCCTTCTTTATCTGATGTTTTTTAAAAATTTCAGTCAATTCAGGCAACTTATCTTTGATGAACGGGTGTATCATCACACAATCAAATCAATTATTTCAGTAGTCTCAACGGGAATCGAACCCATATCAAAAGTTTAGGAAACTTCTATTCTATCCATTGAACTATGAGACCGTTTGCAGCCAACGCCGCAAAATGAGGTGCAAAAGTAAGATTATCTGTACAGGTTAGCAACTTAAAATTATTTGAACGTATTTTTAGCAGGAGGTTACCTGATCACTGAATAATGTGAACTGGTATCCTCAAACTTAAAGTAACGCCCGGATAGCGTTGAATAAGGGAACAACCCGCCGGTCACGATAAGACTCTTACTACTATCTATAAAACCCATGTAGCTTTCGGGATTGCCGGTAATTATTACTGATGCCGACCGCTTGTATTCTGTGGTTGACAACAGCCAAAACTCCAGGGGTGTTCCCCAGGTCATCAGCAATAAATTCACAGGCGTTTTCTTTTCATCCACAATCATTTTTTTGCCCTCATTCTCCACCAAAAAATGACGCTCCCAGTTGAGCCGGGCGCTCCAGCTTTCATGGGTATTGTATATACGGATGCAGCCGGTAGCCAGGATAACCGTGAAAAAAAGCTCGGCAACGTATTTTTTCTTAATAGCCGGAAAAACATCGAAAACCAATGGCAACGCAATAAAAATGCCTAAGGGTAAATATTGGTTTTCAATGTAAAAATCATAGCCGTCGCTGTTTGCGTGCGTCAAATTGACCAATTCGAGATACCCGATCATAAAAAGGCAAAAAAGAATGCATTTCCGCCAATCTTTTCTAACCAGGTAATATGTAAAAACCAATAAAGACAAAATTGGTATCCAATAATACTTTATGAAGCAATTGTGAACAAAGTGCACATTGGAATAAATACTAAAGATGTTTTTAAAAGGCAATGAATGGACAGTGCTCATTGCCTGGGAGTCATAGCCGCCCTGGAAAAATGTAACTTTTATGAGGTAAGTGCCTATGGAAAAAATGAAAATTGAATACAGTAGCTTCTTGTCTATTACCGGTTCGTCTTTTGACAGCAGGAAGAATATAATGCAATAGACAACCGGGAAAATAGCCAACGGATGGGTAAATACAACAATAAATAAGCCAAGGAAAATAACTGCAAGCGCCAACGGTTTGATATCATTTGACTTGACTGTGCTTGCAACCGCCAGCACCAGTATAAATAAATTTATGGCCTGTGGCAGTTCAGATTGCATCCAGTAAAAGGTATGCGATAAAAAAAGCAAATTGAACAGCAATATGCAGAGGCCGAATTGGTATCGCCTGCAAACGAGCCCACAGATAAGAAAGTAGATGAAATGGTAAAAAATAAACCCTACGGAGTAAGCCATCATCACCGATGACAGGGACATACCCGCCCTCGCTGCAAACAGGGGATATAGCTGCGTGAAAAATGCGCCGAACCTGAAATTGGGTACAAAGGTGTTGTCTTTTAAGATCAAAAAAAGATGAAAAGCGATGTCGCAAAAAATGGTCCGTTCCTTGAAAAAAAGTATCGAGAAAACGAATAGAAACAGGTATCCGGCGAATCCGATGAAGTATAAACGCTTAAATATTCTGTCCATTTTTGAACGATTGAAAGAGTAAAATCACCTCCATTTCAGGGTAGATATAAGACGCGATATATCTTTTTCCAGGAAATCGGTGGCAGGTTTCAGTGAGTCAGCATTCGGGGTGACGTCGAAGTATAGTGCGCCGCGCATAAAATGCTTTGTGGAATCGGTAGCTGTAAACTGGTAGCGGGTGGCCGCACTGCCGCCGACCACATACAAAATACCGCTTACCCCGCTGCTGGTGCGGAATATGCGCTGGTCTATATAATCGGCCTTGTTGTGATGAAAAAACGAAAGGTTATCTGCCTCGTCAACCAGTTTCATAAAGGGATGATCGGGTGTAATGTCTTTAT
The DNA here is from genome assembly GCA_013288445.1 of Bacteroidota bacterium. GTDB lineage: Bacteria > Bacteroidota > Bacteroidia > Chitinophagales > Chitinophagaceae > Nemorincola. Next base: position 8,227 of record JABDBX010000084.1, read on the forward strand.
AAGTGATGTTTATAACCGCCCCCAAGGACGGAAATTCAATATTCACCCAATAAGGGTTCTTTTCTTTTTGCGACTGGAATACGGAATCATCTTTAATAACGCTATATACCGGGTACTCAAAACTATAAGGGAACCCCGGCCGGTCGAACAGGTGGTATTGATGGCTGTCGGGGGTGTCTATTTTAAAATAGCCGGGGGGCTTGGGTGTATAGCTCGCGGGTCGGCAGGACATAATGCTTAAAAATAGCGTAGCTACCGCCGCCTGGCAGAAACATTGAAATAAACCTGCAACCCTGATTTTAGCCACACTGTAATTTTGCAGTAAAGATATTGATTTGGATTTAGTGACGATGACAAAATAAATACCACCATCTGACTCGTTCTTTTCCATTTCTGCTTCGTTGCAAAAGTCCTAAAATAGCTCACTATTCGCGGATTTTGCGCCTTGCATAAACGAAAAATAACTTCGCCGTATAGTGGTATTTATTTTGTCAACGTCACTTATTTAGCGTGTCAGCGATTTAGTGACGTTGACAATTCTGCTATTCAGTCAAATTAACCTAAATTCGCAGCCTGATAAAAAACATATTATGCCAGACCAACCAGTACCCGAACAACAACTGAACATTGAGCTTTCTGAAGAAATGGCCGATGGGGCTTATGCCAACCTTGCTATCATTACTCATTCTTTCGCTGAATTTGTATTAGACTTTGTAAATGTGATGCCTAATGTGCCAAAGGCCAAGGTGAAATCGAGGATAGTGATGACCCCGCAACATGCCAAAAGGCTGATGAAAGCGCTTATTGATAACGTAAAACGCTTTGAAGGGCAGTACGGCAATATAAAAGACCAGGAAGCCACGGCGATGCCGTTTAATTTTGGCGCGCCTACCGCACAGGCTTAATTAATTAAGATTTCACGCAGAGGCCGCAAAGGTTAACGCAAAGAAGACGCAAAGTTCATTCTTAGGAATCACTTTTTTATACCTTGTGGAATACAATACGTTATCGCCCCTTGTGAACCGGTGAGAAAGCAGAAAGCGGGGAGTAAAATTTCATTTTGATGATTGATAAAATACTCATACTTGATTTCGGATCGCAATACACCCAGCTGATAGCCCGGAGCGTTCGGGAGCTCAACGTATATTGCGAGATCCAGCCATGTACCAAACCGGTCCAGTTCGATGGTTCACTAAAAGGCATCATACTTTCCGGCAGCCCGTTTTCAGTTAATGAACCTGGCGCTCCGTTGCCTGACATTGCAGCCCTGGCAGAATACTTGCCGGTACTGGGCGTGTGCTATGGCGCCCAGCTAATTGCGAAGCAATCAGGAGGAGAAGTAGGCAAGTCCACTCACCGCGAATATGGCCGCGCCCATCTTCAGGATATCACCGAAGATCCGCTGCTGGCCACTATTGCGTCAGGTTCGCAGGTATGGATGAGCCATAGCGATACTATTAAAAGCCTGCCCGCAGGGTTTACACTCATTGCCCGTACCGACAGCATTCCCGTGGCTGCATTCAAAGCAAGCGCAGACTATGCAAAACACACGGTTTATGGCATACAGTTTCACCCGGAGGTAACCCATAGTACAGATGGCCGCCAGGTGTTGAAGAACTTCATCACCGATATATGCGGTTGCAAGCAAGACTGGACCCCGGCGGCCTTCATTGAAGAAACAATAGCCCGGATAAAACAGCAGGTAGGCGACAAAAAGGTAGTAATGGCCCTAAGCGGCGGAGTGGATTCCACTGTGGCCGCGACCCTCATACACCGGGCTATAGGTGAGAACCTCTATTGCATATTTGTGGATAACGGCCTGCTGCGCAAGGGCGAGTTTGAGCAGGTGATAGAAGGCTACAAACACCTGGGGCTGAATACAAAGGGCGTTGATGCCAAACAGCTTTTTTACAATGAGCTTGCCGGAGTATCTGACCCCGAGCAAAAACGAAAGATCATAGGCCGCCTGTTCATAGAAGTATTTCACAGCGAAGCTTTGCAGCTTACAGATGTTAGCTTCCTGGGTCAGGGTACGATTTACCCTGACGTGATAGAATCAATGTCGGTACACGGGCCATCCGTCACTATCAAGTCGCACCACAATGTGGGCGGCCTTCCGGAGATCATGCACCTGTCGCTGATAGAGCCATTACGGGCGCTGTTCAAGGACGAGGTTCGCAAGGTTGGCAGGGAGTTGGGAGTAGATAGTATCTTCATCAGCCGCCATCCGTTCCCGGGGCCCGGTTTAGGTATCCGGATACTAGGGCCGGTATCTGAAGAAAAGGTAAAACTGCTGCAGGAAGCTGATGCCATATATATACAGCACCTGCGCGACAGCGGCTGGTATGACAAGGTATGGCAGGCAGGAGCAATATTGCTGCCGGTGCAGAGCGTGGGCGTAATGGGCGATGAGCGCACTTATGAATTTACGTGTGCCCTCCGCGCGGTAACATCGGTAGATGGAATGACGGCAGACTGGGCGCACCTGCCTTATACGCTGCTGGGCCAGATATCTAATGACATTATTAACCGGGTGCGCGGCATTAACCGTGTGGTTTACGATATTAGTTCGAAACCGCCGGCTACTATAGAATGGGAATAGTATGACAAGACGCAAGCTGATTTTACTACTGCTGCTTATTACACTGCTGGCCACCACTGCCGGTAGTGCAGACGCCCAATTCTGGAAAAAGAAAAGCAAACGGCATCACTCTGGTCAAACAGAAGACCAAAATAGAGCACAAGCTGATAGCACACAAGCGCCACAGTCAAGACACCAGCGCAAAACAGAACGCAAGAAAGAAAAGAAAGAGCGCAAACGCCTAAAGCATGAGCGCAAGGAGAATAAGAAAATTGCCGCGCAGGAAAAGAAGCACCCGCACCCTAAAGTGCCGAAGCCGGTGGTAATAAAAAAACAGGAGATCAAATATCCGGAAACCCAACTAAAGCCAAGGTACCGGGTAGATGTGCTGGCCCAGTTATATTTAGACGATTTTTCCAAGAATGGGACAACAACTTATTCCGACCGTATTCCTGATAAGGCTTTGCCGGGCATATCATTTTACGAGGGGCTGAACATAGCTGCCGACAGCCTGAAAAAAGCGGGGTATAACTTTGATATTTATGTGCATGATGTGGCCTCAGCAAAAGAGTCGGCGGAAATGCTGGTAAAAAACGGTATGCTTGATACTGCCGACCTGATACTGGGAGCGGTACCCGCCCAGGATATTCCCATTGTAGCAGAATACGCCAAGAAAAGACAAATCAATTTCATTTCGGCCTTATCGGCATCAGACGGCGCCGTTCGCAATAATGAGTATTTCACCATGGTGCAGCCATCGCTGAAAACGCAGTGCCAGTGGATAGCCGCCGATATTGCCAAAAAATTTCCGGGTATGCAGGTGGCTTTACTGTACCGTGTCTCAGCCCCCGTTGATGAGAGCGCATACAATTACTTAATAAATGATACCTCACTAAAACTAAGCTTTAAGCGGATGCTCTGCAACACCTTGCCAGGGAAAGACAGCCTCGCCAGCTTATTGGATACGGCAAAACCCAATGTGGTGGTGATACCGGTAGTTGATCCGCTGTACGCTGATAGTTTACTCAAAAGACTTTCCCGCAGTTTCCCGGCTGCACATTTCGAGGTATATGGAATGCCCTCCTGGAACAGCATCAGCAACCTGCGCAAAGAAGGGATGTACCCCAACCTTAGTGTAAATGTGACTACGCCGTTCAACATAGACCAGTCGGTAGGTCTTGGGAGGTATGTGGCACGTACCTATAAAAATGATTATGGAGGCAAGGCCCCGGAGATCGTATTCCGTGGGTTTGAAGCTATGTTCTGGTACGCTAACCTGCTGAAACACTACGGTACCATTTTCAATACAAGATACGATGACAATGCTGCGGCGCCCTTTACGAGGTTTGAGATAGCGCCACAGTGGGATAAAGATGGCAGCTTTCTTTTCAACGAGAACAAGCATGTGTTCCTCACCAGGTACGAGGGTGGCTTTTATAGAATAGAGTAGTTTCAAATGAAAAGAGGCTGCGGGAATTTCCCACAGCCTCTTCTCATTGAATGAATTGTATAATCCTGATTAGGATACTTTCCTCTTAATGCTGCAACCTACCGACTTGGTAGTTTTCGGATCTACATCCTTACCGGCTATCACGGCGTTAATAGCATCCTCAATATACATTTTCTTATAGTTGGTGGGGTCAGAAGGGTTATCGTTCATTGCACCCTTGTACACCAGTTTACCTTTGGCGTTAAACAAAAACACTTCAGGGGTATGGTTTGCGCCAAATGCGTTTGCAATTTGTGAGTTAGCATCCACAATATAAGGAACCGTGTAGTTCTGTGATTTTGCATATTTCACCATAGCATCGTAAGAGTCTGCGTCATCCCTTTGCGCTTCATTAGAATTCACTATTACCATACCCACATGATGGGCTGCAGCATAGTCCATCGCCTTTTGGGTAATCGGTTGGTTTTTGATAACGAAGGGGCAGGTATTGCAGGAGAACATCACCAAAAGGCCATTTTCTTTTGCTGCAGCCTGCAATGAGGAAACAGGAGTAGTAGCGCTACGCATGTTAGTGGCAACAACGGGGATCGCATCTCCCGGGTTCATTTTGTCGGCCTGGGCATAACCGGAAACAGGCCCCATAAGCGCCGAAACAAATACTGTGGCAATTGCCAATACGGTAGTTTTCATTTTGATTGTTTTTTTTGTAAAAATAGGGCTAAAACAGAAAAATGCAAAAACAGAATAAATGTCTGTGATAATATTAACAGATGATTGAAATGCGGCGAGGCATTCTTATTTTGTTTCCAGGCTAATCTGCTCATCGCCATCCCTGTAAGGAAGATAGGTGATAATGAACTGGAACATTTCATCGGTGGCCTTCATGCTTCCGTTGCGGTCCCTCACCAATTGTGGAGGGCTAAAGGGATTGTTCAGGTTCTGCTTGGTGTTGTCATAGACGCCCTCGGCAACAATGGTGCTGCCCTTTGGTATTTTTACCATCTTAGGAAACGTATAAAAATACTGCCAGTTAAAGTCCCATCGGGGGATAGATATGAGCCGTATAGTATCACCGCCGGGCTTTAATGCATACGCCTTAAAGCTCTTGCCCAGCAGGTGCATATGAGGGTTCACGGTAAGTACGGAAATATCGAAAGGCA
>JABDBX010000085.1 GCA_013288445.1 Bacteroidota bacterium
TGAACGACACAAATAGCAACTTGGGCAACAGTGATAAAAATAGGCTTTCCTATTTTCCGGATAGTGTGATAAATGAGATAGCTCCACCAGGGCGGTTCACTTTTCCGTTTTATTATGAGCCGCACCCGCTAACGAAAATAGCCGCTGCCGAACTACAGAACTACCTGGAAACGCACACCAACCTGGACCATAACTTCGGGCTTTCCACCGACAGCGAGAAGATGGTGATAGGCAAAATGTTTGGTGTTTTGGTGGTGCAGGACAGCGGGGGAAAGCTTGGCTATCTATCGGCATTCTCTGGCAAGCTGGCCGGTACAAACAATCACCCCAGGTTTGTGCCGCCCGTCTTTGATATGCTGGTGGAAAACAGCTTTTTTCTAAAGGAGCAGGAGGTAATTGATGCCATAAACGATGAGATAGAAGCTATAGTGACAACCGCCTGAAACTGGACCTGGAGCAACTCACCGCCCGGTCGGCAGAAGAAATTGCGGCTTTCAAAAAACAGCTAAAAATAAATAAAGAACTCCGTGGGATAAGCCGTGAAGAGAACAAGAACACCCTTGACGAGCATAGCTATGCAACACTGGAAGCAGACCTGGCCAAGCAAAGCCATTTCGACAGGCACCAGCTAAGGGTGCTTACCGCAGAATGGAAGCAGCGACTGGAAGAGATACAAACTCAATGGGCCGCAATTGAGGCGCGCATAGAGGCACTAAAAAACGAACGTAAGGAAAGATCGGCTGCATTGCAGGGGCAGCTATTCGATCAATATTCATTTTTGAACAGGGCCGGCAAGAGCAAAAGCCTGTACGATATTTTTGCCCCTACAGCTTTCGGCAGGCCGCCAGCGGGTGCGGGTGAGTGCGCTACGCCCAAGCTGTTGCAGTTTGCTTTTACGAACGGCTATACCCCGCTTGCTATGGCAGAGTTTTGGTGGGGCGCATCGCCAAAGAGCGACATCAGGGAGCATAAACAATTTTACCCCGCATGTGCAGGTAAGTGCAAGCCCATACTGGCACATATGCTGGAGGGGATGCTTATGGACGAAAACCCATTTCTGCAGCCATCGAAAGACAGCGCCGAACTGGAAATTGTGTATGAAGATGAATACTTGCTGGTAGTAAATAAGCCCGCAGGGCTACGCTCTGTGCCGGGTGTTGATATACACGATTCGGTGTATAGCAGGCTTAAAGCTACCTTGGTAAACACCGAGCCGCTCCTGGTGCACCGGCTGGATATGGGCACCTCCGGCCTACTCGTAGTAGCCAAAACCCACGGCGCACACAAGCACATTCAAAAACAATTCCTTGACCGTACCATAAGCAAGCGCTACACAGCACTACTCTCTAAACCCATAGACCAGACCGAAGGGGAGATAGCCCTGCCGCTATGTGCCGACCCATTTAACCGGCCACGGCAATTGGTATGCTTTGAAACCGGGAAAAATAGCATTACCCGGTTTAAAGTAATAGAGCGCACCGACGCCACTACCAAAGTGCATTTCTGGCCCCTTACCGGCCGCACCCACCAGCTACGTATGCACGCAGCACATGAACTTGGGCTTAATGCCCCAATAGTGGGCGATGATCTTTATGGTACTGCATCCAGTAGGTTGTTCCTTCAAGCCGCTTACCTGGCCTTTGTGCACCCGGTAACGAAGGAGAAGATGAGCTTCGAGGTGGGGGAGGATTTTTAAGTTTAAGGAGAGAAGTGGGGTGAAGCAACCGGTCTTCACGCTGTTGCTCCCTTCTAAGTTATATTTCGATGGCTGGAAGGGTCTGAACTTGCTCCAGCTTAACTATGATTAATGTTTTGACTGTATCGGATAGTTATTAACTTCGTTAACAAATTTACAATAGATGACGTTAGTTATATCTTGGATAGGGGTCGATCAAAAGAAAACTGGACCATCTATTGCATCAATATACATTGCCTCCGACAGCAGATATACATGGGAGAAGTTAGGAAAATTCGACTATGGGACTAAGGTTTTTGGTTGTGCTACTAAACCAGAAATATTTGGTTTTTGTGGCGATGTATTATTTCCCTCAGTAGTTTTACACCAGTTAATCCCTCAAATTGACAATGGCTTGCTATTTGGAGAAGTTGACGATGGACAACAAAAAAGCTTAAAAATATTTAACTATATCAGTACATCGCTAAAATCGTATCCGCCCCAATTTCTAGGTAAAACCTTCACGATACTTCATGCAACCAGGACAAATAAAATGTTTCAACTTTACACGATTAAATACTTAAACGGACAATTAGAAAGCAACCTGGTACCATTACCAAATTATTCAACAAATGTATTTAGTGACGGATCTGGTAAGGCTGAATTTGACGTTAATTGGAAATCATGGGAGGATAATCGACATAATAACTATCGCACCAGTAGAGGCGTTTATCACTGTCTTGATAAGACATTAAGGGAAATAAAGGATTTTCAAACTGGTGGGTTACCACAGGTGGTGGGGCTTTATAGGGAGGGTAACTGTAAGCTATTTGGTGTAATTAATAATTTGAAAAAATACATTTTTGGGAAAGAAAGTTCTGAAGACATTGCGTCAAACAGAATCGAATGGCGGAATGAAAATTTTGAGCGAATAGATCCCATTGCATTAAAACTGATTGAGGGCGCACAAAGGCAACCTATTTAAAGAAGCAACTCCCTGACTCTCCACTACTATTGAAAATAATAAAAATTGGGGAGGTTGAGGCGACTGATAGTCAGCAATTGTAGACTATCATCAGGGTATTTAGAAAAGTTCTGTAGTGTAACTAGTAGCACGTCCACCTTGTCGTGGAAAGTCCTGGGGCAGAGCCAGGCAGCTTTTTTTTCAGGTATTTCTTCTGATAGTAATGCCGAATTTTGCTCGCTTATGCAAAATGGGAGCAATTGGACAAAAAATTACATAATAGTTCACTTAATAAGGTGCGAATGTAAAAGCTATTTGCATCATTTAAACTATTAATCACAAAGATCCCTTATTGCTTTATCCGCCTCGGGCATTCCTAATTCTATTGCTTTAATAAAATCTAAACGTGCGCTATCTTTCTGACCTAAAAGTATTTTTACATTGCCTCTGGCATAATAAAAGTATGGAATGTTTGGGGTGAGCGCAATGGCTTTATTAAAATCTGCTATTGCTCCAAGATCATCTTGCAAATTGTATTTTGTACTGCCTCTATTAAAATAAGCATTTGCAAAATTTGGATTTAACTGAATAGCGTGCGTAAAGTGAGTTAACGCCCCCGAAAAGTCTTTGTAAGAAAATGACATATTCCCTTTTTCAAATGCCGCATCAGGGTTATTTATTTCATTATGAACAATCTGTCTATTTTTTTGAGCTTCTGCACAATTAGGATTAATCTTGGTCGCGTTATCAAAATCAGTCATTGCCCCTTCAAAATCCTGAAGTTTGCTTTTTGCAATACCTCTATTAACAAAAGATAATTCATAGTTAGGATCTAACTCTATAGCCTTATCACAATCAGCTATTGCTCCCTTAAAATCTTTTAAATTGAGTTTTGATATACCCCTATTATAATACGCATAAACATTTATATGATTTATTTCTATCGCTTTGCTAAAATCAAGAAGAGAACTAGTGTAGTCGTCAAATAAAGATTGATTTAAAGCACCTCTATTGAAATAAGCTAGGTCATTATTGGAATCAAGTTCAATCGCTTTATCGAAATCTGCCAATGCACCCACAAAATCTTTTATTGCTGCTTTTTTACTACCGGCAAATGATAATTCTTGACTTCTTTGAATATTTAGGAGCTTTATATCTTTAGTGCCCGATGAATCTCCGTTGGCAGATTCCTGTTTTTTCTTCAAAAATGAGAACATAAATTTGGTTTTATTTAACTTGCCAATGCCAATTTAGTCACGTGAAAATAACAAAGATTTCTTGATTACGGTATTTGTGTCTTCGGTTTGGTTATTCCCCGAAGTCCTATTCTTACGTTCTTGCCGTTGGTCTTATTTTTTCCCGCCGTTGTTGGTCTTATTTTCTGACCGACAACGCTCGCGTAGTATAGATAATGCAGATTAAACCGCTCGTTATTTAAGCAATCGGGTTATCAATTCCTGCCTGTTTTAGTATCGCAAGAAACGTTCCTTTCCTTACATTTTTATTTCCGTGAACAGGGTCGATTGCGATTTTTTGAGTAACAGAATTACAATATACCTGATGCGACCCACTGGTGCGTTTGTAATAAAATCCGTTTCTTTCCAGCAATTTTATCAGATAATTCGGGGATAAATTCATGCCCTTACCAGGTTTAGCGAATATTCAAGAGTATTGCTATCGTCCGGGATTTGCTCTCCCCGGCTTTGAAGCTCCTCCACGTAAATATCTATGGCGTCTTTGGCCATTGCTATCGCTTCATCTACGTTCTCACCGTATGTAATGCAACCAGGGAGGGCAGGTACTAATACAGTATATCCTCCTTCAGGTTCTTTATGAAGCATTATTTTATAGGTGTACTGCATAGTGTAAAATTAATGAATTAGGTTGAATTGCAATCGACTTTTGGACGGGCGTTATCTACTGTGCAAACCGTCTATACGCTGCTTTCCCGCCGTTGTTGGTCTTATTTTCTGACCGACAACGCTCGTGCAGGATAGATAGCGCAGGCGAAGTATCTTATTTTACAATGGCCTGCTTTTTTAATATCCGCTATCAATTCCACGTTAGAGGACGCTCGCATTACTGGCCCAGCAGGAGCGATGTTGGTCAGAAAATAAGACCAACATCGGCGGCATAACCCTACATAATTTGGTATATTCGGGAATGTGTTTGGCTGAACGACTTTCGAACTAAATGTGGCAGAGCGTAATCGCACTTCGTTCGGAACGACTTATGCGGACCTCGCATGAACGGTCTCAAAGGGGATAAATGTGATGTAAGTTCCGCCATGCATAACACTAACACCGATGGAATCTACCTGGTCCCCTATTTTTCCTGGCACCGGAACGTCCTCTCCCGCCTCCATGAGTTCTTCTATATACAATTCAATCGCTTCACGCATATTTTCGCGTGTTTGCTCCACGGTCTCACCTACAGTTATACATCCCGGCAGATCCGGGCTGTACGAAGAAAAACCAGTCTCAGTCGGCTCTATAACTATAAGATATTCCTCGCTATTCATAGGCTAAAATTACAAAAACATGAACAAATTACTACCGGGGCCCTGCTTGTTTCAGGATGCTATTTTCCGTTCCAGGGGCTAAATCCTGGTTGCACCATGGCGGGAACAACAACAATTCCCTTTTTAATACGATGGTTAAAAACCTTGTGGCTTCCCTTTTGTCCTTTAAAGTACCAACCGTCAGCCTGTATCAATGCAATAACTTCTTTGACTTTCATTTCAAAATAAAAGTAAATGAAAATCCTATAATTCAAGGCAATCCGCCTGGTCTGCGTATCTGCAAGCATCCCGCTTCGCGCTGTTGTTGCTCTCATTTTCTGAAACTTGGGCGACGAAAAATTCATCTACTTTTCAGTACTCCCAACCATTGCCGATTCTATGGTAGCTATGTCTATCTTTTTCATTTTCATCATAGCGTTAAAGGCGCGTTTGGCAATACCTTTATCTTTATTGGTGGTTGCATCTAAAAGTACCCGGGGAGTAATTTGCCACGACAAACCCCATTTATCTTTACACCAGCCGCACTGGCTTTCAGCTCCGCCATTAGTTACAATAGCGTCCCAATACTTATCCGTTTCAGCCTGGTCTTCTGTAATTATCTGAAACGAAAAAGCTTCGCTGTGCTTGAAAACAGGGCCGCCATTCAGGCCTACACATGCCACGCCCACTACCGTAAATTCAACCGTCAGCACATCGCCTTCTTTCCCGTCCGGGTAGCTGGCAGGAGCCTGGTGAATAGCCGTGATCTTGCTGTTAGGGAATGTCTGGGCATAAAAGCTTGCAGCTTCTTCCGCATCCCCCTGGTACCAAAGGCAAATAATATTCTGAGCCATTTAAATCTCTTTTTTCAATGAAATAATAGATGCACCTTTTTAGAGCATCACGCTATACAAAAATAGGGTTTAATTGATAGAAAAGGTCCCGACATTGCTGTTGAGCCCAGCGCAAACGAATTAGAATGCCAGAATACAATTGATGCAGTCATAATAGTAAACCCGAAGGGTTTGTATTATTATAAAATAATATATAAAATTACGGAAGAACCCTGAAGGGGTGGCATTATTCGTCAACACGTATGAAAATAATATCACCCATTCAGGGTTTATCGGCGTTTTTTACCTGTCTGCTATAATAATATCAACCCTTCGGGTTTATAAATTGTAATGCGTTTACTCTGCTGTTGAGCCGCTCAATGATAGTGGCCGTCAATTGGACAAGGGTGGTTTTCAGCAACGTGCTAACAGTACTCCAATACAACCCTCTCGACATAGTTAGCTTTTGAGTTTTTTATTGTTCAACGCTTCATCCAACTATTGCCTGGCCATAAAACCTTGTGATCTCCCTTTTTTTCCTGTTCATTACCCCGCTCAAAAACTCTTTTTATTACCGCTCTTTTCTGTTGCTGCCAGTCTATCTTGTCCATGCTCGTATCCCAGAAAAGTATTGGTCTTAATTTAGAAAGGTCCGGTGTGGCATTAGTCAGTTGTTTACGCTTCTCTTCTTTGATCTCATAAAACACCTGCAAGGTCATAAAGTAGCCTTCTTCTATTCCCAGGGCATGCTCTATCCTTAAAGCAAGCGGGGTATTCATATTCCTCTTGCCCTTGGTTATAGCGCCCAGTGTTTGCGGAAACTCATTTATGGAAATAGCAAACCGCCCCTTAGAAAGTTTTCTTCTCTTTAGCTCCTGTTCCAAAACAATGCCAGGGTGCAGCCCTTTTAATATGGATATTTCCTGATTCACACATCAAAAATAAGCAAAATATCGTAAACAAAAATGCTTATTTTAATTTTTAACGAGGGAGATTGCTTACTTCAGAAATATCTTAACAATCGCCGTCGCAAGGCATTGAACGCTCAAAAGCAAAAGGAGAATGGACAATAGCCCGATTTTTTTAAGTGGCATCTGTTGCATGGGTAAGGATTGCAGCCGGCAAATAAAGTTAGGGCAATAATCCCAAACCATTTATAAGGCACGCTGGTAAAAAATCAGGCTACAGCTCTCCGCACTGCGTTTACATTAAGGGTAGTTTTGTACTGTTTTTACGGCCCGAGTGGGCAAGTACCAAGGAATTCCGGCAAATACAACTCCCGGTTGTCAAATAACAACCGTAAGTAGCGTGCCGACAACTAACGGGAGCGGCGTTTATACTCATTTCGGGTATTGACGACGGTAACTTTGCGGCGTCGGAAAAACAAAACAAAACGACAGTGGTTATGGATACTAAGATCATCGGCAACAAAATTGCCAGGGCACGAAAGGAGATGAATATGTCTCAGGCGCAACTCTCTCAACGCCTGTTTATCAGCCCGCAGGCCGTGGGGAAATGGGAGCGCGGAGAATCGATCCCGGATATTATTACTATCAACAGGCTGGCAGAAATTCTGAACGTTGACTTCAACTATTTCTCTGAGAGCTTCGGCACGGCAAACGATGAAGCGGCCGCTAAAACAAAAACTGACCGTAGTAGCAACACCGAACGCCCGGATCAGGAGGGCGCAACCCCACCCGGCTCTGCCGACCGGCAGCTGCTGACCAACTTCAGCGGCAGCAACCTGGCAAAGAGCGACTTTGCGGGCGTTACCGCCAACAATAGCAAGTTTCATGGCAGCGCACTGCGTGGCTCTAACTTTGCGGGCACCGACTTAACCGGCAGCTCATTAACCGGCAGCGATGTGCGCGAAACCAATTTTGATGGGGCGAACCTCACAGACTGCACGCTATCCACCATAGACCTTGCAGATTCGAGCTTTAATAAGACCATTCTTGTGCGCACCGAATTCAGCAAGTCGGGCATGAACGGGGTGAAATTCACAGATGCAGAACTGGTTGATGCAAAGCTGACGATGATAGACCTGAGAACTACGATCTTTGAGAACTGTATCTTTAAAGGTGTTGACTTCGTGTATTCCGATTTGCGTGGGGTATGTCTTGATGGCCAGACGTTTATTGGCGTTAAGTTCGACAAAACTGCGCTTAACGAGGCTACATTCAATGGCGCAACCCTAAAAAATGTGTCTTTCCGCGCATCGTATGCTTTGACCAATAAATATTATCGCGCCATCAAAACCATCCACTTCGACGGTGCGATGATGGATAAGCTCACTTACGCAGCCCTCAAAGGCCTGGGCGCCGAATTGTCGAAGGTTACGGTTGTATAAGAGAGTACTTGCGCAGGATGAGGTAGTAATGAGAGCAAAGATGTCGGGCAGGTTTGTTTCCCGGGGCTTGCTGCGTAATAGGCCAATGACGTTAGATTGGCACACCACATTGCACCTGTGTGTAGCCTGAATCTATGTACATGTTCCTTTGCTGGCTGCACCGGTCTTGTGCATTTTGCTCTCCCTTCATCGTTTGGTAAAATTGTATTGGCCGTTTATTTACGGTGTCCATGGCATGGCAAGTACAACTGTAATTTGAATAGCAGGATGAAAACAAAAGCGGCGTGCACACGACCGCCGAAACAGTAAGAACAATTTTTTTCATAAAGGTCAATTGAGGTGAAATGCCGAAATAACTGGCGCAATAACCGTGCCGGGTTTCACATCAGCTCAAACCCGGAGCTATTGGTCATTCTTGCGTCTCTTCATAAGTTCGTCTATGTCGGTGATATCTTTCTCTTTTCCGGGCTTTACGCTTACTTTTTTTTGTGAAACGATTGAAGAACGCAAAAGATCAATAAACGCCTTATACTCGTTGAATAAGCCTATATCAGAATCATTCGTCAAATTGTTGGCGGATTTCAATTCGTTGAAACTATTATACCGGCTAAGTTTTATCACGGATTGGTTAGTTTAAAGCGGCAGCAAATATAGCTAAAATATATTCATATTTAACAGAGTAAACGAAAAAGCGAAAGCCACATCGCTTTTCGCTCTGTTTCTTTCGCTCTCAATTTTTTGTCGGGACAACCTCCCAACTGGCTTATTAGGGTTTAACGGCGGTTGACGTCTTATCGAATAAACAGAGCAAGTCGTGTTAGAAACTGCTAAATTTGTAGCACAGTATGTAATCGATTAACTGGACAACCAGCATTGCCACTAAATTTTATACTTCTATGTACTTAGGTCGATATATTGTTTTAGGCTTGGTTCTTTTAATATTAGCGTTAACACTTATGGATTTCAGATTGGACAATCTGAAAAAAGTGAATGCCAATCAACGGGAAGTGTTTGCGGGCACACTCCAGTTTGAAATGTTTTACGGAGCGCCAGGGTTTGGCGAAGATACCACCCAAGACGAAAAGGAGCCAACCTACATTCTACACGTAAATGAACCATTTTTATTTAGAGACACTTCATTCACGTCAGATGCCTCTTACGATACCGTAAATACAATTCACATTAGATTTGATCCTGCAAGTGCTGTAAACGGAACGAATTTGAAAAAAATAATTGGTGAAAAAATAATAGTTGAATGCACGCTTTATCCCGCGCATACAGGGCATCACCATGCGCCTGCCGTAACAGAGAAGGTTTTTGCCATTACCAAACAATAACAGCCAACGTAGTTTTATTTGAACAATGTTCAAAGATTAGGTTGTCGTTACTCACTGGTTCAAGCATCTTGGGTGATTCCCAGTAGCAGCAAGCGGCGCTTGCGCAAAACAAAAAAGCGAAAGCTACATCGCTTATCATCTGCCATTGTCTTTGTCATCGTTTCTTAGGCAATTTTCCAGCAATTATTTCAAGCGTTTCAGTAGAAATCGCTGCTTTGAAATCGTTATAATAAGCATGAAATGGACAATAGGGCTCACCCAATTTGAAAATCGCTAATTGTAATGCGTGCTGATTTACTTCAACGTTTCTTCTTTGTCTTTTAGCTGTTGCACATAAGTAACAGCGTTTAGTATCATGTCACTCGTTATGAAAATGAGGCTATCCTTTGGCGCGTTTTTGAAGGCGAAGTCAATTGCCTCGCTCTCACGCTCTATAATCGTCGTTTTTTTGTAAGGGTCTATGTTGTGAATCCCTTTAACTACGAGATTTATGATTTCCTGCCCTGGGCGCCCTCTGAGCGATATATCCTGGCGGATGATCAACTCGTCGAATATGGTGGCTGCTTCCTCTGCGATGTGTATGATATCTTCGTCTCGCCTATCGCCAGTACCGGCAATTATAGCTACCCTTACTGTAGCGTTGAAACTGGTCACCAACTTGCTGATGGCTTTAAAGCCGTGCGGATTATGGGCAAAATCGACAATGACCGAAAAATTACGGAATTGAAAAAAGTTCATGCGGCCCGGTGTAAGGGCTACCGATGGCTCAAAATGCCGCAATGCGGTTCTGATATTCTCTATATTTATACCCGCCGCATATGCGGCGAGTGCGGCGGCCATTGCGTTCGATATGTTGAAATCGGCCTTGCCGTTAAAAGTGATAGGTATATTAGAGAGTGTCTCTACCGGTATTTTGTCTGCGCCGTGTAAGATGGTCAGGCAACCGTTTTCAGGCACTATGGCTATACCACCCCTTGCTCTATGTGCGGCAATCCTTTGGTTGTGTGGGTCGTGCGAAAAATAGGCCAGTTTGCAACTAAGCTTTTCGTGGATGGCATACACCAGGTCATCGTCAGCGTTCAGCACTGCGTACCCGTCCGGCTTCACGGCAAGGGCAACCATTGCTTTCACTTCCGCTAACTGCTCCAGCGTATTTATGCCTTTAAGGTCCAGGTGATCCTCGGCCACATTGGTGATTATAGCCACCTCGCATTGATCGAATGCCAAACCTGCGCGGAGTATGCCACCGCGTGCGCATTCCAAAACCGCAAAATTGATATTTTTGTTTTTCAATACGAACGCGGCCGATAGCGGCCCGCTGCAATCACCTTTTTCTACCAGCTCGCCCTGAATGTAAATGCCATCGCTGCACGTGAAGCCTACTTTGAATCCAGCTTCTTTCACAATATAGGCTACAAGCCTTGTGGTAGTGGTTTTGCCGTTTGTCCCGGTTACCGCTATGATAGGGATATGCGGAGCCGCACTTGTAATATTATTGTTAGCTTCATTTTTGCTTGTAAGACCGGCGGGCCCTTTACTTCCTATGTTTTCGCCCATTATTTATTGAGAATTAATGCTTACAATCTACAGAGAAAAAACGACTATCGTCTTGTTCTAACAAAGATTTGCGTGTTAATTTTTCATTTCCGGCAGTCTATGTGTATCCGCCAATTATGGGCCTTATCACGGTACCAGCCAATACTATCATTTCCATCCCGATAGAAATTCAAAAGAGCGCAGTTGGAAAATGAAAACGGGTGGCATCGCTCTCGCTTGCGTACCCGCTCTCAATTAAGTCGGGATGACTGGACAACTTTCGAACCAATTTATCCGCGACCTACAGGCAATTCATCAACTTATTGGCATTGTCGGAAAACAAAGCGTAAAATCGTAAAACAACAGGCATATTCGTTAACACACTTTGCTGTACAACTTTCGAACTGGTATTATTCCTGCTTCACAATTGTGCTTCTTTTAAAAATTGTAGTTGATAAATAAAAAAAATACATTGTGTAGAATAAAGCTGGTATCCAAAATAGAAAAGTAATACCCCAAAAGTCGCACACAAACCAGCTTGGCAAAATAAAACCCCAGGCTACGTAAAAAATCAGTTTCCCCTTATTGTTCAACATAATATCAAAAAAGAAAAAAGTAATAGAGCTAACCATAAAGAACAATAATTGCCCAGCAAATGTTCGACGATTTAATCCATAAAATAAGGGCATAGCTTGACTCACGTAGATACTCACAAGAGCTATGAATAAGATGATGAATAACCGATATTTATTAAATTTAGTCATCATTATAGATATCAACGGTACCAACCTCTCTTCTAAGTTCTAACCGAAACAGCCGAAAAATAGTAAAAAGCAAACAAAAAATGAACAAACTTATATAATGGTAAAAGTTTGTTCATTTTCGTAAAATAGCACGGACGACTGGATTCGAACCAGCGACCACAAGACCCCCAGCCTTGTACCCCGCCGAAGAGGCGGGGCTACGTCGCGAACAAAATTCTACAATTGTCTAAAAGAAAAAGCCCAACATTTCCGTTGAGCTCTCCATTCTGTCGGGATGACTGGACAACTTTCGAACCTTTTTATTAAGGATTTGCTTGCGCTTCAACATCTTTTGGAACGGTTCGACAAATCGTAACAGAAGCAAACATAAAATGTCCCAATTCTACCTATTTAGGAATGAGGTTGACTGGACAAGTTTCGAACCCTAACATACATTTTTTATTCAGAAAAACTGGTAAAGGTTTTTCCATTGAAACGATACAAGCCAATGTTGCGTGTGCCCACCCAAATATCTCCGTTCCTGTCTTCTAAAATTAAAAAAACTGCATTATTAGTCAACCCATCTTTCGTTGAATACTTAGTAAAAGTTTTACCGTCATACCGCCATGCTCCACCAACGGTGTCATTTAATTCCGTTCCATAATCGGATGCGAACCATATATTTCCTGATTTATCTTCTAAGCTACCCATCATTGAACCCTTCACCATCCCCTGAGATTTAGAAATAAAGGTAAATGCTTTCCCATCATAACTGCACACACCGCTATTTCTTGTGGCAAATAACACGCTCCCGTTTTTCTCTTCTATAATATTACGAATCCAGCCTTCGTTTTTGGGTTTAAAATGTTCTACAGTTTTTCCATCGTAACGGATAATGCCTTCCATTACAGGATATCCAGAGCCAAACCAAATATTTCCCTTCTTATCCTCTAACATACACTGCACATTTTTCAGCGTGAGTCCGCTGTTATTTATAGTGTTTGGATTGTCCAAAAAACGAGTGAATGATTTTCCGTTGTAGCAATACAAGCCATCATCCAAACCAAACCAAATTATCCCACTTTTATCCTGCATAATACACCCTACTACACTTCCTTTGGATGGATTATTATTGAACGAACCACTCCCGAATGAGCCAATGT
>JABDBX010000086.1 GCA_013288445.1 Bacteroidota bacterium
TAGCCATTACCACATCCATTAGCACGATGGAAGGCTGCGCATCTGTAAGCAATGCTGCGGGGAGCCTATTGTTTTATACCGATGGGAAATCGGTATGGAACCATTCAGGTGTTGTCATGCCACATGGCACACTAATTGTAGATTATTCGGTACTTGTAACCAGTTCGGCACAGGCTGCGGTTATTGTGCCGGTGCCCAACAATGCAAACCAATACTACATATTCACCACGGAACAGTACCCAGGCGGACGCTTTTATTCCACCATCGTGGATATGTCGCTTGACGGTGGAAATGGGGATGTGGTAAGCGGATCGGCGCCTAACCTTCTCGCAACTAACATGTCGGAAGCAATGACGTCAATTCGCGGGAATGACTGCAATGTATGGCTGATAACGCACCGCAGAGATTCAGCCGTTTTCTGGGCCTATAGCATATCTTCTTCCGGTGTCAGTGGCCCGGTGGTTTCCGCAACCGGTGCTTTTTCGGGGCATATCAGTTACGGCATAGCCATGATAAAGGCCAGCCCGAACGGAAAAAAATTAGTGTTGCAGGATAATTATGTTGACAGTTCCGGTCATGGAACTGAACTGTACGACTTTAACCCCACAACTGGCGTTGTTTCGGGTTTGCAGATACTCGATTCTTCTACAACCAGGTATGGCGCTGAATTTTCCCCGAATGATTCGCTGTTGTACATCGACCAATACTCCACAGGTGTTGTCGAGCAATATAATGTCAGCCTATCCTCTACGGCTGCTATCATTGCATCGCGAACAACCATAGCTTCCGTCTTCGGCAGTTTCGGGGATTTGAAACTGGCTCCCGACAATAAAATTTATGTCGTTTCTTTTACAAGCGGATACCTTGCCAGCATCAATTCCCCCAATATTGCTGGTACTGGCTGTGGCTTTACAAATCTTGCTGTTGCTTATGCGCCTGCTACCACCGGCAATTTCGGGCTACCGAGTATTGTCGTTCCCTACATACCGGGGGACACGACATTTGTAAGCCATGATACGACCGTTTGCCTGTACCGGGACAGCAGCGTAACGATAACCGCCCATGACACAGCTACGACCTGGGCTTATGTATGGAACGATGGCGCGACTACGCGAAGCAAAAGAGTTACCTCAACTGGCACGTACTGGGTGCGGTTCTATAGCGGATGTAACGTGACAACAGATACCATACACGTAAGCTCCTATACGGTACCAACGGCAATGACCGGGAGTTTGGCTACCTGTTTCAGTTCTACAGCCTTAACCGATTCAGTTACCGGGGGCACATGGAGCAGCAGTAATACGGGGGTCGCTACCATCGGGTCAACATCCGGGGTTGTAACTGGTTTGTCACCGGGTACGACTTTAATCACTTACCGCCTGACAGACGGATGCGCAATTACAGAAACATTTACGGTGAACGCAATACCCGCGCCACCTGTAATAACGGGAACCACTAACGTCTGCGTTGGATCTTCAATCTCGCTTCATGATTCAGTCGGGGTTGGTTTGTGGACAAGCAGTAGCAACGCGATTGCCTGGGTTGGTTCCACAACCGGCATTGTTCACGGCGTATCCCCCGGAACGGATACAATCACTTATACCATCAGCGCAGGGTGTTTGGTGCATACAACTGTAAACGTACTTCCATTGCCATCAATCATTACCGGGAGCATGGATATTTGCGCAGGCGTTACAACGCTAAGCGATAGCGTGGCAGATGGCAGATGGAGTACCAGCAACCCCTCGGTTGCAATCGTTGGCTCACTTACCGGAGTAGTGACAGGGCTTACACCGGGGACAGTTCTTATCGGCTATACGTTGCCAAACGGCTGTACGAGAACCACCACATTCGTTGTCAGTTCAACACTTCCGGCTATTACCGGCCCGACAGTCGTTTGTCATGGGTCATCTATTACTTTGCATGATGCAACGGCAGGCGGGACGTGGAGCAGCAGCAACACGTCAATTCTAACAGTGGGTTCGCTGACAGGAATTGTGACGGGAGTAGTCGCCGGAACAGCTACCATTACCTATACTGTTTCTTCCACAGGTTGCTTTGTTACGCAAACTGTAAATTCTATTGTTGTGCCGCCCATTACCGGGGTAACCAATGTATGCGGCTATACCGGTCATGCTTTTACGGTATACGATTCACTGGCTGGCGGGATTTGGACTTCTGCATTGGTAGGCGTAAGCGATTCGGGCGTGGTCACAAGCTATGCGGCTGGGATCGCCACCATATACTACACCGTAGTAACGGGAAGCTGCTATGTTTCTGCTACGCTTACCGTGAACCCATTGCCTCACCCGATAACCGGGTCGCACGCAATATGCTTAGGTATGACAACTGTTTTTTCCGATACATCAACGACCGGCATATGGACAAGCAGCAATACGACTGTTGCCACTATAGGGTCGGCAACTGGTGTTTTGACGAGCCATGTCCCTGGCACAACCGTAATCACTTATACGCTGCCAACAGGTTGCACGCAGAAAGACACCATAACGGTAGCTGCCGAGCCTGCAAGCATCACAGGAACCACTAACGTATGTTCGGGAGCAACGATTGCGATGCTGGACAGCACGACCGGCGGCACGTGGAGCAGCAGTAATACGGCGGTGGCCACCATTGGCAGCAGTGGCATACTAACCGGGATTGCCGCAGGCCATGCCACCATTACATATACCGATGCATCCTGTACGGTGACTATAAGTGTCACGGTAATTACAACCCCTGCGGCCATTACGGGATCATCATTGATTTGTTTGGGTACACCAGGATCGCTAAGCGATGCCACGGGCGGCGGCGTGTGGAGCAGCAGTAACCCGGCGGTAGCCATTGTGGGCACGACTGGCTCACCGACAACAGTGACGGGATTAACGGCGGGTACGGCTATTATCAGTTATTCGGAAGGAACGGGAGCTTCGTTACATTGCAGGTCAACAGAGACAGTGACCGTAAGTGCGGCGGCAGGGCCTATTACAGGTACTACATCTTTCTGTGGAAGCGGGTCTTCCACAACGCTTAGCGATGGTGTAAGTGGCGGACACTGGACGAGCGGTAATATGCTGGTTGCTACTGTGGGTTCAGCAACGGGTGTGGTAACAAGCGTGGCGACTGGAACAGACAATTACGTACACGATGCCCGGCGGCTGTTTTTCAACATTTGCAATGACCGTAAATGCCAGTTCTGTTGATACCTGTTCACCATGCCATGTGTTTAGCGGTGCCAGCTACACTCCAATTGGTAGCGGCGGGGTGATAAGCACATCGTATGGCCCCGGAAACTATTACATTGCCAGCAGCGTAACCATTACAGGCACCGATACTTTTACTGATGCGATAGTGCTGATAGCGCCCGGGGTAACGGTATCTGTGAACCCCACGGCAACACTTACGCTTGCAGGCTGCCACCTGCGGTCGTGTGGGGGAATGTGGCAAGGGATAGTGCTGGACAGCAGCGGAGCCCTCACTGGAACAGTAGTATTGACAGGTGATGCGGCGGGTAACAGCACGCTAATAGAAGATGCGATAAACGCGGTGTACGTGCAAAACCCGCAAAGCCCGGCAACTTTTATAACAAGCAATAATACGATATTTAACAAAAACAATACGGGCATAAAGATCGTGGGCTACAACCGTGCCACAACAACGCCTACAACCTATACAGGGCTGAATGTGACCAATACAGTATTTACAAGCCGCCAAATAGCAAGCACTATTTATTCGTGGCCAAGCGTCGCTGCGCTGGAGGCCTCGGTAACCATGCCCTCGCCATATATGGCGCCGTATGCGATAGGTACTATGAACGCCATGCCGTGTTTTAACAACGGCGTAACTACGGGTATATCGCTGAATGGTATAGGTGCCAAGACATGGCCCAATTGCGGCAGTGTGCAGGTGGGCGCGCCCGCCACAGGGATATTTGTGGGAGAGAAAGGGAGCAATCTTTTTGATACGCTGAACGTGGGTATAAGCGCGGTGAGCGCCAACGCAACCATCATCAACAATTATTTTGCGCACATGGCAAAGAACAGCGGGGCTGCTGCCGGCGGCGGCATAGGCGTGTATGCCAACGTGACCGATGGGCGCAGCTACCAGCTTACGGTGGAACGCGGAGTGTGGACAGGCGGGTTTATATCGACCTATTCGCCGAACTATTTCTGGAACTGCCCGTATGGCGTGTATGTGCTGGGCTATGCGCATGTAACCGGGCTGAACTCGCAGATGGTGACGACACAAAGCAATGCCGGCGGTACATTTGTGAGCAGTAACTTTTATGGATATTTTGTGCAGACGAGCGCCTGGGACACGATAAACATAAGCACGAATACAATCATTAACGTAGCCAACGGCATAGCCTTTAAAGCCCCGGGGTCAGGGGCTCCATACAGTTATGTGCCGGGGGTACCCGGGCAGGTGGTGATAACGAATAACAACATAGTGGCGAAATACACGACCTCAGGCGCACTGGGCACCGCGTATGTGGACAAGCCAATATGGGCGGAAAACGATGTGAGCTATATAGGCACTACTTACAACCCGACAGCGCCACCACCGCCGCAAATGAATATAGACGAGAATGTGATAACCGATGCGTATAACGGTATTTATGTGAACCGCCCGGCGCAAGTGCTGACCAGCAACGTAAATAAGATAAACCTGATACAGTACGCCTCAAAGGCTGCGCAATACGGTATAAACCACAACTACGCCAGCGGCGATCAGGTGTCGAACAATACTATAGTGGGTACGGATTATACCGACACTGCCTGGTGTGGTGTGCTGCAATGGTACAGCAATGGCTCATTAGTGAACTGTAATAAAGTTACCAATATTGGTACTGGCTTTGAGTTTGACCACAACTCGCTGCAAAGCTACTGGCTGGATAATATAATGACCAATAACGGCAGGGGCTTGGCTCTTGGTGGTAACATAGGCACGCAGCAAATAGGTACGGGCGGCGCCAGCCTAAATCAATGGCGAGTAACCGCTGGTAGTGGCTTTGCGTGGAGCAGCACTTACCCACAGACCTATACACATTATGGCGTATTACCCAGTTCTTCGCCGTTAGTTGTAAATACATGGGATCCTGTAGAAGACCCTGTGAATAATCAAACGGGCTGGCTTGGTTCTGCCCCAAGTATTTGTTTGCATAGGTATGGCTGTACTGGTGGTACAGTTACTGGTCTTGGTAACGGGCTCACTGCGTCAACCGTTGCGGTTACTTATGAATGTGTACCAGTCACAGTAGTCACTTGTTGCAGTGGTAGTACCGGAGCCGTAATGGTGGCGCAAAATAATATTCCCTATTCGCAGTGGGCTGTACAGCATAGCTGGAGCGCACAGTTTCAACTTTGGGAAACTTTGTTGCAAGATTCTGCAATGGCTGACACTTCCGCTCTAATAGTGTCCTTTAAGGCAATGGCGCGGAACAGTCGTTTTGCCCTGTTTACGAAAATAGATAGCAACCTTGCTATGTTCGACACCTTAGATGCACAAGGCATACTGAATAACTTTAGTGTGGATAGCATGGCGAATGCATTGCTGGACACCGCCACAGGTGCGCAGATGGCAGACGATACGCTTGCTGATGCCATCGTTGTAAATTACCGCACGTATTACCAATTGTACATTCACTACTTAGAGGGTGTTATGAGCAATAGTGATAGTTTGCAAGTGGGAACATTAGCTGCGCTATGCCCCATAACAGGCGGAGGCTGCGTGTTTAGAGCGCGCGCGCTATACGATGTTGTCTTTGACACGCTTGTATTCTTCCCAAACATTTGCAATGACACGATAACAGACGACAGCATGGCAATGCGAAAAAGCGCACCTCATCTTTCCCCAGTTATCTCCAATGGAAACGGCCTTCAGAAATATGTATTGTTACCTAATCCGAATAACGGTAACTTTGAATTACGGCAAGGGGTGGCAGATGAAAAGCCTGTAGCAGTAGAAATATGGGATGCAATAGGGAGAAGTATTTATAAGGGCGACCTGCATTTTAACGGTGCGAAAACAAATTTACAGATGATGAATGCCGTGCCGGGACTATACCTGATGCAGCTTACGGACAGTCAAGGCAGAATGTTTAAGTTTAAATTTATAGTAGAGTGAAGCAATTGATATTTTTAGTAACATTATTAACCTGTGCCTGTTTGAAAATTCAGGCACAGGTTAATTATGTCTTAAATCCGAGTTTTGAGCAGCACTCAAAATGCCCGTATATTTTGGATCAAATTAAATATGCGACAGATTGGAGCCCAATTGATTCAATAGGCAGTCCAGATAGTGTATTCTATCTGCCGCCTTGCGTCCCGGACTACTGCAATACCTGTGATACAGCCCCTTTCGTTCCCGGCAATGATTTTGCTGTAAATATACCCCGTAATGATTATTTTTATCAATACCCACGCACCGGGAATGGAATGGTACAAGTAAGGATGTTAGTGGATGCAACTATGCCGGGTGCTGATATTGACTTTAGGGATTACCTGCAAGGCAGATTATACAAACCATTAACCGCAGGCAAAGATTATTGTGTGACCTTTTATGTAAATCTTGCTGAAGCTTCAGGTTATGCGATAGGTAAAATTGGGGCGTATTTAGATGATGGCTCAATAGATGTGGGACAGGACAGCGCCAGTTGCTCGAAGCCACAAACGGCATATTCACCACAAATTGTTGCTTCGTCCATAATTAACGACACAATGAATTGGGTGCAGGTGCGCGGTTTGTTTACCGCAAGCGGAACAGAAAAATTTATTACTATTGGTAATTTTTCTGATTTTGCTCACACCGACAAGATAGCGGTAAATTACTCTGGATACTCCAGTCAGGGTTTCTCTTTCTACCTCATAGACGACGTAAGCGTGGTGGAGGTTGGCACTAAACCGATTGCTGGGCCGGATATGTATGTGAGCCCTGGGAGTGACAGCGCAACCATAGGCAGCAGTGAAGAAGGGCTGCCGCTAACCTGGGTAGTGCTGGGTAGTGCTGTGCCAATTGGCCATACTGGTAGCTTGAAAGTACACCCGGATACTACTACTACGTATGTGCTGTTTTTAGACATCTGTGATGTTGGGGGAACGGATACAGTGACGGTGTGGGTGGCACCGGCGGGAGTGACCTCTCCCGGCCTCTCCAAAGGAGAGGTGAAGCTACTCCCGAACCCTGCGCGAGATGTACTGAATATTGAAGGTGCTGCTGGGTGTGAGGTGAGCGTGTTTAATTTACTTGGGCAACGGATTTATTCTGCAAGTATCATTTCTAACAACGAGGTGATTAATATTAAAGACTTAGTACAGGGGATCTATACCATGCAAATAACGGAGCCATCAACGGGTGCGCGGTTGGTGAGGAAACTGGTTAAACAGTAAAGTTGCTTCGTGTCTCGCAATGGCGCGGATAACAAGCTCAATAGAACCCCGAACGTACAAGGGAGTGACACAACGGACGGTGATAGTAGCAGTATGCCGGAGCAACCCTTCGACTACGGCCAATGCCAGCGTTTTTACAGCACAGCGCTTGTCACATCGCTGCGGCGCAGTAGCTCTTCAATTTCCTTTTCCTGCTTTTGCACTGCAAACCGGATGGGCGAAAACAGCCACCGCGTACGCAGCCTGGAAAGCCGGTCTTGCGGCGGCAGGAAGATAAGCCTGCCTATAAGGCTAAGGGCGGCAAAATGCCGGAATACATTAGAGAGCTTTACAAAATAGACTACCGTCGATGCATTGCAGCGTTCCAGCACATTGGCAAGTTCCTGCGGGTCTGTGAATGAGGAGATGCACAATACAGCGCCGCTATTAGGGTTAAAATATTGCTGTAGCGCAGCATCCTTGTGCCAGGCGCTGCTACTGATAATACGGGCTGTTTTTTCGTTGCCCGCCAGGTGTTCGGGTATATTAAAAGCCTGGTCGGGCATGAAGCGCATATCCCATTCCTTTTGCGAAAGGGCGTCATACACCGTCCACACATTGTTTTTGTAGTAGTTCAGCATTTCTTTCAGGTACCCCTCCCCCATCCATTGCTGCTTCACCGAGGCATAAAACGATGCATAAAAATACAAGTGAGATGCATATGGCTCATACAATTCCGGCACCCGCACCACCAGTTCCCGGTTGCGGGCATATACCTTCCACACTATGCGCCGCACATCATCGCCACTCTCAAAGTCTTTGTAATTCAGGTGCTCCCCCTCTACCCTGCGCAGTTGCTCTATGCGCACATCCATCGTCTCCGTTTTCTTGGGGAATACGTCTGTATCGTTGCTTTCCGTCAGTACCGGGGGCTGGTAAAAATGCCCGCTCACAGGCTGCGCCGCCGCCAGCGAGAAAAGGTGCAGCATGTCCTGGAAATAAACAAAGCCGCCCTTCAGGTCATATTCCTTTATATCCGGCAGCGTCATCCTGCTCTTGCCGGTAACGGCCACGCGCCACAGGCTCTGCTCCTTCCGCTTGTTAGAGAGCAGGCCGAAGCGGTCTGTCATCAGGTTATCGTCATAATACAGCCGCCCCTTAATGAAGCCAAGTATGGGCCTTATGGCTCCCTCAAGCCGGGCATTCAGGTATAGTTTATTCTTCTTTCCTTTTTTGGTTTCGGTGGTAAATTCTACCTGTAGCTTGTACCCCTTCTTGCTGCGTAGCCATAGATAATAAAAGTAAGTAACGAACGTACTCAGCACCGATAGCCCCAGCAGGCCCACAGCAAACCACACCGCCATCTTACCCATAAGCAAAATAAAGGGCAGCAATGGCGATGGGTCCTCCCCTTTCGGTGTAGGCTTATACAATGCGGCATATGCGCCCCAACCCGCAAGCCCGCAGAGCAATGTATTTAATGTAAAAGGAAAATACTGCCACGCATAGCGCACCTTCCATCTGATCTGTTTCCAATTCATGCAGCAACGTGAAATACCAATAGCTGAATTCCGGATTCCACGGTATGAAAATAGGGAAAGCAGCTATTAGAATCTGTTAATTTTTGCATTTTTATTAGCAGCCGCCCATCCGTGGCGCACGAAACCGCAACAGAAAGTTTACCGCCTACGCACTCTGGCGATATTGGTGCTGGTGCAACGGCACACGATAAGACAACTCATAGCAAAGCTGCGCCTCCGCTGTTGGTGTTAGCTGGCTGCTATCCGCCGGAAAAGTAAGAAGGATATTATTTTCCATCCCGGGTAAGATCGTATGGTCTGCCCTGTTTCCTGCACTACCTTCTACCGCCAGTACACCATGTTCCCCAGTTTGACTAAAGAGTACATCTTTGTCCCCTATTCTCAGGGTGCAGGAAGTGATTTTATTGTCGCTCACATGCAGTTTCAGCAACGTGATGCGGTAATAAATGTTCAGCGGCAAGGGAGTAACTTCTCCGGGTATTAATTTCAGGATCATCATAGCACAGCAGATTTTAAAGGATAATTACACTAAAAAATCATGCCACGAGGCATCCTCTAAACCAACTACTTGCAATACTCCTTTGAATAAGACTCCGCATCCGGGTTCTTTAATTTGTAAGCCATCCGGAAGTCGCCACAGGCGCTGTCTTTGCAGTTCAGTTTTATCTGGTACATACCCCTGTATATATAACCCTGCGACCACAATGGGTTTAGCTGCAATGCGGCATTAATATCATTTATCGCGGCCCTGTAATTCTTCAGTTCCCCGTTTGCGGAGCTGCGGCTTACATAGCCCATAAGATGCGTGGGGCTAAGCTGTATCTCCATATCAAAGTCCTTTATAGCCCCGGCAAAGTCCCCGAGCTTAAACTTACTTGAACCCCGCATACTGTAGGCCACGTAAAAGTCCTGGCGCAGGTTTATCACATTGTTCAGGTCGGCAACGGCTTCCTTGTAATGGCCTGTACCATACGCTTTGCGCGCCCTGGTGAGCAAGGCACTAAAAAAGTCCTTCTTAATTTCTATGGCTTTGTTCAGGTCTTTTATGCTGCCTTTTTCATCCCCCATGGTCTCGTCCAGGTTCGACTTATTGTAAAACCCTATTGCAAACTTCGGATTCAGTTGCACGGTCCTCGCAAAATAGAAAAGGGAATTGCTAAAATCGCCTTCCAGTTCATACACACCCGCAAGCTCGTAGCAGGCCTTCCAGTTGCCCGTATCGGCCTCTATAGCCAGTCCGTACTCTTTCTTGGCGTTCTCCAGGTCATCTTTAAACAGGAAGTCATTGGCCTTATCAAAATGCTCCTTGCTTTCCGCGCCCTTTTGCTTACAAGAGGTTGCAGCCAGCATTGCAGAAAACACTATGCCCAACAGGAAAAAACGTTTCATTGGGAACGTTGACGAAATAAAGTACATCATATTGCGAAGTTGTTTTTCTTTTTTACGAGGCGTAAAATCTGCGAATAATGAATTATTTAAAGACTTTTGCAACGAAGTAAAAATGGAAAAGAACGAGTAAGATGGTGTACTTTGTTTTGTCATCGTTCCTTAGTTGCAAATTTTCAGAAAAGGTAATCCGAATTGCACAATTGCGCAACAGTGCATAGATAAATATTCTGCCCGCAAGACCAGCCGCATGTTTTTATTAACCACACGCAAATAAAAGGCACACCCATCCCTGCAAGAAAAAGAAAAATCGAAGCCGTCATTTCGCAGTAAAGTGCCGATTTTTCCATCGGCACGCAACGGAGAAATCTCCCGACGATTGGCAAGTAGCTAAATAGTGAAGTGATCCTAAAGCAGCAAACGCACTACGGCGCCCTGATTGGGCCATACCTTAGCCTCAGGAGATTTCTTCGCTACGCCCGGTGAAGAACCGGGCTTCGGCTACGAAATGACGGCTTCGATTTTTCTTTAAACGACCCGCTCGCCCTATTAACCTATAATAGCCTATTAACCTATTAACCTATTAACCTATTAACCTATTAACCTATTAACCTATTAACCTATTAACCTATTAACCTATTAACCTATTAACCTATCGCCTAGTGACGAACAATAATATCCTGCTTGTAGATCCTGTCGCCCTGCTCTGCGTGGAGCACATAGGTGCCATTGGGCATATCTTTCATGTCAAGTTCTGTTTCACCCACAGCCGGATAGTCAACCCTTTTTACTTCCTTGCCGTCTGCGTCCGTAATCGTAACCACCACCGGCTGCGAAGCATTATGGAACTGCATATGTAATGAAGTGGATACCGGCGCAGGAAATGTGCTGAATGCCGAAACACCTCTATGTGCCCTTACCACACCCTCGCCCGATGGCTCTACCGGGCCTATAAGGCCTATGGAAGCATTGGCGCCCACTACCGTAAAGCTACCCACCATACCTTGTACAGCGTAGTATTTGCACTGGTAGTCATAGTTGCCGGGTACCGACGCCACATATACCATAGATGGCGCCCTGCCGTTTACCTTTCCGCCAAAACCTTGCGCACCCGCAGGTATCTTATCACTCATAATATTGTGTGCGCCGCCTTCCCATACCCACTTCACAGTATCGCCCACGCGCACAGTAAGGCCCTTGGCAGGAGTGAACTCATGCTCACCCACAGAGATAGTATATACAGCCGCACGCGATGAAGACGCAAAGCAGCAAATGGCAGCAAACAACAGGATCGTGTTTTTCATAAATGAGTTATTTTATCGGTTATAAATCGGCATTATCTATAAAAACAAAACAATACTGTAAATATAGACAGTTAACCCGATATTTTGTAAGGGGCAGCGGGAAAATAATTTAGGCATTATTTCGACAGCTTGGTTATGCGCCTCGAAAGTAACCGCCGGCCATAATCATCGTATAGGTTTAGATTGTAAATGCCGTTCGGTAGGTCACTGATATCGATCTGTGTAGCGCTACTTACTTCTCGTATTATCTTCCCTTCGGTGAAACTGATATTACCATGCAGCGGATGGCACCAGCTTACATAAATTACAGACTCTGTAGGGTTAGGGTAAACCTGTATATCAGCCAAGTTACAATCTCCAATAGTAACCGGGGGATAAGTAAAGGAGCAACCAAAATTGTTGGTAACAACCACCGTAAACGCTCCGGTACCGGATACCGGATAAGTGTTTTGGTTAGCGTTGTTAATGGGGCTGCCATTCATCATCCAGGCATATGATGCGTAGCCAGCGGCAACAGAAAGCACAAAGCCGTTCCTGTTTATCGTTTGGCCGACGGGCACCGGGTTAACCGTTACCGGCAGTATCGCCACATCAGTACCACAGCTATTGGTAACACTATAACTGATCACATCTGCACCTTCCGCAACCCCGTATGCCTTTGCTGATGGACTGATTACTACCCTGCCCTCAGCGCTGCTCCATACCCCAAAGGTTATAGCATTATTCAGTTGCAAGCTGTCACCCGCGCACACATTATTTGCGCCCACTATTGTTCCGGCATTCGGCATAGGGTTCACTGTAATCACCAGTGCTATCGTCGCTACTCCGCAATCATTAGAAACGGTATAACTAATTGTGTCTGCGCCGGGAGCCAAACCTGATATTATGCCTGTGGAACTGATTGCGGCGATGGCAAGGCTACTGCTGCTCCATACTCCGCCAGTTGCTGTATCTATTAAGGCTACTGGCAACCCAACGCATATTGTAGAAGCTGTCGCAGCGATGCTTCCCGCCACAGGGAGAACACCAATGATAGTTTCCACTGTATCTGTCATCACCACAGGGTTATCATCGAAAAAGATACCGGCATGATTGAAAATAGTCGTGTTATCAGGTAGCCCGGGTTCGGATTTTATGTCAAACATCACCGTGCCATTGCATTGGTTGTGATGGCTGCTATCTAAAAGATTGATACCGGGAAAATCGAACTTTACCATATTATAACCTTCAGCCCTTATGAAACATGTATTCATTATAGCCGAGGCGCCTACTATACGCAAGGAT
>JABDBX010000087.1:0-8533 GCA_013288445.1 Bacteroidota bacterium
GCATCGCCCATCGAACTTGCGTAGGACACAAAACACCGCACCAAATACACGAAGCTATCCCATTTGTCAGTATTACAAAGGCCACAAAGTTGAACTGCTAAGTACACAAAGTGAACTTTGTGGCCTTTGTGGTAGAAAAGCAATTTGCTCTTTGTCAGGTATAATTCTATTTTTATTCCCAAATACACACTATGCGCGTACGTTTATTTTTTATTGTTCTTTTAGTATTCTCTTTTGTCACCAGCTATGCCCAGTTGCATGACAATGATTACCGGAGCAGCGGCAACAAATACTATTGGCAAAACCGGATGCCCGATAAGGCTTACTGGCAGCAGGATGTGTCTTACAAAATAAATGCGACCATACACGAAGAGGATAACCGCATAGAAGGCGCCGAAGACCTAACCTACTGGAACAACTCGCCGGATACACTGTACTATGTATATTTCCACCTGTTCCAGAATGCCTTTATTAAGGGCTCTCACCTGCACGACCTGGAACTGGCCAATAAAGTGAAGCCGCACATGGGCAAGAAAGAGGCCGCAGCTTTAGGAATCACAACTGACGAAATAAAAGTGGACGGGCAAACCGTAAAAACGGAATTGGATAACACCATCCTGAAAGTATATCTGCCCACGCCGTTGCTGCCGGGAGGAAAGGCCGTTATTAAGATGTCGTTCAATACCTACTTTGATATGGGCGATACCCGCCGCAGGATGAAGATGTGGAACGCCTGGGGCTTTATGCATTACAACGGCTGCCAGTGGTTCCCCAAGGTGTGCGTGTATGACCGTATGCATGGCTGGGATACCTACCAGCATCTGAACAGGGAGTTTTATGGCGACTTCGGGCTGTATGATGTAACGCTCGACTTTCCGTCTAACTATATAGTGGAGGCTACCGGTGTGCTGCAAAACAGGCAGGAGGTATTGCCCGATGCCCTCCGTGCGCAATTAGACATTAAGAACTTTGCCGGCAAGAAATGGGAAGAGCCACCATCCACCATTGTTCCGTATGTAAAAGGAGAACGGAAAAAATGGCATTTCGTAGGGAATAATGTACACGACTTTGCCTTCACCGCCGACCCGTCTTACCGCATAGGCACTGCTTACTGGCACGATGTGGAGTGTGTGGCCATAGTGCAGGAACCCCATGCCGCCCGCTGGCAAAACGCACCGGACTACATAACCAAGATCATCAAAACCTTTTCTGAAGATATAGGTATGTACTGCTACCCAAAAATAGTGGCGGCAGATGCACGCGATGGCATGGAATACCCTATGATAACGCTTGATGGCGGCGCAGAACCGGGCTACCGGGGGCTTTTCACGCACGAAATAGGGCACAACTGGTTTTACGGACAGGTAGGCAGCAATGAGACTTACCGGGCTGCTATGGATGAGGGCTTTACCCAATTCCTTACGGCATGGGGGCTACGGGCTATAGATGGCGATGTACCTTATGGAGGGAAACCAAAATCGAAATACAGGCGGCGATTCACGGAACCAACCCAGGTGATAGACGGCACTGTGCTTAACAGATATACGCAGGAAGCGCTTAACCAAACGGAGCTACCACTGAATACGCATTCCGATGATTTTCATAGCGCGCTTGGGCAGGGCGGCGGGTATGGCACCGTGTATTTTAAAACGGCTTCCATGCTCTACAACCTGCAATACACACTTGGCGATTCGCTGTTCAAGGCCGCACTGCACCATTACTTCGACCAGTGGAAAATGGCCCATCCGTACTTTGAAGATTTTCGGGCATCGGTCATTCAATTTACCCATGTGGACCTTTCCTGGTTTTTTGATGAGTGGTTTGAAACCACCAAACCACTTGATTATGGCATAAGCGGCATACACAGGTTGCAGGGCACAGATAGCGTAGCCATAAAACTTCATAGGAGCGGGGAAATGCAAATGCCCCTCGATTTTACGGTAACTGCAAAAGACGGAACAAAGAGCAGCTACTACATACCGAATACCTGGTTCGAGAAACAGACGGCGGCAACCACGCTGCCCAAATGGTATGGCTGGGGAAAACTACATCCCGACTATACGGCCCATGTTTTTGCGCCAGGAGGGGTGAAGCATGTGCAGATAGACACCACCTACCGTTTTGCCGACCGCGACATGGTGGATAATTATAAAAGCACCGGGCTTTGCATAAGGCCGCAGGCAATAAAAGTGCAGCTCGATGGTGGCCTGAATGCCCCAATGGACCGCAGGCAATACCGCCTGTATATAAGGCCAGACCTTTGGTGGAACCCGGTTGACGGAATAAAGGCAGGAGTACACTTTGAGGGAGATTACCTGTTTAGCTTGTATAAAATAGATGCTACAATTTGGTGGAATACCCATGCACTGCAGGAAGACGCATACAAACCTGCGGATGGAATGAGCATGTTCTCGAAATATGATCCCGTTAACTATTCTTTCAACTACAGCTCACCCATTACCCGCAATTTGCCCAAGCTGCAACTGGCACTCAATAGCCGTTACTTAGATGGGCTTTGGTATCACAAAGGTGGACTTAACTGGCTGGTAAACGATAATAACACCTTGCAGTTATTTGCACAAACTATGTGGCGACCAAACAGCTATAGCTATGATTACCTCATAGACCCGCAAGACTGGAGCAGCAATGCCGCACAGCCCAACTCATCGCTTAACGCAGCATGGGCGCACCACTACAATTATTTTAACGGCAGTGGGCATTATGCTTTCAGCTTCAGGGCTCCGATGCTCACAAATGCCTTTGATTATTCTTATGCGCAGCTGGAAGCGGTGAACATAAATTATGCCGGGAAACTGGAGGTGCGCACCCGCGTGTTTGGCAGGTACGGTATGGGTAATAAGATACCCTATGAAAGTGCGCTGTATATGGCAGGTGCAAGCCCAGAAGAGGAAATGGACAACAAATACACCCGCAGCGTAGGGTTTATGCCTACCGACTGGGACGGCGTATCGCGGTATGACGTGAACCACTTTGAGCAGGGTGGTGGCCTGAACCTGCGGGGTTATGCCGGCTACTTTGCTCCTGATGAGCGCAATGGCAACCAACTGGAGGGCTATAAAGGGCGTAGTGGCGCGGCAGCAAATGTGGAAGTAGGCTTTGAGAACTACATGCCCTGGCACCCAAAGCACCTTGGCAACCTGGTACACGCCAATGTATATGCTTTTGGCGATGCAGGCGTAATGGAACTCAGCAACTTCTCATTGCCCAACTATTACCTCACAACACCGTCAAGTACCATGTGGAGCAGCGTGCATGTGGATGCCGGGCTGGGGTTTGCATTTACGGTGAAGCAGTGGGGCGTATTTGAAAAAGCCAAACCGCTGACCATCCGTATCGATTTCCCGGTATTCCTCAACAGGCCGCCGTATAGCAACGATCAATATGCTACACTGCGGTATGTGGTGGGGGTAAATAGGGCGTTTTAGGGGCTGTGTGCTACAATCAACCAATCCACCTACATTTGCACTCATGTATCCTGATTTCCAGTACTTATTCCAGGCGCTTTTCGGAACAGATATGCCCGAGTGGCTGAGCCTGTTTAAGACGTTTGGGTTTTTAGTGGCCTTGTCGTTCCTGGGCGCAGCCTGGGCAACAGCCAGTGAACTGAAAAGAAAAGAAAAGCAGGGCCTGCTGCACCCGGAGATGACCACAATGGTAACGGGCAAGGCGCCAACTCCCGGCGAGGTGATCCTGGCCGCTTTAACGGGTTTCCTCATCGGATTCAAGATAGGGGGCATATTCGGCCATTTTGCCGATGTATCGCCCGACCCTATGGGCTACCTGTTATCGCTGAATGGTAATTTTTTAGCGGGTTTGCTGGGTGCTGCCATTATAGGGTACATGAAGTATTATGAAACAAAAAAACAACAACTGCCCGAACCCAAAACCGTAAGCGTAGCCATATACCCGCATGAACGGATAATGGAAATAGTTATAATAGCAGCGGCAAGTGGGCTGGCGGGCGCCAAGCTATTCAACGCTTTTGAGACCTGGGACGATTTTATTAAGAACCCCATACACAACCTCACCTCATCGAGCGGGCTCACCTTCCTGGGTGGCCTTATCATGGCCACTGTTGCATTTTATTTTTATACCCGCCGGCACCACATTCCTTTCCGGCACATGTGCGATGCCGCTGCACCGGGTATCATGCTCGCGTATGGCGTTGGCCGCCTGGGTTGCCAGTTTTCCGGCGATGGCGATTGGGGCATCTACAACACTGCCTATGTTTCTGACCCCGATGGCGTTTTACATGCTGCCACATCGGCCGCAGACAACCAACGGGCTTTACAGATGATCGGCAATGCACCACATGCTTTTGTCCAGGCGCCATCGTGGTTGCCAAGGTGGTTGTTTGGTATGAACTATCCGCACAACGTAGGGCATGAGGGTGTGGGCATACGTGGCTGCATGGGCGAGTATTGCAATGTGCTTCCGGTAAGTGTTTTTCCCACCCCGGTATATGAGGCCATTGTGTGTATAGGTTTGTTTTTTGTGCTGTGGATGTTGCGCAAACGCCTTGCCGGCACTTTGCAGGTTTTTGGCGCTTATCTGATATTGGCAGGAGTAGAGCGTTTTTTAGTCGAGTTAATTCGCGTAAATTACAAGTATGACTGGGGCTTTGCGCACCCAACCCAGGCCGAAATATTATCTGTAGTATTGGTAATAGCCGGGGCGTACCTCATGCTTTTTTATAAAGACAAAACAGTGGTGACTGAACAGCAAAGCGGATAACCAACGTATGACCCACGGCTTTTTGATATTGACCCACTTTCCACCTGAAAAGATATACCACCAGGTAAGCAGGCTACAGGCCCCCAACCGGTATTTCTATATTCACTTCGATAAGAAGATGGCGATCGATAATGATGATGCTTTCTACAAAAAGCTTTTATCGCAGGAAAATGTAACCATACTTACTAACCGGATAGATGTACAATGGGGCTCGCTGAAAATAATTGACGCTACGTTGGCACTCATTAAGGAGGCGCTGAGCAACAAGACAATTGATTACCTGCATCTGTTCAGCGGCGAATGCCTGCCGGTTAAGTCTGCAAAATATATTGATGACTACTTTATAAAACATCAGGGTACAGAATTCATGGACCGCTTTGTGATGCCCGAAAAAGCCCCAAATCATAGCATCACCTACGACCGCATAAACAAGTACCACCTGCACGATTATTTCAACCCACGGTCGCCCAAAATAAATGATGTGGTGATAAAGCACGTTAATTCGATATTCCGGAAGCTGCAAAAAATAGCAAGACCTGCTGGCTTGTACAGGAGATACCCGGAAGGGTTTCCCACACTCTATGCCGGGTCGCAGTGGTGGAGCTTGTCATACGCTGCATGTAGCTATATCATAGACTACGTTCACCAGCACCCCGAATTTTACCGTCGGTTCCGGCACACACAAGCCACAGATGAGTTTTTCTTCCAGACGATAATGATGAATGGGCCGTTTAAAGAAAAGGTAGTGAATGAAAGCCTTCGCTTCATTAGCTTCAACAATGCCATCTCCAGCCCTAATGCACTTACAATGGAATACCTGCCCGACATTGCGGATGAAAACAAGCTATTCGGGCGGAAGTTTACAGATGCGAGTAAGGAACTGCTGGAGTATTTAGAGCGGAATGTGTATTGACATATCCTCACCTTCTCCAGGGCTACCGGGCACCCACAGGTATTTATTATACTGTGCAAGGGATAAATTTGTGGGTTTTCATTTTAATAGAAAAATCGAAGAACTGTCATGGTGAGCCCCGCCGAACCATGACATGCTGAAATTATGTTTAGAGCTAAATCGGAGCTATGTACACAAACTTATTCCTTGCGCAGTATAATAACATACCATTGACTTAACATCGAATGGTAGTAATGCGGTCAGTACCGCTTCTTCAGCGGTCAGACCGCATTACGTTTTGTATGAGGGTAACCGCCTAAGTGACGTTGACGAAATAAATACCACTATATGGCGAAGTTATTTTTCGTTTATTAACTGCCATAGCTTTAGCGAAGGCATGTTATGCGAGGCACAAAATCCGCGAATAGTGCGCTATTTATCCCGATTAGTCCCGATAGCCATCGGGAGGATTGGCACGAAGCAGAAATGAAAAAGAACAAGTCAGATGGTGGTATTTATTTTGTCATCGTCACTAAGTCAATGACATCGCCCCGTAGCGGCAATGTCATTGACTTAAAGAAAGAAGTTGAATAGAATGATGGAGTTGATTGCATATTCGGGTGCATTCCCCCTTTGCGCGTAGGTGATGTGCGCCAGCGAAGGGGGCAAGGGGGATGTTACATTTTGAGATAGCCATCACTAGTCAATTACTTTGCCCGTAGCGGGCTAACATCAATCGCGAACCGGTCAGCACGATACGGGGCACACATGTTTTTTTGAATTTTTTAGGACCAATTAGATTCAGCAGAGAGGGACAATATTATTAAGTTAAGGAAAAAGTAGAATAGATTGAGGCAGTTGATGGCATTCAGGAGCATTCCATGTGCGCCTGCGAAGGCGGAAAGGGGGATGTCCCAACGCTCGCTTGGAAGAAGGGGGTTCCACAACTTAGGCTTAACTTAACGACATTGCCAGAGGGTGCAGTCCAATTAGGAACGTTGACGAAATAAAGTACACCATATTGCGAAGTTATTTTTCTTTTTTACTAGGCGTAAAATCTGCGAATAATGAATTATTTAAAGACTTTTACAACGAAGTAAAAATGGAAAAGAACAAGTAAGATGGTGTACTTTATTTTGTCATCGTTCCTTAGCTGAAAACCGGTGCTATTGACTAAAATGATTTAGTCAATACAATTATCTATTCTGCCACAGAACTGTATTTTTGCGCGGTGAAGCGCATCACACTGTTTATTGATCTCGTACTATATACAAGCCTCTTCACGGCCTGCTGCGCCACCGGCTTGTGCATGGCTACCGAGCGGCTTATCTCCGCATCCCCCGTGCATTTGTTCAGCTACTTGCATGTGCTGGTGTTTGGCAGCACACTATTTGTTTATAACACACCGCGAATTGTGAAGCGGCCATCAGGAAAGCACAGCAGGTCGCACGATTTTCGCACCTGGCACTTCCTGTTTTTCTTCGCAGGTATGTTGCTCACCATAGTTGGCCTGTGCCACATGCGGTTTCAGATGATTGCAGCCAGTACCGCGCTGGGGGTCTTTGCCTTTGCCTATTTTCTGCCCCTGCTGCCGCATAAGGAAAAAAAACGCCTGCGCGATTTCGGCTGGCTGAAAATTACCGTGCTGGCAAGTGTATGGACCATTGCCACATCGGTATTGCCAATTCTGTACCTGCAAAAAAACAGCGCAGATTACCCCTTCGAAATATTGCTGCGCTTTGTATTTATCTTCACCCTTTGCATCATCTTCGATATTCGCGACATGCAGAAAGATATGCAAAACAACATTACCACCCTGCCCAATAAAGTAGGCATTGCCAACAGCTACCTGCTCATAAATTTTACCCTCGTTTTGTTCTCCATGCTCAGCATCGTCCAGTACGTTCGCTTCCCATTCCCGGCGCGCCTGGCCGGGGCGCTGCTCACGGCATTAATAACATGGCTTGTAGTGCGTTATCTGCGCCGCCACCCCTCAGACCGCGCATACCTGTGCATGGCCGATGGCGTGATGCTGGTGTATGCGGCGTTGGTGTTGTTATAAACTCAATTCGATCTAACAACGGTAGTTTTAGCCGTCAGCACCGCCTCTCCCGGCGGTCAGACGGCTAAAACGTTGCAGATTGTGCGGTTTGCACTTAACCAAAAATATGGCATAATTGTTGCATTAATTTACCGAAACACACTTCATGAAATATACGGACTTGTATCGCGGTATTTATATTAGTCTGTTCACTTTCCTTTTGGTGGGATGTAAAAAGAAGCCAGTGGAACTAACACCGGTGGTTGCCCATACTAACGGCATATCTGGCGTAAGAATTTGGCATCGGAGCTATACTGAAATTGCAAACCTGTCTGATCCGGCTCATTCATACCCCATAAATTTCTGGCCTGGCGACACTCTGTTTTCGATCCCTGTAATTGGAAGTGATTCTGTAAATTTTCTTGGAAACCATTTGGGATATAATGGCACCGATCATATAGACAGCATAATTTATTTTGGAAATACGGTCTATGACTTTACAAGCATAAATGTCCAGCCAAGTACGCCAAATGGTATCGGCGTTGCGTATTATTTTACGAAGAACAGGGTATCATTTATCAAGGTTGTGAACAATGACACCAGCCTAACAATTTTACATTATGATACAGATTAAAATCGGATCATCGTCTCAAAACCAAAACAGGCTGCTCCTTCCCTGAACGGCTGGCCGGGGCGCTGCTCACGGCATTAATAACCTGGCTTGTAGTTCGCTATTTGCGTTGCCGCCCCTCAGACCGCGCATACCTGTGCATGGCCGATGGCGTGATGCTGGTGTATGCGGCGTTGGTGTTGTTATAAACTCAATTCGATCTAACAACGGTAGT
>JABDBX010000087.1:8633-12808 GCA_013288445.1 Bacteroidota bacterium
TCAGACCGCGCATACCTGTGCATGGCCGATGGCGTGATGCTGGTGTATGCGGCGTTGGTGTTGTTATAAACTCAATTCGATCTAACAACGGTAGTCTTAGCCGTCAGCACCGCCTTTTCCGGCAATCAGACGGCTAAAACGTTGCAGATTGTGCGGTTTGCACTTAACCAAAAATATGGCATAATTGTTGCATTAATTTACCGAAACACACTTAATGAAATATACGGACTTGCATTGCGGCATTTTTCTTTTAGCTGTCTTTACCCTTTTCACGGGCTGCGATAAAAATATCGTTGCTCCATACCCAACCTATACCCAGGGCATAGGCGGGGTTAGAAACTGGCATGGCTACTACTACGATTACGGGCAATCCGTTCCGGGTGGCACCTATTACAACGTAATGGCCTATTACCCTGATACCTCGTTGGCAGTGGTGGTTCAGGCTAATTATTCAATAAACGTTTTTGGTTACAATTTTCCGTTTGAGGATTCAGACCATGCAAAAGGGGTTATCTATTTTGGCAGCGCCAAAGAATTCTTGAGTATTAAGGCGGGCCAGGGCGTTGCTTATTATTACCATAGAGACAGCATTATGTATTTCTTTGGCGACAATTTTCATGGTAGTGAGCAAACAGGAACAGTTTACTATACTTATTGATTTGCTAAACCTCCCCAAAACAAAACAGGCTGCTCCTACCCGGAACAGCCTGCTTTGTTTTATAATAAATCCCTATCAAAATTATCAAATTGTCGAATCGAAGCCAACTTCTCGCGATGGTAATTCCCCCTTGCGGGCAAGCCTTGTGCGGGGCGAAGGGGATAGGGGGATGTTATGTTTTACGAATATTGATGACGGTTTATTATTAAACAAGATTTAAAACTTATTGCTTCACCACAAGTATAGATTTGCGGCTGCCGTCTTTTTCTACAGTAACGGTATAAACACCTGCTGGCCAGTTGCTGGTATTAACAGTCGTTGTTTGGTTCGCGCCGGTCACTTCCATATCCTCGCTTATCAGGTTGCCGCCATTCAGGTTAAATACCTGTAACGTATAGCTGCCCGGCGCGGCATTTTCCATTTGCAGGTTCAGGGCATTGGTTGCAGGGTTAGGAAATGCATTAATGCTGATGTTGCTTATTGTGCTGCTAACAGATTCCGTATTTTTATGAAACTCATTCAGTATTAGCTGGTTTGTATTCCATAAGTCACTCGCATTTTGAATGTTGTCACCATTAACTGCATTTAGAGCGCCCCAAATTGATATTGTACCTGTACCGGCAACAGGTGCCGTCCATTTAAACGAATCAATATATGTGGTGCCTGTTCCACCAGTCCCTGTAGCCGGCGATAAAGGTGTTGCGTGTTCTACTACATTCGCATAAAATGAGGTCGATGTTCCTGGCGCAATAACACGGTGCAAAGTCGCAGGCAAACCAGTCGATTGAAGCGTACCGGCATTTACGACAGTCGCGGCGGGGCTTGTGCCAACCGTAGCCGCTACCTGGAAGCCAAATTTAGGTAGGTTATTAGTTGTCGTATTAGTACCGGTGATCTTCACAGTATAAGTGAATCCAGGAGTATAATGCCCCACGCCGGAAGACGATAAAGCAATCCCGGCTGAATCCAATTCAACTACCACTGTAATTCCCGATGTTGCAGCCGTGCTGTGGCATGACGCGCCCATAGCGCCAGAACCACATCCGGTAGGGTTTCCCGCGCCCGAACTCGCGTCCGCGCCAGTACAATCATAACCATTAAATCCAGGGCCTGATGTATAACTTGAAAATGATAAATAAGCGATGCCCGCAATGGCCGTAAATAAAAGTATTTTTTTCTTCATGCTTTAGGTTTTTGTCTTTTTAGTTTTTGTTTTTTTTTGAAATTTGGAATTTATCTTCTTGGAATTTGGAATTTATTTTTTTGGAATTTATCTTCTTGGAACTTATCTTCTTGGAATTTGGAATTTATTTTTTGGAATTTAAAACACAAATGTATGTACTTGTATCTTTAAGGAAAAGCAAATTTTGTGCCAAACAAATAATTATATAATTATAATTACTTAATAGAATGCAATTTACCGCAAGATCATTACCGCCATGTTAATAAAAAAAGGTATTTTGATAAGGATGCTGCTTAAACAGACGAACAGGGAAAAAAGGGAGATAAATGGAAAGGGGGGCTATTTGTCGCAATTCAACTCGCGTCATTGCGAGGAACAGCCTGTCCCGATTTTTTCGGGAAAGCAACCTCACGACAAGGGCGCAAATAATTAAGGTTTGGAATTGGGTGAGGTTGCTTCGCGCAGCACTGCACATAGGGCTTTGCGCTGCGGCTCGCAATGACTCGGGTAGGTATTATATACTTTGCACGGCATAGTTTTATGCACTGAAAAGGGTGTCGGACAACCACACGGGCAGCCCTGAATGGCAATGTCATTAAGTTAAGGAAAAAGTAGAGTAGAATGATGCAGTTGATAGCATATTCGGGTGTATTCCCCCTTGCGCGTAGGCCATGTGCGCCGATGAAGGGGGAAAGGGGGATGTCCCG
The DNA here is from genome assembly GCA_013288445.1 of Bacteroidota bacterium. Taxonomy (GTDB): domain Bacteria; phylum Bacteroidota; class Bacteroidia; order Chitinophagales; family Chitinophagaceae; genus Nemorincola. The sequence continues at coordinate 11,182 of JABDBX010000087.1, forward strand.
ACACGCGCTTGGAAGAAGGCAATACCCCTGACCTGATCCTTAACTTAATGACATTGCCTGAATGGGCGAAATCTATTAGCGATGGGCATCGCCCATCGAACTTGAGTGGGATACTCGGTACGTGACAAAATGCACTAATTCGTCTCCGTGCAGGGTATAAACGCAAAAATGCCCGGAAAACCGGGCATTTTAAATGTCATATCAAAACTCTAATACCTACTCAACTATTTTAGCATCCTCTATAAGCACGCTCGCCTTATTATTAAGCATCTCCACAAACCCGCCCGATATATCGTAGGTATCAGATGTGCTTTTGTCTTTCAGCACTTTCATCTTGCCTTTTCCCAGGGAAGCGATGATAGGCGCATGGTTCTCTAAAAGCTCGAACGAACCCTCAGTTCCCGGCAACTGTATGCCATAAACCTTCCCGCTGAATATCCTATGCTCCGGTGTTAATATTTCTAATTGCATAATACCCCAAACCCCTAAAGGGGCTTTAGCCTGAATCCGCAACCATGTCTGCGAACCTCAGTTTGTTAACAATATATTTTTTCACACTCCACCACATCCTCAGGGAAGTCCCCCTTCAGGGGCGGAGGGGTTACACTCCACCACATCCTCAGGGAAGTCCCCCTTCAGGGGCGGAGGGGTTACACTCCACATCCTCAGGGAAGTCCCCCTTTAGGGGCGGAGGGGTTACACTCCACCAGGGAAGTCCCCCTTCAGGGGCGGAGGGGTTACACTCCACCAGGGAAGTCCCCCTTCAGGGGCGGAGGGGTTTTACTTCGCCTGCTCCATCAGCTTCTTACCCTTCGCGATAGCGTCATCTATGCTACCTACCAGGTTGAAGGCCGCTTCAGGGTAGTTATCTACCTCGCCGTCCATGATCATATTGAAGCCACGGATAGTTTCATCTATCGGTACCAGTACGCCCTTCAGACCGGTAAAGGCCTCGGCAACGTGGAATGGCTGCGACAGGAAGCGCTGCACCTTACGTGCGCGGGCCACCGTCATTTTATCATCTTCGCTAAGCTCATCCATACCCAGGATGGCTATGATATCCTGAAGTTCTTTATAGCGCTGTAATATAAGCTTCACACGGTTTGCACAGTTGTAATGTGCATCACCCACTATGATCGGGGTGAGGATACGTGATGTTGACTCAAGCGGGTTCACCGCCGGGTAGATACCAAGATCCGCAATTTTACGGTCAAGTACCGTTGTTGCATCCAGGTGGGCAAACGTAGTTGCCGGCGCCGGATCCGTAAGGTCATCCGCAGGTACATATACCGCCTGAACCGAAGTAATAGAACCGTTCTTGGTAGAGGTGATACGTTCCTGCATCAAACCCATTTCCGTTGCCAGCGTAGGCTGGTAGCCCACCGCCGATGGCATACGGCCCAGGAGCGCCGATACTTCGGAGCCAGCCTGCGTGAAACGGAAGATGTTGTCAACGAAGAAAAGGATGTCCTTACCCTTGCCGGTACCATCTCCATCACGGAAATACTCGGCAACGGTGAGACCTGAAAGCGCCACACGGGCACGGGCTCCGGGCGGTTCGTTCATCTGTCCGAATACGAAAGTAGCTTTACTGTCTTTAAGCTCTTCCATATCCACAGCGTCCAGG
>JABDBX010000088.1:0-1701 GCA_013288445.1 Bacteroidota bacterium
CGTTCGCATCCTCGTCAGATGCCTTTAGCGACAGGGCCTTGTAGTAGTTTCCCTTCGCCTCGCGGAAGTTGTTCACACTACGTTCCAGTTCCCCGAGGGATATGTATGGATTGGCAAAAGAAGGTTGCAGGTAGATGGCTTTGTTTAGCAGGTAAAAAGCCGAATCGTAGTAGCGCTTCCTGTCGTCAGCGTTTACGGCATCATTAAACTTATTGAAGTAATTAAACCCGAGGTTGTTGTAGGCGTTAGGGGCGCGTACCGGCTCTTTTTCTATCTCATCGCGCCAGAGTGTTGTTGTATCATACCACACCATGCAACGCTCATTGCTCAGATAGCCCAGTACCAGCGTATATGCGAGGGCCACGCCGGCCACAGCATAGCCCACTTGCTTATTGCCACCCGGCTGGAAGTACCCGGAGACAAACCACCCGGCCATAAAAAACAAGCCTAAGTACGGAATGTAGGTGTATCTGTCGGCAAGGATGGCGCCACCCACCGGTATGAACTGGAGGAGGAGCGCAATATTGACCAATAAAAACAGCACCCCGAAAATAACCACCTTGTTCCTGCGGGCAAAAAACCACAGCGCCAGCAGCGCAGCTATTACTGCTAAAGGGTACATATAATAGGTGAATGGCAGGTAGTCGCCAACCTTATCAGGATAGGGGTAAAAGTTACTGAGCCCCACCGGTACCACAGCCTTCCACAAATAGGTGACGAGCGCATAACCGCCCAGCGCAATACGCTCAAAAGGGTTGTAGCTTATGGAAAAAGTATCAAGAGAGCCGAATGTCCGTTGGTCCTGAATGGATTTGTACCCGAAGCCAATGGCAATAATAAAATGGGGTACCTTTTCGATCAGCAACTTGTACTCTATCTTCCTGTTCTCGAAATAGTCAATCAAAAGCAATGTTACCGGGAGCGTTACTGCAACCGGCTTTGACAATAGCGAGCAGAGGAACAGCACAAGAACGCCAGCATAGAACATCCATTTTTTGCTGTTCGTAGCGCGTACATAATATACATAGGCAATACACGCAGCCATATAGAATGTGCCGTAAACCACGTCTTTGCGCCCTGCAAGCCACGCCACAGACTCCATGTGCATTGGGTGCAGCCCAAATAGTAATGCAGCAACAGCAGCAGCTATTGGCCTGCGGGTGAGCAGGCTCACAAACCAATAGACCAGTACGGTGCATAATATGTGGAAGAGCAGGCTGTCTAAGTGATACTGCATAGGAACCAGCCGTACATAGCTATACTCAATGGCATAGCTGAGTATGGTAAGCGGGTGGTAGTTGCCCATTATAGGGGTAATGAAAATATTATGCAAGCCTTCCGGCGAAAGGTCTTTTATCAGTGCGTTGTCCCTGATATAACCTGGATCGTCCCAATTGGTGATCTGGTTGTTGAGGCACACCTTCAGAAACAGCCATGTGACCACGGCAATGCCAAGCGCTATCAGCGCCTGCATGGAAGGCTTTATTTCACCTGCAGCCAATGATTTAGCTACGCTGCTCCTGGCTACCGGCGCTGGCTTTTCAGCCTGCTTCCTTATAGGCTGCGGCACCTGCTGCCCGCCGGCAGGCCGGTCGTTGGTGTTACCTTGTTTGCTTTTTTTCTGGGACATACTCCGGATGCTTTCGTATGCAAGTTAGGAACGTTGACAAAATAAATTCAACAATTTGACTTGTTCTTTGT
>JABDBX010000088.1:1711-12687 GCA_013288445.1 Bacteroidota bacterium
CGCCTTGAAAAAGAGAAAAATAACTGCGCCAGTTTGCGGAATTTATTTTGTCAATGGTCCTTACAAAAAAAGCCCCGAAATTTCGGGGCTTTAAAACTATTATTCTTCAAAAACTATTCTTTAACCAATTTCTTCAAAGCCACCAAATTGCCGCTGTCGTTGTACAAACCAACGAAATACATTCCCGGAGCCAGTTTGCTCAAGTCGATTTCTTTGGCATTGGCCACTTCCATTTGCATTTTGCCATCTATCCCACTTACTACTGCCCTCACGTTAATGGCCGACTCGATATACACCGTGGTGCTTGCAGGGTTAGGGTACATCTTCACCGGGTCATTACCTGCAACGTTGCTTACCCCCATGATGTAGCCAAGATCGAACAATGCCGATTTCCCTTTGCAACCAATACTATCTGTAACAATAACATAATAATGTTCGGGGTAGAGCCCTGCAACGGATGAGGAGGTAGCCCCAATGAGCTTTCCTACATAATCATCATACCATTGGTAAGCGGCGTATCCGGTAGTAGCATACAAAGTCATAGTTCCGGGATTATAAGTGACCGTTACCGGAGGAGTAGGGTCTATTGCTATTGAATGGGACACCGCGCAGCCGGTAGGCAATGTGTATTTAAATGTAGCAAGAGGGCCTACTATTGTGGTTACGATCCCGCTTGAATCCACAACTGTTGCCTGGCCTGGCGTGGTGCTTGTCCACGTACCCCCTGGCGTTGGGTCAAACAAGGTATCAATAACGCCGGGGCAAACTGTTTCGCTCGCGGCTGTAATGGCCGCAGGTAGCGGGTTTATGGTTACCTGGGTATAGACTATGCAGCCCGGTAAAACAGTATAAGTGATATTCACGAGGCTTGCGGCTACGCCGGTTACCATGCCGCTATTGGTATCTACAGTGGCAACAGACACATCTCCACTTGTCCAAATGCCGCCTGATGGGGAAGACGATAAGAGTGTTGTTGTGCCAGTCGGTGTGCCTGGGCAGGCTTGTTTTACTCCCGTAATTGGCGAGGGATAATCTATGACCTGGAAAGTAGCATAGCTCCTGCAGCCCGTAGGCAGCGTGTAGGTAATCGTAGTGATACCGGCCATCCACCCGGTTATGTGGCCGGAATCGCTGGTGATGGATGCAACGGGTGGGTGCAGGCTTTCCCATATGCCACCACCTACGATGTTAGTAAGATAGGTTGTCCCTCCAACGCAAACGCTATCATGGCCTAAAATTGGGGCCATGGGGTTTACCGTCATGGAATGGGTAGAGAAACAACCGGAGCCGAGGCTATAGGTTATTTTAGCAGTTCCCATGGAAACACCCGTCACTACTCCTGAGCTAACAGAAAGTATAGCGCTGTCGCTGCTGCTCCATACCCCACCTGCAGGTGAAATGGTAAGGGTAGTGCTGGTACCAGCGCAAAGCACACTGCCACCGGTAAATGCAGAGATCGGTGGAAGGATGGAAACTATAGTGGTGACATAACAACCGGTGGGCAGTGTATAGGAGATTATTTCGCTCCCAGCCGAAGCTCCCGTCACCACACCTGTGGAACCAATGGTGGCAACAGTGGTAGAATTGCTGCTCCATATGCCACCGAAGGTACTATCACTCAAGTGCGTAGTTAAGCCGATACATGCGCTCGGAACACCTCCAATTGGCGCAGGCAATGGATTAATAAGTATGGAAGCAGTGTGAGATGGCCCGCAGGCATTAGCGTATATTATCGTGGTAAGGCCAGGGGCAACAGGGGTTATCAACCCGGAAGCAGAGCCAATTGTCGCCGCAGCGGGGTTTGTACTCGTCCAGCTACCTCCGGTTGCGGAGTCGAGCGCAATAGCCGTTGTACCCATGCAAAAGGTGTCAGGAACAACTACCGGTCCGGGAGCAGCGCTAACCAATACAACAGCATGAGATGAACAGCCGGCATAAGTATAGTAAACAGTATCAACGCCAATAGCTGTTCCGTGAATTGTTCCGGTAACGGAAACGGTAGCAACGGTAGGATTACTCATACTCCATACGCCACTTGGGGTAGCATCTGACAGTGATGAAGATGTGCCCAGGCACAAACCCGTACTACCCACAATAGGCACAGGTGAAGCATCAACGGTAACTGTTTTAGTGGCATATGCGCTGCCGCAACCCGGAGTGACAACTGTGTAAGTGATCACCGCTACGCCGGCCGCTACGCCTGTTACTATACCCGATGAAAGACCCACGGTAGCCGTTGAAGGGCTGCCACTGGTCCAGAGACCGCCGCCTGCCCCGGTAGCGTCAACAAAAGGGGTCGTAGCTCCTGCACATACGGTATCGAAGCCCGTTATGGTGCCGGGAGTGGCTGCACAAATAATAATCTTACCTGCCCCGGTATTGTAGCCAGTAGTATAAGCAGCGCCCGTAGTAGCCGTGGGACTGGAATAAGACGAGCCACCGGCGCCGCCGGTCCAGCAGCCGCCGCCGCCGCCATACAAACCGCCGCCGCCGCCGCCGCCAACACCGCCGCCTGCCACGTTACTGCCTCCATTGCCCAAGGTGCCTGCGGTACCGGGAGTATAGGCGCCGCCAACTAACGCACCGCCAACGCCGCCAGTTGTAGAGGTTGCCCCTGCTGCGTGAGTAATACCTGTAAACCCTAAAGCAAAAATAGCAGCATCGCATGTAGTTACAGTGTCGCCATACAACCCTCCGCCATCCCCGCCTGGCTGGTCGCCGCCGCCGGTTGTGCACGTCCCGTTATTTCCGGCACCGCCACCGCCGGCTGCGATAATGACACGGTTAGACAATAACGTGCCGCCTACCCGAATGTCGGTAGCGCCGCCACCGCCGCCGCCGCTGATGCTTATGGCAGAAACGGTAACAGTATATAACGCAGCGCCACCACCGCCATTGTAGCCGCCCACAACACCGGCCGACGCCCCATCAGGGCCAATACCACCAACGTAAAGATTCAAAACCTCGCCAGGGGTCACCGCAAGTGTGGCTTGTGTGCGGCCACCTTTTCCGGGTGTGGTGGTGCCAACGTAAATAAGCGGCCCTTCATGGCCGCCAGCAGCACCCCAAGCATCAACGGATATCGAAGTTACACCCACCGGTACCGTGTAAGTTTGCACGGCGCCAATAGAGTTGTAGGTACTTGTTTGTGCATAAATACCTTGGGTAAATACCAGGACAAAAATCAAAACAAAATATAGGACTTTGTACATTTTCTTCATAAAAAACTATTTTAAAATTGGCCCATTTACAGCAAAATAGCCAACTATATTTTTCAACGTGACTAAGGTAGGATTTTTTTTGTCAATTATCAAAAACATGCCAAGCATAATATTATTCTCCTGCTATTACAGTAAATTAACCAGTATGAATGCCATAAAAACAGGCGGGGAAAGTGCCTTTTTATTAACCGGAAATAAATATTTTAAAAATGGGTGTTCTAATTCCTGCGGTCAATACCCCAATATAATTTCTGGCGGATGGTTTTCAAGAAATTATGCTCATCTGGACGAACAAGGGATACGACAAAGTTTTCTTTTTTTACAGCAAGCTGCACATTGCTCCGTATTGTTTCCGTCCTTGCATCAAGGGTACATAGAAATTGTTCGCTGCGCCCTTCTATTTCAAAAGAGATGACGTTGTCGTCGGGCACTATTATGGGCCGGGTATTGAGGTTGTGCGGGGCTACAGGTGTTATTACAAAACTTGACGTTTGCGGGAAAACCACCGGCCCGCCGCAACTCAACGAATAACCGGTAGAACCCGTGGGGGTGGCTACTATCAGCCCATCGGCCCAGTAAGTATTCAGAAACTCCCCGTTAAGATAGGTGTGAATCTTTATCATTGACGAGGTGTCCTGCCGGTGTATGGTAAACTCATTGAGCGCAAAGGGGGAGTTATCAAATAACGGAATGCTGGAATCCAGGTGAAGCAATGTTCTTTTTTCGAGCGTGTAAGATCCCCGTACCAGCGACAATATTGCATCCTCCACTTCTTCTTCCGGAATGGCGGCAAGAAAACCCAGCCTGCCCAGGTTAACGCCGATAAGCGGGATGTTGGAATTGCCCACGAAGCACACTGCGTCCAGCATGGTGCCATCGCCGCCGAGGCTGAACAACATATCGGTTTGCTTGGGCAGGTTGTTTTTGCCGGTAAACAGGCGAGGCGTCACAGGGAAGGGGATAAAAGGCTCCAATCTTTCATAAAACCCTTTATAGAATACCATTTGCAACTTATGGAACTCCAGCAGTTTCAGTATCCGCAGCAGCACGGGCACATCCTGCTCATCAAATGTTCTGTTATATAGCGCTACCAGCATAAAAGATCCGCGGGATGGTTTGATTTAGCAGTTTTACTCGCTGTTAAAGTGTAAATATAAATCATTTTGCCCCAAATGATTAAAGGTGTACTCAAAGCGGAATTTAATATCATAAAGCGTTACCACATCTATGCCCACACCCGCCGAATAGAGTAACTGGTTGCTCAGGAAACTATTTCCGGGTGTTGGGCTACTGACATAGCCTGCATCCATGTATATCTTTGGATAGATGCGCAGAGGTATTGCTGTAAAATACTTTACCGGAATAGAGTAAGTGTTATTGAAAATCTCGCGCTTCAGGTCAAGCCGGAGCAGGCCATAGTTGCTGCCATCTATCACGTAGTATTCATAACCCCTTACATAGTCTGTTTGTGTGCCCAGCCCACCCTGGAAATAGTATGGCTGGCCTTGCGGATACATGAGCCGCCCACGGAAAATGGCAGAGACATACCACCGGGGAACAGGGCTGCGGAAAACACCGGCTTCTACATTTGCAAAACCCTGGAATTTCAATCCCTCAATACCGCTGCGCACTACTCCTGTTGTCATCAATTTAAACCCTTCCAGCGAGTAATTCCAGTTATCCACACCATTAAATTCATAGCGGTAGTATAGTTCAACGAAACGCGCACGGTCGCTTTTATTCAGATAGTAATCGGGATTAAGCTTCAGTATGGTATCGCTCACCGAATAGTCTTTGTAACTAAGCTGAAATATGTGCCTGGAGGCGTATGCAGGCCTATAAATATAGCTGATACCGCACTCTGCCTCCCGCCATACCACCGGGCCGGAGTAGGTGCCTGCATAGACCAACTTGTCGGAATCGGTACTGTAATAGGTTTGACGGCTTTGGGATACACTCAGCGAAAAGCCGAGGCCATTTGTTTGCCCCTTATTTACATAGGGCCGCATATAGCTAACGCCAAGTTTTTGTGTATAGCCGTCCTGTACCGTAACTGCGAGGGATTCTAAGTTGCCCCGGAAGTTTTTATCGGTGACCGTTAGTCCGGCAGATGCGCGGCGCAGATCGTGACCCTCCTTCACCCACCAGGTATTGAAATTCCTGTCGGCAAACTGCACAGTAAGCGACGGTATTATATACCATCGCTCTTTCACTTTTATATACCAGTCCATCCCGTCTGCGTTTCGTTTCGTTCGCTGGTCCACCTCGTTGAAGAGTTGCAGATTGAAGAGGCGCAGTTTATTCTCCTGTAGCAAGGCTGCTACAGAATCTGCGGGAATAATATCACCCTCGTGTATGTTTATTTCCCGCAAGATCACAGACCGCCGGGTAGCACTATTTCCTTCAATAATTATTTTATGCAGCCTCACTTGCCCGCCACTCATAATTGTATCCTTTACCTGGCACTGTGCGCCGGGATAAGATAGCATAAGCATTACGAGCGCCAGGAGAAACCTTTTCATCATTGAGCTTGCAAGATAAGCAACCGTTACAAAATCAATTTGCAGATACACAATACACAGCCAAGCCGCCGGGTTTGCGTTAATTTGCATAACTTCATATTAAAATCAGGCAGACAGATGCAACGTCTTGCGGTATATATTTTTGTGTTTTTGTCTGCTGCTGCAATATGCATTACCGCGTGTGTGCATAAACCGCAAATAAGCGTAACCCCATCCAACGGTAATTTCCCTGATTCGATTGCAAGCATCATCCTGAACAAATGTACAAATTCGGGTTGCCACAACCCCGCCAGCTACCAGAATGCAGGCGACCTGCTGCTGGATAGCTGGCAACACATGCTGCAGGGCAGCAGCTCAGGGGCTGTAGTTGTAGCTTACAGCGCAAAGTACAGCACTTTGCTTTCCTATTGCAACAATGGCTTTGACCCCGGCACCGTTAACGCATACGATACAAACCACTTTAGACCCATAACGCCAATAACAGCAAAAGAATACGCCACCCTGAAAAACTGGGTAGCAGGCGGAGCGCCAGACAACAGCGGCAACATACCCTTTGCGACCAACGCGGATACCCGGCAGAAAATATACTTAGCCATGTCAACTGCCTGCAACCAGGTAGCCGTGATTGACGCGCAAAGTAAGCTGGTGATGCGGTATATAACGGTAGGGGACAACGAGAATCCTGTTCCGCACGATGTTGAAGTTTCGCACGATGGTAATTTTGCGTATGTATCCTTGTATAGCGGCAGCTATGTGCAGAAAATTGATACGCGAACGGACACTGTTGTAAGCACAGCCAACTTAAATAGTGCGGTGCCGAGCGGCAGTGTGGGCTTTTGGAGTATAATAAATCTGTCGCCCTCTGACACTGCGCTTATGGTTACCGGGTGGACATCTCCGGGCTATGTAGTAACACTGAATACGGCAAGCATGACGATCAACGAAAAAATGTCCATTGATGTAAATTCGGGTGGCACTTCTTCTTTTTTGTATCCTCATGGCGTTGCCAGCAACGCAACATTCGATACTTTTTTTGTGGCATTGCAGAAGGGAAATGTTGTCAATAAATTTTCTTTCCCGTCAACGGGCTTTTACCTGAAGCAAGTGCCGATAAAGGGTACCCAGGCGATAGTGACATCGAACCCGACAACGCCAGATCCGCACCAGTTAGAGATGCTTCCGGACCATTCCAGATACTTTGTGACCTGCCAGACATCGAATGAGGTGCGTGTAATGGATGCATACAGCGATGTAATTCTCGATTCTATACCTGTTGGCGCCTACCCGCAGGAGATGGCCATATCCACTTCAAAAGGCTATTTATTTGTTGCCTGTATGCTCGATAAAAGTAACCCCACTCCAGGCAGCACCGGGTCGGTATATGTGATCGATTATACCACGCATAAGGTGGTAACAACGCTATATGGCGATTTCAGCCAGCCACATGATATTGCGGTTGACGAGCAGGACGGGCTTGTGTTTATTTGCAGTACTAACCAGGGCGGCACCTCACACCACTCCCCGTTGTGTGGCGGAGTTAATGGGTGGTACACTGTGTATGACCTGAATACGCTAAAGCCCGATAATAAAAGGTATGAGGTGCTTGCTTTTCCTTATACGCTTTCTACGAGGTTTAAATAACCGTACTTTGTGGGACAGATGTGTGTCCTGCGCGAGTTCGATGGGCGATGCCCATCGCTGTTAGATCACGCCCTTTCAGGGCTTGAAGTGCGCGTGCAGGTGTTGCGTGTAGTTGTCCCACACCAGAAAAAGGTGTGGGACAACTCGCGAGCATATTGGCGGGACTTTGTCCATTGCTCGTTCGATGGGCGATGCCCATCGCTGTTAGATCACGCCCTTTCAGGGCTTGACCTACGGAACCAAACCCTCTTCAAGAATTGGACAAAGCCGTGCTGCCCGAAGTATAATAGCTTTTGTTTACTTTTGGCTTTACATGCTTACAGTATCCCTGCACGGAATAAAGATATATGCACCACATGGTTTATACCAGGAGGAACATATCCTTGGAAATGCGTTTGTAACAGATGTGGACCTTTGGCTATCCGACGTGCTCCCCTGGCCGTTTGCCGACTATACGCTGATAAGAAAAATTGTTGCGGACACTTTTCAGGTTCCGGGTCAGTTACTGGAAACTTTTGTGCTGAATATTCATACTACGCTACAGGAACAATTTCCCGCAGCAATGAAAATAAGAGTGTGCGTGAAAAAACTAAACCCACCTATGCCAGGGGAAACAGCCTATGCGCAGGTGTGCTATGAAACGCCGTGATATTGGTAGCGCCTAATTAATTACATTTGCCTTTTAATATCTAAGGTAATGAGAAATACAATACGGTTCGACTGGGCTATAAAAAGGCTGTTGCGGAACAAAGCCAATTTTGGCATATTGGAAGGTTTTTTGAGTGAACTGCTGGGAGAAGATATAATTATAGATGGCATTTTAGAAAGTGAGAGCAACAAACAAAGTATAGATAATAAGATGAACCGCGTGGACCTGTTGGTCCGCGACTCTAAAGGTGCGCTCATTATTATAGAAGTACAAAGCAACTATACACACGATTACTTAGCGCGCATATTGTTTGGCGTATCGAAGCTGATGGTTGATAATATGGATAAAGGCATGGAGTATTCCCGGATAAAGAAAGTAATATCCGTAAACATAGTGTACTTCGACCTGGGGCATGGCAGCGATTACATTTATCACGGTACCACTAATTTTGTCGGGATATATAAGAACGATATATTAAGCCTTTCGAATCATGAGCAGATTGTGTTCCAGGCCGAGGAAATACCGCAGATATACCCTGAATATTACATTATCAAGGTGAATAAGTTTGACGGCGTTGCAAAAAATACGCTGGACGAGTGGATTGATTTTCTGAAGAATGAAGAGGTAAAAGAAGGGACAAAAGCCAAGGGACTGCAAGAGGCAAAGGAGAAATTAGATATTCTGAAGTTGAGTAAGGCCGAAATGGAGGAATATGAAAGCGACCTGGATGCCTGGCGCGACTATGCAAGCAGTATGAGTACCAGTTTTTTGTCTGGCAGATTAGAAGGGCAAAAAGATGAAAAGACAGAAATTGCGAGAAACTGCCTCCAAAATGGTATGAGCATAGAAATGACTGCCAAAATAACCGGGCTTACCCAGGATACGGTCAAAAATATTATGCCTTGATTTTACTATGTTACATAAGATTTAATTGACCAATCCAGTCCTTGATTTAACTTCAGAATATCATATCAGCATGTCATGGTTCGGCGGGGCTCACCATGACAGGATCGCTATTTAGCATTGTGTAAAAAAAATCAGGAGCTCAGCAGCTTTTTCCAAGGCAGTATCATAGGCTTCTTTCCAGTCGCTAACATAGCCCCAGCTTTCATTGTCTATACAAATATCCTTCTGGGCATTTACATGGCCTATGCGGGTAAAGGGTGTGCCCTTTAGTTCGGCCTCAAAAAGCGGCTGTATGTCGGGGTTCACGCTTACTACAACCCTGCTTTGCGCTTCGCCAAACCAGAATGCATCGCTACGAACGGTACGGTCTGTGATTATGGTGAAACCAAGGTTGCAGGTCATGGCGCTCTCTAAGAGACAGGCCAACAGGCCGCCCTCAGAAATATCGTGCGCCGATTTTATCAGTTTGGCGCTTATCAGCCTTGCCACAGTTTGCTGCACATTAAACTCCTCTTCCAGGTCGAAGTGCGGCGCCGGGCTATGTGTGACACCGCAGATATTGTGCAGGTATTCCGAACAGTTTATATCGTTCCTGCTTTGGCCTATCAGGTAAATGCTATCGCCGGGATGTTTGAAATTCAGCGACATTTTCTGGTCCAGCGAATCAAGAATGCCCACCATGCCTATCGTGGGTGTGGGGTACACAGGGCCATCTTCGCTCTGGTTGTAGAAACTTACATTGCCGCCGGTTACCGGTGTATCAAATTTCAGGCAGGCTTCGCCCATGCCTTTTATAGCATGTACAAACTGGTAATAAACTTCCGGGTTATACGGGTTCCCAAAATTGAGGCAATTAGTGATGGCCACCGGCAGCCCGCCGCTGCAAACAATATTCCTTGCCGCCTCGCTCACAGCTATCATTGCGCCTTTGTAAGGGTCTGCAAATACATAACGGCTGTTGCAATCGGTGGTCATGGCTATGCCTTTCTTAGTGCCATGCACTCGTGCTATTGCGGCATCGCTTGGCTCGTTGGTGTGGGTATTGCCTGTGCCCACCATGCTGTCATACTGCTCATATATCCAGCGTTTTGAGGCTATGTTCGGCTGCTGTATGAGTTCGTAGGCAATGCTTTTTATGTCCGTTGGCTCAGGTATGCTGTCCGGGTCAAATTTGTTGATCTCCTTAAAATATTCAGGGGTAGTGTAGGCTCTTTCGTAAATAGGTGCGCCGCCGCCCAGTACCAGGCTTTCAGCCGGTACATTGGCTACCAGTTCGCCATTCATGTAGTATTTAAGGTGTGGGTCGGCTGTTACTTCGCCTATATGCACACAGTGTATGTCCCACTTATCAAATATCGTTTGCACTTCGGCCTCGCGGCCTTTTTTTACCACTATGAGCATACGCTCCTGGCTTTCGCTCAGCAGCATCTCCCAGGGTTTCATATTGGCCTGGCGGGTAGGAACTTTGTCCAGGTGAATGATCATGCCATGCTCACCTTTGGCGCTCATTTCGCTGGTGCTGCAGGTAATGCCGGCAGCGCCCATATCCTGCATACCTATCAGCGCCCCGGTGGGTATCATTTCCAGGCAGGCTTCCAGTAATTTCTTTTCTTCAAACGGATCGCCCACCTGCACCGATGGCAGCGATTCGGCGCTGTTCTCATTTATGTCGGCAGAGGCGAATGATGCACCGCCAATGCCATCTTTGCCCGTGGAGGCACCTACGATATATACGCGGTTCCCCGCGCCGTGCGATGTTGCAGAAACGGTTTGCCCCACCTTTACCACGCCTACGCTCATGGCGTTTACCAGCGGATTGGTCTGGTAGCAGCTTTCGTAATACACCTCGCCGGCCACGGTAGGCACGCCGAAACAATTGCCGTAGTGGCCAATGCCTTTTACCACGCCCTTTATGAGCCATTTGGTCTTCGGGTTGTCCACCTTGCCGAAACGAAGGGAGTTGAGCGAGGCTATAGGCCGCGCGCCCATAGTGAAAATATCGCGGTGTATGCCGCCCACGCCGGTAGCAGCGCCCTG
>JABDBX010000089.1 GCA_013288445.1 Bacteroidota bacterium
GACACCTAATCTTTCCAGTTTTTCCTGCCTTAATATATCATGTTCTATGACTGTGTCTATTTCATGGCTATTCCCATCAATTTCAATACAAAGCCCTAATTCATGGCAATAAAAATCGACAATAAAGTTGTCTATCGGTTATCTGCCTGTGAAATTCATAACCTAATGCCTTGTTTTTAATTTGCTGCCATAGCAGCACTTCACTAAGCGTACTGTTTTTGCGCAACTTACGTGCGATCGCTTTTAGTGCCGGGTTATATGGAATGATTTTATTTGGCATGGAACCATATATTAAAAAACATCCCCCTCGCCCCCTTCGCTCTCGCACAAAGCCAGCGCGCAAGGGGGAATACCGCATCAAGGCCATTTAGCTTGTTCTTTACTATGGCAATCCACTATATGAGGAACACAAAATTAGGCAACCTAATAGCACTCAAAATAAGACTTAGGCCGAATACGGAAAATCGAGTAATGTGTCAGTTTGAACGGTAATGACGCGTTACGGTTAATTATCAGGGGGTGGTGGAACAGTTACATTTTCAAGCAACGTTGTATCTCTACCCTTTATAAAATATTCCGTCCAAATAGTGTCTCTAAATTTCCCTTTATATTTTATTGAGTCACTAAGGGAAACCTTACCTACCGCAATTGTTGTATAGCAAGTGTCGAAATTTATGCCATTGCCCTCATAGCATTTGTCTTTAATGTTAACTTCCTGCTTGCAGTCAATTAGTATCACGCAAAACAACATCAAAATGAAAGCATTGGGCAATAAACGCATATTATGAAGGTAATAAAAAAGGCTGTGATTGGGAGCCTTTTTTATCTTATTTTCCGCCTCAATTTCTAGGCATAAGCGCTGATTACAATATTGTCTGTAATCAGCTTTTATCAACTCTAAAACGGCACATCATCATCTGGTGCTGCTGGGCGTTTGAATGACTGTGAGCCTCCCATGTCGTCATCGTCCCAATTGGTGTCGTTGAGCTTGGACGGACGGGTCTGGAAGCCGCCGGGGATGAATAGTTTTGAGCCGCCAAATTCGCTTGGGTCGCGGCGGATGCCTGCTTGCGGATTATCTTTAGGAGGGGCGCCGCCGCTATTGAAGTTGCCTCCACCGCTGTTAAAGCGGTTGTCTTCCATGTCCACAAACTTCTGGTACTCCTTTATGAAGCGTACCTTTTCCATACCCGTGCTGCCGTTACGGTGCTTGGCTATGTGTATCTGGGTTTCACCTTCCACGGTCTCTCCCATAGCATCGTTCGATATGCCGTGATACTCAGGGCGGTACAGGAACATTACCAGGTCGGCATCCTGCTCTATCGCTCCCGACTCACGGAGATCGCTCAGTTGGGGTATTTTAGATTCTTTACGTGTCTCCACCGAACGGTTCAACTGCGAAAGGGCTATAATAGGCACTTCCAGTTCTTTTGCCAGGGCTTTTAGGTCGCGCGATATTTTGCTTATCTCCTGCTCCCTGTTGCCGCCTTTTTCCACACTGGCCTGCATCAGCTGCAGGTAATCTATGAGTATTAGTTGTATGTCGTGTTTCTGCTTCAGCCTGCGGGCTTTTGCACGTAGCTCGAAGATATTGAGGGCTGCCTGGTCATCGAGGAATATCTTGGCCTGCGACAGCTTCACCATGCGCTGGGTCATTTGTATGAACTCATGCTCTGCCATTTTGCCACGGGTTATGGCTTCCATATTCACCTCGCTTACTGCGCTCAGCATCCTTTTCACTATCTGCCCTGCACCCATTTCTAAGGAGAATACTGCTACAGGGAATTGTTTGCCGGCATTCATTGCGGCATTCATGGCCAGGTTAAGGGCAAATGCCGTTTTACCCACAGACGGACGTGCGGCGAGTATGATAAGATCGGTTTTTTGCCAGCCTGCGGTAAGCCGGTCAAGGCCAGCAAAGCCCGATGGTACCCCGGTAATATCGTCTGTTTTATTCCGGTTCTCGTCAATTTCATTCATGGTCTTTACGAGCACATCCTGCAGGCTCCTGAAGTTTTTGCGCAGGTGCTTGTCGGTTATCTCATAAAGGCCAGATTCAGCCTTATCCAGCAGGTCGAACACGTCGGTGCTATCTTCATAGGCGTCAGAGATCACAGAGCCGCTAATGCGTATCAGTTCGCGCTGGATGAACTTTTCCATCACTATGCGGGCATGGGCTTCTACGTGTGCACTGGACAGTACACTCATGGTGAGGCGCGTGAGGTAGTATGCGCCACCAATAATTTCTAATTCGTTTGTTTTTCTAAGCTCTTCTGTAATGGTCAGCAGATCCACCGGCGTGCCTTTATCAAAGAGGCGGCGCATGGCGGCATATATCTTCTGGTGGGCATCCATGTAAAAACACTCCTCGCTCTGGATGATCTCCAGGACCTGGGCAAAGGTGTCTTTTTCCAGCATTGAGGCCCCAAGCACCGCTTCCTCCAGCTCTGGCGCCTGTGGGGGCACTTTGCCATATACAAGCGTGGAGAGGTCGGGTTTACGGCTTCTTGTACCTAAAAAATCTTTTTTAATATTTATTGACATTATTATAATACTATTATGCTGTAATTTATATTTTACTTTATTACTCTTTAGGAAAATCCGCTACCTGCAGGCGTTGCACATTCAAATAATAATTTATTTATTTGTCGTTAAGCCTGTATTAAGTAAAGGTTAAAAACCTGAAGGGGATTGAACGAATGTAAAAGGTTGGTTTAATTCTGCAAACATAAAGCTCAAGTAAACTTTTAAAGTCTTGTTCAACAAATTTCCGACAGTTTTCCCAGCAAAAAGTCACGTTATCCACATATTTTTTACCTTACTAAGGTTAATGAACACCCAATACACATTTTATTGTTGAAAAATCAATTGTTAATGGGTTTTTTTAAGAAGCTGGTTTTTGCTATCATCATCGTCTATCTTTGCTAAAATTGAGGTTTAAATGATCATTTCCTACCAATGGCTGCTGGAGTATCTGCCGGAAGCCGTGCCAGTAAACGAATTAAGCAATATACTCACTTCTATAGGCCTTGAAGTAGAGGCCGTAGAAGCGGTGGAAAGCATACCCGGAGGCCTTGATGGGCTGGTGATCGGCGAGGTACTCACCTGCCAGAAGCACCCGAATGCTGATAAGCTGAGCGTGACCACAGTGAGCATTGGCAGCCCTTCGCCGGTGCAAATAGTGTGCGGCGCACCAAATGTAGCAGCCGGGCAAAAGGTGGTAGTAGCCCCTGTAGGTACCACTGTTCACCCTACGGAAGGCGCACCGTTCCTGATAAAAAATGCCAAGATACGCGGCGAAGAAAGCGCCGGAATGATATGCGCCGAAGATGAAATAGGCCTGGGCAAAAGCCATGCTGGTATTATGATACTGCCGCCTGATGCGGTTGTAGGCACACTTGCGAAAGAATACTTTAAGATACCCGAAACTGATTTTGCCATACATATTGGCCTTACGCCCAACCGCTCTGACGCCAACAGCCACATTGGTGTGGCCCGCGATGTATGTGCATACCTTACCCACCACCGGGGAAACAGGCACATAGTAAAGCTACCGGAAACAGGTGTGATGGCGACTGCTGATTTGGCCGCAACACCGATAATAAAAGTGCATATCGAAGCAACAGAAGCCTGTCCACGCTATGCGGGCATCAGCCTGCGAAATGTGAAAGTGGGACCATCGCCGGAGTGGTTGCAGCAGCGGTTGCATACCATCGGTATGCGCAGCATCAATAACATTGTGGACATTACCAACTATGTGCTGCACGAATACGGCCAGCCATTGCACGCATTTGATGCTGATAAAATAGGGGGTAAAGAGATCAATGTGCGCTTCCTGCCCGCGGCTACCGTGTTTACTGCGCTTGATGGCAAGGAAAGAAAACTGCAAGACAACGATCTGATGATCTGCGATGCAAACGGACCAATGGCTATCGGCGGGGTTTTCGGGGGATTGAATAGTGGTATCAGCGAGGGTACAACAAATGTATTTTTAGAGAGCGCCTACTTTGATCCCAAGCATATACGCCGCACATCGCTGCACCATGGCCTGCGCACGGATGCGGCTACGCACTTTGAAAAAGGTGTGGATATTAATAATGTACTTCCTGCGCTAAAACGTGCAGCCACGCTGATAGCGGAATTAGCAGGTGGCGAAATTTTACCCGGCATTACGGACGAATATCCATCCCCCCTGCAACCGACAACAGTAAATGTAACCTACAGCTACATACAGAAACTAAGCGGCAAGGCATACCACCATGTAGCCATACAAGAGATACTTATAGCTTCCGGCTTTGAGATAATGCACGAAACCAAGGAAGGGCTTACCCTAAAAGTGCCCTCAAACAAAACAGATGTATCGCAGCCGGCAGATATTGTGGAAGAGATATTGCGCATAGACGGGCTGGACAATATTCATATTCCCGGCAGGCTGCATATAGCGCTTACAAAGCCTATGCATAGCGACCGCAATGCGCGTGAACGCATGGCTGAATTACTGTGTGGCATGGGTATGCAGGAGATAGTGACCAACTCAATAGTAAACAGTAAATACTACCCAGAGAATACCAGCCTGGTGAAAATGATAAATAGCCTAAGTAGCGAGTTGAACGTAATGCGGCCTTCTATGCAAGAGGGTGGCCTGGAAGTGATACAGTATAACTGCAATCGTAAAAGCCAGGACCTGAGCCTGTTTGAGTTTGGCAATACCTATGCCACTTATAGTGGCAAATACGTACAGGAAGCTGCGCTGGGACTCTGGATAACCGGTAATGTAACAGCAGGGCAGTGGAACCAGAAGTCGCAGCCCGCAAGTATCTTTCACCTAAAGGGCATACTGGGCAACCTGCTTAACTATGCCGGTATTTCGAATACGCCTGTGGCCTACAATAATGCCGATGGCAATAACGAAATAGTGTGGAAGTGGAAAAACCAAACCCTTTGCGTAGCCAAACAAGTTGTTGCAGCAACGCTCGGCAGGTTCGATATTAAGCAGGACGTTTTCTTTGCACAGATACAGTGGGATCTGTGGATGAAGGCGCAGGCTGCCAACAAAATAAGCTACCGCGAAGTGCCTAAATTCCCCGCTGTGAGGCGCGATATAGCTATTATCATAGACAGTGCCGTATCTTACAAACAGGTACAGGAAACCACGGAACAACTGAAACTGGAACAGCTACAATCTTACAACCTGTTTGATGTTTTTGAAAGCGAGAAATTGGGGCAGGGGAAAAAATCTTATGCATTAAGTTATACTTTTCAGCTACAAGACCGTACTTTGACAGACACAGAAACAGAACAACTGATGCGGCAACTTATGGATGTGTATAAAAACAAGCTTGGCGCTCAAATTCGCGAATAATGGAGGCACTGGACCAACTAAGCAAAAAACTGAATATGCTGCTGAAAAAATACGCGGCCCTGGAGGCGGAGAATAAACGTCTGAAGGAGACTATTGCCGCTCAAAACAAAACAGTTGAGGTGCTGGGGAAAAAACTATCATCGCTGGAGAATGGCATGGTAAGCGTGCATATGGGCAAGACTATAGAACTGGATGAGGACAAAGAAAACATGCGCCAACAGTTAGACAACGTAATAGGGGAGATAGATAAGATACTGAACACTATGAATGATTAAGAGAGTCAGCTACCTACGGCAAAAATCAATGATACACATATGGCAGGGAAAGACACCAAAGTTGTATTTATTGAGTTCATTTTCTGGTTAATTGCGATAACCGTAGTAAAGGCGGTACTGCTGTTGTGTGTTATTGTATTTACGAGTATCCCTGCAGAAGGCATCCATGATAAACTGCTGCTAAGAAAAATGTTTGATGGAAACATTGGCAATGCGCTAATAATTACCCTGTTAAACAGATTGTGGCATATCATAAAAGCGAGGTACAATAATCAGCGTCTTGAATAACACCCGAACGGCTCCATTTCAGAACTCCTCACCCCTATCAATAGAATCAAATGTTTTGAAGGGCCTGTTCACAAATTGAAATAATCACAATAACTCTCGTTTTACGCAGCATCTCCCTTCAGGGCCGGGGGGTTCTCGCGAACATTCTCGCAAAATGCCGCGTACTAAAACTGCGAGGTATAAGGAGTTCTCATTTTACCGAAGTAAACACATTCCACAAAAAAAGAGGGGGAAGATACACTACCGGCAATAATAGGAACGACCAAAGTTTAAGGTGTAGCCACATTGAAGGATCCCTTCACCTGCATACTGTCTGCACCAAAGGAAAAAGTGCCTATCATGGCATAAGGGGTGTCGCTGGTAATGGTGATGCTGCCATAGGTAGCAAAAAACTGGGTATTCCCTTCGTTATAGCTTATTGAGTTGCCGGGAGGATCAATATTATAAGTTTTTGGGCCGGTGTAATTTGTAATGTTGAGTTTAAACGAACTGTAAGTTCCTTTATAGACATTTTTCGAAGCCGTTATGAGCAGTGGCCTTAAAAGGCTGTCATTACCCGCCGACTTAATAAAATACCCGTATGCCGAATCCGTTGTCCAGTTTGGGGTTGTAGAATTGATGCTGGCGCTAAACGATACGGTGGAATCCAGGTTATTATTTACTTGCACACTATTCCCATTTGCCGGGCCACTCACCTTCTTACAAGCCGCAAATACAATACACACACACACAGGGATCAATACCAAAAACCTTTTCATAATAATCTATTACAGCAAAAATAACGCCAAACTTTTTCGTTTCGTATTTTAAAGGGTGTAAAAATACAAAAAATATGGGTTAGGCAACGTTGATAAAATAAATGCTACCATATGGCGCAGTTATTTTCCTTTTTTTCGAGGCGTAAAATCTGCGAATAGTACACTATTTTAAGACTTTTACAAAGAAGAAAAAATGTAAAAGAACAAGTCAGATGGTGACATTTATTTTATCATCGTTGCTAGTACGGTCGGAGTACGTTAAATGCACCGTTCGCCACCACCAGGCCATCCTGGGTAGTAAAAGAAAAATAACCTATAAGACTGGTCGGCGTAACCTGCGTAATAGCCACAATACCGCCTAATGCGTAGCTATAGACGCCTGAATGCACATAGAATGCAAATGCCTGGTTCTCCACGATGGAAAAAGTGCCGGTACGTATTTTGTACTTGGATATTTTTAACTCAATTTTATCATGGGGGGACGTCATATCGGCAGTATTGCCGGTGATTACCAGTGTTGTTATAGAATCGTGCGCCTGGGTATCTATAGTTGATGGCTCTACGGTTAACGCAGTAAAATTATATGAGCCAATATTGGCAGTCATGGAAGGATTGATAGTAGTAACAGACCTGTTTTTTATGCAGCCGGAAAAGATGCCGCAACAGCTAACAAGGATGAAAATAATAAAAATTGAACTTTCGAATGGTCGTTTCATACCAGATGTTTGCGCTAAGATAATCCAAAATTATTTTAAAAATAAAATTTTTACTGGAAAGTGACGGCGGATGGTGGAAGCAAATCGTTTCTTGCGGGTGTCGTCACTAAGAACAATGGCAGCCTGATTTTCAAAGAAAGGTTGGCCTACCTGAGACATATAAAAATGCCGGGAGAAGGGGAACCCTTTACCCGGCCTAAGTGTTTGTAAGTGTGAACCGAAAACGGTAGAAATTATGCTTCATACCACGACATGCCACGATACGAGAAGTCGAAATTTGACTTGAAGAATGTTGCGATTACTTGAGTGATGTTTTTCATTTTGTTTGAGTTTGTTTGTTGAGTTAATTTGTTTGAGTGTTTGTTTGAGTTTGTTTGTTTGAGTTTTTCTTCAATTGATTAAGCTTCGTACCAGGAAAGGCCACGGTAGGAGAAGTCGAAATTTGACTTGAAGAATGTTGCGATTACTTGAGTGATGTTTTTCATTTTGTTTGAGTTTTGTTTGTTGAGTTAATTTGCTTGAGTTTGTTTGTTTGTTTGTTGTAAAGAGTATTACCAAAGCCGTGCCAAAATCATAAAATGTTGATAATCAGCATATTGACTTTTGGCACAGTAGCAGTATGATCCATAATATGGATTATATTCCAGAATTTGGATTAATTCCATGAAGGGTGGTGGATTACGCCTAACTTATTGCGGGAAATTTAAATTTTTGATCAGCAATTGAGTCGATTGGAATAAGCACAAACTATCCCCTCATAAATCCATTCCGAAAATTCGTGCGTAAATTGCAGCTAACATGAATACGGAATTAACTGCGAAAAGGAAACGGAGCGAAAATATAGAGGTGCTGGGCGCACGGGTGCATAACCTGAAGAATATAGATGTAAGCATACCTAAGAATAAACTGGTGGTCATTACGGGTATCAGTGGCAGCGGTAAGTCGTCGCTGGCATTTGATACAATTTTTGCCGAAGGTCAGCGCCGGTACATGGAAAGCTTTGCCGCTTATGCCCGCCAGTTCATGGGCGACCTGGACCGGCCAGATGTGGATAAGATCACGGGGCTATCGCCGGTAATCTCCATTGAACAGAAAACAACCAATCGTAATCCCCGCTCCACTGTAGGCACCGTAACCGAGGTATATGATTTTATGCGCCTGCTGTATGCCCGCGTGGCAGAGGCATTTTCGTACAATACTGGTAAGAAAATGGCGAAGTTTAGCGAGGAGGAGATAGTTGCGCACATACAGCAGAACTTTGCAGGCAAAAAGATAATACTACTGGCGCCTGTGGTGAGGGGGCGTAAAGGGCATTACCGCGAGCTTTTTGAGCAGTTGCGCAAGCAGGGCTACCTGAAGGTGCGCATAGATGGCGAGGTAACAGACCTAAAGGAGCGGATGCAACTGGACCGGTACAAGATACACGATATAGAGCTGGTGGTGGACCGCCTTGCGGTGAAGCCTGACGAGCAGACCCGCCTGAGCCAGAGCGTGCAGAAAACCCTGCAAATGGGCAAAGAGCTGATGTTCATAGCCGATGCGGAAACAAACGCCATTACCCAATACAGCAAAACGCTTATGTGCCTTGATACGGGCTTGTCTTATGAAGAGCCATCGCCTAATACGTTCTCATTCAACTCGCCGTATGGGGCCTGCCCTAAGTGCAAGGGGCTTGGCAGTGTTTACCAGGTGAATATGCAGGAAGTGCTGCCCGATATGAGCAAGACCATAACCGATGGCGGTATTGCCCCGCTCGGCGGGGAGCGGGATGCGTGGGCCTTCCAGATGGCCACGATCCTTGCCAAGAAAAATAAGATACCCCTCAGTGCACCCCTTAAAGATATTCCGCAAAAGCAACTGAACATACTGCTGTATGGCAATGAAGAAGGCGTGATCACCTATACCAATGATGAAGCAGAGACCTACCACGAGCAGGTAGTGCAACATAATTATGAAGGGATAGTGAATATGGTGCTGCGATGGTTCAATGAAACTACATCAGAGGGGGTGCGCTCCTGGGCCGAAAAGTTTATGGAACTGAATGCCTGCCCTTTGTGCAATGGCGCGCGGCTGAAGAAGGAAAGCCTGTTTTTTAAGCTTGATGGAATGAACATTTCGGAGCTATCGGCGAAATCGCTACAAGAGTTGATGGAATGGTTCAGGGGTATTGAGGGACGCCTGAGCAACAAACAAAATGCTATAGCAAAAGATATACTTAAAGAGATACGCGACCGGCTATACTTTCTGCTGGATGTGGGGCTGCATTATCTTTCTACCGACCGCGCTACCCGAACATTGAGCGGCGGCGAGTCGCAGCGCATAAGGCTTGCAACGCAGATAGGGTCGCAACTCACCGGTATAACATACATACTGGACGAGCCGAGCATAGGGCTACACCAAAGAGATAATCAACGCCTGATAAAGGCCCTCAAGAGCCTGCGCGACGGTGGTAACTCTGTGCTGGTGGTAGAGCATGACAAGGATATAATGCTTGCATCGGACCATCTTATAGATATAGGCCCTGCAGCAGGCATGCATGGGGGCAGGGTAGTGAGCGCGGGTACGCCCGCAGAGGTACTGCAGCAGAACACAACCACTGCGGCCTACCTCAATAATACACTGCGTATTGAAGTGCCTGCAGAACGGAGAAAAGGAAATGGAAAGAAATTAACGCTGGACGGCGCTACAGGCAACAACCTGAAAAATGTATCGGTAAAGCTGCCGTTGGGTACATTCATCTGTATAAGCGGCGTATCTGGCAGTGGCAAGAGCACGCTTATTAACGAGACGCTGTATCCGCTACTTGGCAGGCACTGCTACCATAACTTTAAGCAAGCCCCTATGCCGTATAAAAAGGTAACGGGCCTGGAGCACATAGATAAAGTAATAGAAATAGACCAAAGCCCCATAGGCCGTACTCCGCGAAGCAATCCGGCAACCTATTGCGGCTTCTTCAACGAGGTGCGCCAGTTGTTTGCACAGGTACCGGAGGCGAAGATAAGGGGTTATACTCCCGGGCGGTTTTCATTCAATGTAAAAGGTGGCCGCTGCGAAGAGTGCCAGGGCGGTGGTATGCGGGTGATAGAAATGAACTTTCTGCCTGATGTGTATGTGCAATGCGAAAAGTGCAATGGCCGCAGGTATAACCGCGAAACGCTGGAGATAAGATACAAGGGCAAGTCGATATCGGACGTGCTAAATATGACGGTGGATGAAGCTGTGGAGTTTTTTGTAAACGTTCCGTACCTGCACCGGAAGATAAAGACCCTGCAGGATGTAGGTCTGGGCTATGTGACCCTGGGCCAGAGCGCAGTAACCCTTAGTGGTGGTGAGGCACAACGAGTGAAGCTGGCTACCGAGCTATCGAAACGGGACACGGGCCAAACCATTTACATTCTCGATGAGCCCACTACGGGACTGCATTTTGAAGACATAAAACATTTGCTGCTGGTGCTGAACCGGCTGGTGGACAGGGGTAATACTATATTGGTGATTGAACACAATATGGATGTGATAAAGGTAGCCGACTATGTGATAGACATGGGGCCGGAGGGTGGCGGCGGCGGCGGCAAGGTTGTGGGCAGTGGTACGCCGGAAGATATTGCAGCAATAAAGGAGAGCTATACTGGTTTGTTTTTGAAGGAGGAGCTACATTATGTAAATAATTAAACCACGATTATTTTTACCTTCACAATGCAGCCAACTATAACAGAAATTGAGGAGTTTTTAAAGGAGCAGATGAATGACGCTGATTTAATTGCAACCCAAAAGAAAATATCTGGCCCGAGAATTCAAGAATACCACAAAAAACTGATTGGCGGAGAAATACCGCCCCCAATAAAAGTAGAAAACAGGCTCATTGTAGAAGGGCACCACCGGTATATATCTGGCATGATGTTTGGCAAACTACCGGAGAAAATACCCTGGACGGCAGCTCACTCAACGCAAAAGGTAATGTGGAAGGACATGATCGTAGATACTTTAAACTGGGAGTAGCCCTGGCTCAGGCAGCAGTGCCATTTAGTATATCCAAGGCCCTGGTTGTTGCGTTATCATCCAGCCCTATCATTGGACTTGTTTTTACCCACCTCTTTTTAAGGTTGGATGGCAGGCTATCAAGAGAGGTATCATCGTCAATAATTACATAGTTTTTTTCCGTTCCAAAATCATTTATCCACTGGCGAATTTCATCCACCCGGCTTTTATGATTCGGATGCGTAATGTAGTTATCTATTGTCATTATATTATTGGTGGGTATGCCCCTGGTATCCATAATGCTTTTCCACTCACTTAATGGATAACTATTCCGATGGCTGGTCGTTAAAATAATATCTGCCGAGGTTTCGGAAATAATTTTAACAAGATTAATAACGGCCTTTTTATTGAACTCTAAAAAACCATCACTATTAATTTCTGGTTTTTTCCAGCCGGGGGTAACCACCAGTACACCATCAATATCTAATAAAATCAGATTGTATGCCACATCTAATGCTTTTAAAAATGAACGGTATTAAACAACTATCACTACAATACAAATTTAAGCTAACATTCCTTATGAAAAAAAATAGTAAGAGAAACGAAAAATTGTACTTAATTTTGTACCTAAAATAATTTTATGGTAGTTGTAAATTATTCCGATTTCAGGAAAAACCTAAAGGAAAATTTAGATAATGCCTGTGATAATAATGAAGTGGTTATCGTTTCCAGGGCACACAATAAAAATATTGTCGTTATCTCCCTCGACGAATATAATTCGTGGCAGGAAACCAAGTATTTACTTAGCTCACCGAAAAACAGGGAGCGGTTGGAAGCGGCGATAAGAGATACGGAACAGGGAATATTTGAAACCCACCCATTAATAGAAGAATAATGGAACTTAGCTGGAATATGCGTGGCTGGGATGATTACCTGTATTGGCAGAAAACAGACAAACAAGTTTTAAAGCGGATAAATGAATTGATAAA
>JABDBX010000090.1 GCA_013288445.1 Bacteroidota bacterium
CCGGCAACATTACATTAAGCTAAAGCTACCCGACACCTACAGGTTGCTCCTGAAAAATGAGATCACGGCAGATTACAGCATGGGATACGGCTCCCACCTGGGCTTCCGGGCTGGCACCGGCAATTCCTTTCTTTGGTATGATATAGAAAATGAGGCTATTACCCCGCTGCGCATACACCCTTTTTGCTTCATGGATACCACTGCACACTACGAAGCAAAGTTGCCCGTAGCTGAAGCCTTTGCCAAACTGGAAACTATGAGCAAGCTATTGGAAAAAACAGGCAGTACCATGATCACCATCTTTCATAATTTTTCGCTGGGCACAGATAACGAATGGAAAGGATGGAGAAAAGCTTATGAAGACTTTTTAATAGAGAAGGTTAACGTTCATGCCGGACATGAAACAACAGTATAAACTATGGGCATAAAAGTAATAGTGACCGGCGTCACCGGGATGGTAGGGGAAGGCGTATTGATGGAATGCCTTGCCCACCCTGATGTGGAGCAGGCACTGGTGATAAACAGGCGGCCATGTGGCGTCGCACACCCGAAATTGAAAGAGATCATCCACAAAGATTTCTTTGACATTACTCCCATAGCAAGTGAATTGACAGGCTATGACGGCTGCTTCTTTTGCCTCGGTGTATCTTCTATCGGCCTTAAAGAAAAAGAATACACCCACCTCACTTACGACCTCACAACGCATGTTGCCGGTATCCTTGCCCCGCAAAATACGGGTATGGTATTTTGCTATGTCTCCGGCGCAGGCACCGATGGTACGGAGCAGGGCAAAAGCATGTGGGCGCGCGTAAAAGGCAGAACAGAAAACCACCTGTTGAGCCTGCCGTTCCGCAAGGCATATATGTTCCGTCCGGGGTTTATGAAGGCCACGGAGGGCCAGAAGAATACACCAAAATTGTACAAGGCGTTTGCCTGGCTTTACCCGTTTTTGAGAGCAGCATTTCCCAGGTTCGCATGCACGTTGCAGGAGGTAGGCATAGCCATGATAAATACCGTGACGAAAGGCTATGATAAACCGGTACTGGAAGTGGCAGATATAGTAGCGCTGGCAAAGAAATAAAACCGCTCCCGGCATTTACCGTTAGCACAAATATCCTTCGATGCTAAGGACTATACTCCATCGGGCAATGTCATTGGCTTAGCAAAAAAGTCACGCTGGGCGATGCTGAAGGCATCTAACGTTTATAGAAAATAAAATACAAAATGATTGACGATGCCGAAGGTATCGAACCTGCGTTTGTAGGGATTTTCGTTAAGTCAATGACGTTACCAGCAGGGGTTAAATGTGGCTTGAGTGTGCTATAGTTGCTTAACTAAATGACATCTCCCTTTGGGCCGGGGTTTCTCGCCAATCTGCCGCATACCAAAATCCAAAGCGTAAGGCATTCTGAACTTATTTCCTGATCAAAACCCTTGTACCCAGGCCGGTGAATTTGTATAGCTCTTCTATGTCTTTATTCTTCAGGGCCACACATCCATCCGTCCAGCACACGCCCATTTCTATCATGTCGTCCCCGCCCTTCCATATGCCGTGAATACCAATGTCCCCGCCAATACGGGCGTTTGGGGGTATCTTGCCGTTGGTCTTAAGTGTATTGAAATATGCTACCGATGAATCATTGGGATAGTTGAGCAGCATGAACTTGTCATACTTCGAATTGGGATTCTTATTCTGGATCTTAAACCACCCCTCCGGTGTGCAGCGGTCGCCCGACATCATTTTATTTTCAAGCGGGTGTGGCCCAAAAACAGCCTTATAAGACCGCACTATCCTTCTTTTATACACTACCTCAAGATTGTATTTCGACTTATTTACAATAAGCAGCACGGAGTCTTTATTCAGCGTATCCGGATTGATAGGCGTGTGCAGGTTTGCAGTGGCTTTTGATGGTATGATAAGTGTTTCCGTAATTTTCTGTCCACCCTGGTCATATTGTATGGTGCGCACCGTATTACCCTTTCCATCGGTATGTTCGCTTACCACTCTTATGTTCCTCGGCGGGGGTAACTCTTTAGATTCTATCTTTTTTTCTACCGATGGCGATACCTGGCCCCATCCCTGTGTGCACAAAAATATGCAGGATATAAGCGCAACTATTGACCGTAAACATTGACACCTTTTAATAATTCTAAATCGCATTTTTTCCTGTTGACCGGATAAGAACGTTGACGAAATAAAGTACACCATATTGCGAAGTTATTTGTCTTTTTTACGAGGCGTAAAATCTGCGAATAATGAATTATTTATCCCGATTAGTCCCGATAGCCATCGGGAGGATTGCAACGAAGTAAAAAAGAAAAAGAACGAGTAAGATGGCGTACTTTATTTTGTCATCGTTCCATAGCACGAAACTATTGAAAATCATCCAGAAAAAATTAGTATAAATTTACGCCATGAAGGCAATGCTATTTGCAGCAGGTTTAGGCACACGTCTGAAACCATACACCGACCACATTCCCAAAGCGCTTGTGGAGGTGAATGACAAGACATTGCTGGAACACAATATCCGGTACCTGCAACGTTTCGGCATCTATGAGGTCATAGTAAACGTGCATCATTTTGCAGGCATGATCGATGATCTGCTTTTTGAACACAGCGGTTTTGGCAGCGAGGTTACTATATCAGACGAGCGGGCCGAATTGCTGGAAACCGGTGGTGGCCTCAAAAAGGCAGCACAGTTCTTTGAAGGTGAAGAATCATTTGTAGTTATGAATGTGGACGTACTCACCACCCTCGACCTTGGCAAAATGATAGAAGCGCATGATGCCGTTAATACTCTTGCAACCCTTGCAGTAATGAAGCGAGATTCTTCCCGCCAGTTCCTTTTTGATGCAGATATGACCCTATGTGGCTGGAGGAATAATAATACAAAGGAAGAGCGCATTTCCCGCCCGGTTTCACCCCTGCAACCATTTGCATTCAGCGGCATTCAAGTGCTATCAGCCGAGGTACTAAAAGACATCCCGTTTGAAGGAAAATTCTCCCTCGTTGATTTGTATCTGCACCTCGCAAAGAGCCACACACTAAAAGGCTACGACCATACCGGCAACGTATTCATAGACGTGGGCAAGCCCGAAAGCATAGAAAAAGCAGAGTATCTTTTCCAATAGCCATCATGCCAGCCAGACTTAAACTGCGCAAGAGATAAATTTGTGAGTTTTTATTTAATGGAAAAATCGAAGAACTGTCACGGTGAGTAAATCCCGCAATTGCGGGACTGGGCAAACGCTCTTTGAAAATTACGCGGTTTTCCTGCGTTTGGCTGCGTACTCTTTTTTTCAAAGAGGGGATGGTTTATGAGGCGACTGCCGAATGTCAATCCGAGCGAAGTCGAGGGATGGGGTGATCGGCTCGCGCATACGTAACTTCACCCTCTCCCCTTGGAGAGGGATGGGGAGAGGTCTCTTGCGAGGATGTCTTTGCGTGAAATTTATTATGCCAAATTCAATGCCCAGCTTAATAGAAATACTGTCATGGTGAGCCCCGCCGAACCATGACATGCTGAACACATATTCTATGCTATATCAGCGAACTTTAGGAACGTTGACGAAATAAAGTACACCATATTGCGAAGTTATTTTTCTTTTTTACGAGGCGTAAAATCTGCGAATAATGAATTATTTAAAGACTTTTGCAACGAAGTAAAAATGGAAAAGAACGAGTAAGACGGTGTACTTTATTTTGTCATCGTTCCTAAGCAATTTACTCCAGGCTATTATACTGTACTTTTACTGCTACTTCACTATCCTCAGCTTCGCATAGTTCAGCATTATCTTCTTCACGCCATGCCCCGTTCCAAAATCTATTGACGCTATCCGGTTGTGCGCCCCACCTTCCAATGCCACTATCTTTCCAAACCCGAATTTCTGGTGCTCTACCTGCATACCAGCCTCCATGCCGGTTGCATCATCTGCTGCAAAGTTAGCGGTGGGTGTATGCGGCGCAGGCGCAGTAGAAGCAAGCTTATCGGCCAGCTTTTTCAGTGAGGGCATTTTGTCAAACGACTGCCCCACCAGGCTGCTATAGCCGCCTGCCTGTGGCCGGTTGCTGGCGCCGGTATATGTTTTGTCCAGGTGGCTGGCGGGTACTTCTTCTATAAAACGGCTGGCTTCATTCTGTATCAGGTTGCCAAAGCGGTAACGGCTGTTGGCGTAGGTGATCCACAGGCGCTCTTTAGCGCGGGTTATGGCCACATAAAACAACCTGCGCTCTTCTTCCAGGTCCGCCCGGTCAAAGAGGCTCATCGAGCTTGGAAACAAATTCTCTTCCAGTCCCACCGCGAATATGCACTTGAACTCCAACCCCTTTGCAGCATGTATGGTCATCAGTTTCACCACATCGGCATCTTCACCATTGTTCTGGTCGGCGTCTGTGAGTAGTGTTATCTGTTGCAGGTAGCTACCAAGGCTTTTATCCAGCAATTCCCCTTCTTCGTCCGGGGTCTCGGTAAATTCTTTTATCGAGTTAAGCAATTCCTGCACATTCTCATAGCGGGCCATACCCTCGACACTTTTATCGTTGTGCAGTTCCTGTACCAGGCCTGTGTATTTCCCCACCGCGAACGCTACATCATAAGCATTCTGCTTTTCCAGCATGGTACGGAAGCTCTTTATCATCGTCACAAATCCATCTATCTGCGCAGACCTTACTCCGCTCATATCCGGGTCTGCTATTACTTCCCAGAATGTTTTGTCCAGTTCATTGGCCCGTACAATTATCTTTTCTACGCTTGTCTTGCCTATACCCCTTGTGGGGTAGTTGATAATTCGCTTTATGTTCTCCTCATCCTGGCTGTTCACGATCACGCGCAGGTAAGCTAAGTAGTCCTTCACTTCCTTGCGCTGGTAAAACGATGTGCCGCCCACCAGCTTGTAAGGGATGTTCATTCGTCGCAGGCTTTCCTCAAACGAACGGCTTTGCGCATTGGTGCGGTACAGTATAGCAAAGTCCTTGTTGCTATAGTGGTTGCGCATCTGCTGCTCCTTTATCGCATCTGCCACAAACCGGCCTTCGTCATTGTCTGTCATTGTCCGGGCAAGCACTATCTTCTCGCCTTCCACATTGCTTGTCCAGAGTTCTTTAGGTATCTGGTTCTTGTTGTTGCCTATTACATTGTTGGCCACGTTCAGTATCGTCTGAGTGCTGCGGTAGTTTTGTTCCAGCTTCACTATTTTCACATCTTCATAGTCATCCTGGAATTGCAGTATGTTTTGCACCGTCGCCCCACGAAACGAGTAAATGCTTTGCGCGTCATCGCCCACCACGCAAATATTCTCATGCCGTGCGCCCAGCATCTTTATAATGGCATACTGTGCCAGGTTGGTATCCTGGTACTCGTCTATAAGTATATAATGAAACCGCCCCTGGTACTTTGCAAGCGCCTCCGGGAAAGTCGTTAGCAGCACATACATCTTAAACAGCAAGTCGTCAAAGTCCATAGCCCCGTTCTTAAAGCAGCGCTTTGCATAGGCGTCATAAATATCGCCTATCAGCGGGCGCGTGGTGCGGGCGTCTTCCTGTTGTATCGTAGTGTCCTGCTTATATATCGCGGGGTCAATGAGGCTGTTCTTCGCTGCCGAGATGCGGTTGTATATGTAAGCTGGCTTGTAGTGCTTCTCGTCCAGGTTCATATCCTTCACTATATCCTTTATCACAGCCTTGGCATCATCGGTATCGTAAATGGTAAAGTTGCTGGGGTATCCCAGGCGGGTAGCTTCTGCCCGCAGTATCCGTGCAAACACCGAGTGAAAAGTGCCTATATACAGGTTACGTGCTTCCGTATTCCCCAGCGCCCTTTCCACGCGTTCTTTCATCTCTGCGGCAGCCTTATTGGTAAAGGTGAGCGCCAGTATATTGAACGCGTCAACACCCCTATGCATGAGGTGTGCTATACGTGTGGTCAGTACCTTGGTTTTACCGCTTCCAGCCCCCGCCACTATCATCAGTGGCCCGTCTATATGCTCCACGGCTATGCGCTGCTGGTCATTCAACCCCTCAAAATAATTCTGCATGGGGCAAATTTAGGAATTTTGAAAGGGAAGATTATATCTCATTTTATTTCCTATTTTTGTTAAAAATAACAATTTTAAGAAACAAAATGAATTACCAGGAGTTCAAAAAAGCGTTATTGCCACTATATGTGTTCTCTGTTCAGAATGCACAAATGCGCTTTCCCGGTGCTACTCAATGAATCAAGTAATACGCACAGTAGCCCCGGCCTTTAGGCCGGGGTTGAGCAAGAAAATAAGGAGGCTTTAGCCGAAATTACTCGTTTAGTGTTACTTGCGTTATAGAATTTCGGCTAAAGCCTAATGGAATTTTTCATTACCCCAACCCAAAGGTCAATGTCCTTAAGTTAAGGAAAAAAAGCGGGGTAGAATGATGCAGTTGATAGCATATTCGGGTGCATTCCCCCTTGCGCGTATGCAATGTGCGCCAGCGAAGGGGGGAAGGGGGATGTTTGTCCACAACACGCGCGCTTGTGAAGAAGGTAATACCCTAATTTGAACTTAACTTAATGACCCCAGCCTAAAGACCGGGGCTATTGAGATGCAGCGTCATTATAGCTATCCGTAAAGGCAGAGTTTTAACTTAACTTGCACTGTTTATGTTTGCCGATATTATCCTTCCGCTCAACCTGCCGCAAATACTTACTTATGGTGTTCCGCACGAAATGCAGGAACTGCTGCGACCGGGTATGCGGGTAGAAGTGGCGCTGGGAAAGAATAAACAATATGCCGGAATCATAGAGCGGCTGCATGACCACAAACCAGACGCATACATGGTGAAGCCAATAAGGGGCGTCATCGATGAAGAACCCGTGGTCAATGACAAGCAGCTACAACTCTGGCGGTGGATCACACAATACTACATGGCCGCGCCCGGGGAAGTGATGCAGGCCGCCCTGCCCGCGCACCTGAAGCTGATGGGCGAAACCCGGCTGGAATGGGTGGGCGATGAAAGCCTGGTCTATGAATGGACCAACGAAGCTTTTATTGCCGCCGATGCGCTCCAGACCCGCAAGGAAATCACCATCAGTGAACTTAGAAATATCATAGGCGCAAGGCATTTTGCGCAGGTGCTGAATGAACTGATAGAGAAGGAAGCGGTGCAGATCAATGAATCGTTAGAAAACTACTACAAGCCGCGAAAGGAAAAGGTTGTGACGCTGGCAAAAGACTATAAAGGCGAAAAGGCTCTGATGGCTTTATTCGACCAGCTATCGCGGGCGCCAAAGCAACTGGAGTTATTGATGGCCTATACCGAGCTATCTATTAAACTTGGGGTAGTATCACAGGCTAATCTTTTAGAGCGCACCAATGCATCTGCCACCCAGGTGAAGGCGCTTGCTGATAAAGGCATCTTCGTGATAGAAGAAAAGAATGTGGACCGGCTATTGATAGAATCGATAAAGGCCGCGAAAGAGATCATCTTTACAGAGGCACAACAAAAAGCCTATAACGCACTTGATGCAGGCTTGCATCAAAAGAATGTAGCCTTGCTCCATGGCGTTACCGGCAGCGGCAAAACCCTGCTCTACATTCACAAAATAAAGGAGTGCATAGCTACCGGTAAACAGGCAATACTCCTACTGCCCGAAATAGGATTGACCACGCACCTTGTAAGCCGGCTACATGCATATTTCGGCGATACACTTGGTGTTTATCATTCCCACTTCAGCAACAATGAGCGGGTGGAGATCTGGGAGAAAGTAAGGAAGGGCGCATACAAAGTTGTGGCCGGCCCGCGTTCTGCCTTGTGGCTCCCTTATTCCGATGTCGGCCTCATAATCGTTGACGAGGAGCACGACAGCTCTTACAAACAAAAAGACCCCGCCCCCCGCTTCCACGCCCGTGATGCAGCTATTTATCTTGCTTCCTTGTATGATGCCAAAGTGATCCTTGGTTCCGCAACGCCATCGGTAGAGAGCCTATACAATGTGCAGTTGCATAAGTATGCCTACGTAGGGCTCAAAGACCGCTACCAGGGCGTGAAGATGCCGGTGATAGAGATCATCAATGCGAAATCATTAGAGACGGTGCGGCAGCTTGGCGTTAAGCTACTGACGCCGGAATTACAACGTGCCATGCAGGAGGCGCTTCACGAAAAAAAGCAGGTGATATTGTTCCAGAACAGGCGGGGCTATGCACCGTTCCAGCTATGCACCGTATGCGGCTGGGTGCCACAGTGCAAGAACTGCTCTGTATCGCTCACCTACCACAAAAGCACCGACAAGATGCACTGCCACTATTGCGGCCTCAAAGCCGCCGTAACCCACACCTGCCCGCAGTGCGGCAGCCAGCGGCTAATAAGTAAAAGCTTCGGCACGGAGAAGATAGAAGAAGAAGTGCAGCAAGTGTTTCCCCAGGCCCGAGTAGCCAGGATGGATGTGGACAGTATGCGCGGCAAGCACAGCATGACCGAGCTGCTTGGCCAGCTAGAAAAGCGGAAAGTGGATATCCTCGTCGGCACCCAAATGGTAGTAAAGGGTCTGGACTTTGCATCGGTCGGCCTCGTGGGCATACTCAGCGCCGACAGCCTTTTAAGCTTCCCCGATTTCCGGGTCAATGAGCGCGCCTTTCAGCTTATGGAGCAGGTAAGCGGCAGGGCAGGGCGCGTGGACGGCAATGGCAGGGTGTTGATACAGGCTTATAATATAGCCCATCCTGTACTGCAATGGGTGAAAGACCATGATGTACACGCCTTTTACACCCAGGAGATAAAGTACCGCGAGTTCTTTTTATACCCGCCATTCAGCAGGCTCATAAAAATAGTATTCAAACACCAGGACGAGCCAAAAGCCATAGCCGCTGCAACGTTGATGGCAGAGGCATTGGCCACTTATGAAGGCATAGCGGTGCAGGGCCCTGGTCCCGCAATAGTGCCCCGTGTGCGCAACCAGTTCATTCACGAGATATGGATAAAATGCCCGCGCGACAGTAAGATACTGGACTCCGTAAAGACGTTCCTCAAAACACAAAAGCAGATCATCCTCGGCAAACGGGGCAACACCAACGTGCAGATAATCTTCGATGTTGACCCAATGTAAGTTTTGCTGATTACCCATCAAGTTCATCTTTTACTACAAAAGAAGCTGACTTCTCGTGATGGTAATTCCCCCTTGCGGGCAAGCCTTGTGCGGGAGCGAAGGGGGGCTAGGGGGATGTTTCTATTTTACAAATATTGATGGCGGTTCATTATTATGCAAGTGATACTTTTTTTTGTGTAAGCATAGAAGAATATAGCACAGTGTTGTATTTTTGAGCCATGAAAGCAATTCGGCTTCTTTTACTGGCATCGCCGGCCTTCTTCCTGCTCTCCTGTAATGGGGATAAGGAAAACACCCCGCCACCGAAGCCTAAAACGAAACCCGTTGCCGAATGGAATAAATCTTTCGCACTGAACAATGCTGTGCCGACGAAAGATACTTTGCTGGTGAAATACACACCTAAGTTTGTGCACCATACCCCCGGCTACCCGGTTGTTACCTACAATTACGATTCCAGTGGAAGAGTGCTTTCACACACTACCGATGTCTTTGATAAAAAAGGCAACCTGGTGGAAAACAACACAATCAGTAAAGACAGCAGCCAGTCTGCTATCACAGCCTATAAATACGACAAGAACGGCAATGTAGTGGAGAGCATAGTAACGAAGAAAGGCAAAGTAACCCGGTCTGTTTACAAGTACGATGACAAGGATAACCAGGTAGAGGAAGATGTATATACCGATAGCCTTTTGACCACTAAAACATTCAATACATTTAACGATAAGGGCAAGAATGTGAAGAGCGTTACTACCAACGGGTTCGGAAAGCTGCGGGTTGCTGCCAACAGGAAGTACAGCGACAATGGTACGCTATACCAATATACGATCATCTCGCGTGGTAAGGGTATTATAACCAAAGACATCTACAGCGACACCGACCCTAACGATGTGGGCCGCTGGCAGAAACAAACCGAGACCTGGCACGACACCGCCAATGCCTTCACCATGAAGACGCTTGAATAGTGATGAGGCCAATAATCCTGAAGGGCAATGTCACCAAGGTAAATATAGAATCCTGCGGAAGATGCTGAAGGCATCAAACGTTTATAGAAACCTAATATGCAATGACACACGATGCCGAAGGTATCGAACTAACTTGTGCCGGGATTCTCCTCGCATAGTAACATTGCCCTAAAGGATTAAACGTTTATAGAAAAACCATTTCGTTTACAACGGTGCCAGGGTGTCGCACGAACAAACGGGATGGTACGATACCTTCGGCATCGTCGCACTTCTTTTTTCATTTTTGCTATAAACGTTCGATGCTTTCAGCACCGTTATTCAGGAAAGCCATAGGTTTAAAAATAGTAGAGACGGGGTGCATCCCGTCTCTACACAACACAAAATCAATCATGCGGCATTAATAATTATTGGGTATTACTACTTGCTTGTTTTCTCTTCCTTAGCTTTATCCTTTGCTTTTCTTTCCAGCATTTCTATTACACTGGCTATGTTGCTGTGGTCAAGCCTTTTGCCCCTTATTATCTTCTTGTCGTCAAGCAGATAAATGGTGGGGGTACTATACACATCATACTTGTTGTGGTAGTCGCTGGTATGCTCGGGGTCCCAGGTGTTGGTCCACTCCTGCATGTTGTTCTTCTTCACAAACTTATTGATCGTGGTATCATCAGTTTCTGTAGCCACAGTATATATCTTCACACCTTTCTCTTTTAATACTGCCTTATAAACCGAATCCAATTTCGGTATCTCATGCTGGCAGTGCCCGCAGTTTGGCGAATAGAATACTACCAGCGTATATTTGGCCTTCATGCCCAGCATACTTTCTTCCTTCTTGGTTGTTACGTTAGGCAGCTTCACTTCTGGCGCCACATTGCCTATCACGTTCGGGGCTATTTTCTGGGCGCGCTCCTGGTACTTGGAAAGCTCGTCGTTAGTAAGCCAGAAGGCATCACCTTTTATGTAATAGTTCTCTACGAGATATACAAATGCCTCGTCCATACC
The DNA here is from genome assembly GCA_013288445.1 of Bacteroidota bacterium. Classification (GTDB taxonomy): domain Bacteria; phylum Bacteroidota; class Bacteroidia; order Chitinophagales; family Chitinophagaceae; genus Nemorincola. The sequence goes on from JABDBX010000090.1 coordinate 11,033, forward strand.
CATTACCTTACTGTTCTCGGCATTGCGGGTAAGCCACCACAGTGTGTAATGAAACATATCCTTTGTTCCCTTAGCCTTTCTCAGCAGCTCGTCGCTTTCTTTTTCCACGCTATCTGGCCATGGCAGTACCAGCTTTGCAAAATACTCGTCTATACGGGAGTCATACAATGGAGTGTATATCAGGCGGTCGTCCCTGAAATCAAAACCATCCCAATAATGATTTTTGTAGTACCGGTAAGCAAACGTAGAATCCTTTGTAACGCCATCTGCAAGGTAGTGCGGTCCCTCCGGTATTTCAGGCGTTTCCATTGCATTGAATATGGCCGACAATAACGTACCCTGGTGCGCCTTCACATAGTTGCGACGATAGTCGGTAAGCTCTTTAGAAGCTGCTATTGATTTCTTGCGGATGGCTTCTGTATCGGCCAGCGTGGTAGCCACTTTTATCTGCTCTTTCAGCTTCTCCTGGGTAGCGCCATAGCCCTTTAGATAGTCCACATATTCTTCAAAGCGTTCGTTCTCCGGCGAGTTCTTGAACTTCACTCCGTCGGGCAACTTGCTCTTCGTTGCGGTGATAGACATATTATCGCCCTTATTGAGCAGGAACTCAAAATTGGTACGCTCCTTATTCCCCAAAAGTATAATGTAGATACCACCCACAAATGTTGGGTCTTTGCTGTCGAAAACGGCCACCCCGTTATTGTCCAGCTTCACAGAGTCGGTAATAAAAATGGTAGGTCGCCCCTTTCCGTAATAGTGTACCAGGTACACAAGCGTGTCCTTTACATCCGTCATTTTCAACTGGATGTGATAGCTGGTTTCTTCGGCAAATGTTTGTTTGGCCATACCCATCAGGAGTATCATGGCAATGAGTGCTATTCGCTTCATGTTTTATGTTGTTTTTTTTAGTTCCTGTTTGATTTGTAAGATTCTTTTTCTACGCAGTATGCCGGCGCCGAATTGGCATTGAGTATCACGGCATCAGCCGTAGCGCCCGATTTTATTTCTTCCATTGCCAGTGTGGTCCTTGCCTCCACATTGTCGAAAGACTTGGCGGGTAGCTGGCCTGCCCGGTCAGAATCGAGGATGCTGCTTGCCGATATGGCCTGCGGCTCCTTGTTCTGGCATTTGATCTTGGTGATAGCGCATATCTCTGTGGGGCAGGGCAAGCCATTACAAATGAACTCCATCTTCTTATAATAGTTGCCTATCTCGTTTGTTTTCGACTTGCTCTGCGCCTTATTCTTAGACACTATCGCAGGTTTGCTTTCTATAGTTTTTTCAATAGCTGGCT
>JABDBX010000091.1 GCA_013288445.1 Bacteroidota bacterium
TAAGTATCGGTAAGCTCACTGGGCGATATGATGCGTACCTCATCGGGCGGCATTACCTCCAGCCGCATCATGCAAAATTGGGCATAGATCACGTTCTTGCTTTCGGCCTGAAGCTTCTGTTTGTATTGCTCAAAAAGCTGGTTGGCTACAGCCGCCGACAGCACTTTTTTCTCATTTGACTGGCTAGCGTTTGCCTTCGATATTTCTGTATCCAAATCAGAAAGCATGTTCATGCTCAGCCTGCGGTTGTTCGCAGGTGCCGGATTTGATGGGCCAGCCACCGGGGTTCCCGGGGCTTTTATTTCTATTTTTTCAATGACCGTTTTTATTGCTACGGGCTCCGAAACAGATTTGTCAATACCAGGCTCACTTTCCGTAACCTGCTCTTTTACAACTTGTTTAACATCATTTACTAAAGCATTACTTTGCTCACTCACAACAGGAACTGGTGTAGTCCCTACCCTACTGATGTTTTTTTTTTCGTCCAGGCTCCCCGGTTGCATTATGCCCGCCTCAGCCGCATATTGTGCCGGCGACAGGCTTTGTAACAGGAAGCAAAGCCGTATCAGGCACATTTCGGTATGCAGACGCTTGTTCGTGGCGCTTTTATAGTTCAGCTCGCAATCATTGATCACATTGAGGGCAGAAAGAATAAAGGAGGGTGGCGTTTGGTTAGCTTTCTCATTATAAACCGGGCGAAAGTCATTGGGTACGTCCAGCAGTTTTGCCATGCGCGGGTCTTTACACAACAGCAGGTTACGAAAGTGCTCGGCAAGGCCGTTTACTATTACATCCCCTTCAAAACCTTTTTCCAGCGCCTGGTCCAGCAGCAGCAAGGTAGCTGCTACATCCTGGCTCAGCATATTGTCGGTCAGCCTGAAGTAGTATTCGGCATCCAACAGGTTCAGATGCTCCATGGTATTGCTGTAGGTGAGCATACCGTTGGTGAAACTGGCTATCCTGTCGAGCATAGACAGGGCATCGCGCATAGCGCCCTCGCTTTTCTGGGCTATCACATGCAGTGCAGCTTCCTGGGCTATCATGCCTTCTTTCGCAGCTATGCCCTGCAGGTGGGCCACTATATCGTGCGTGGTTATGCGCTTAAAGTCGAATATCTGGCAGCGGCTAAGGATCGTTGGCAGTATCTTATGCTTCTCCGTAGTGGCCAGTATGAATATGGCATAGGGCGGCGGCTCCTCAAGCGTCTTCAGGAAGGCATTGAATGCCGCTGCGCTCAACATGTGCACCTCATCAATGATATACACCTTGTAGCGGCCTTGCTGCGGGGCAAACCGCACCTGGTTGGTAAGTTCGCGTATGTCGTCAACAGAGTTATTGCTGGCAGCATCAAGCTCAAAAACATTGAACGAGGTATTGTTCTTAAAGCTCACACAGGTATTGCACACACCACAGGCCTCCATGTCTTCGGTAGGCGTTTCGCAATTGATGGTCTTTGCCAGTATGCGGGCGCAAGTGGTTTTGCCCACACCACGTGGCCCGCAAAACAGGTATGCATGGGCAAGATGCTGGTTGCGGATGGCATTTTTAAGCGTGGTGGTTATATGCTCTTGCCCCACAACGGTATCAAACGTTTGGGGGCGGTATTTTCGGGCGGAAACTATGTAATTGTCGCTCATCTCTCTTCTATAGCCAAATGTAGAAAGGAAAAAGAAGAAAGAAAAAAGAAGTTTTTTTGCGGCATAGAATGGTTATTTCCGCTCGCAGTTATTGAAAATTTGAAAATATTTGTAACTTAGTAGAAAATAATCCCTATGATTAGGAAGCTATACATCCTGTTGACAATTTTTGTTGTTGCGAATCCTGGGGTTGTTAAGGGGCAGATAATTACTACAATTGCGGGCACCGGGGTATTCGGTTGCACGGGAGATGGCGGACCTGTAAGTGCCGCCCCTGTATTTCATCCGAGAAAAGTTGTTTCCGATGCGGTGGGTAATATATTCTTTGTTGATGACGGCTGCAATTGTGTCCGCAAGATAAACCTCGCTGGAATAATCACCACGGTAGCGGGAACCTCGGGGTCAACTGTTGGTTTCAGTGGTGATGGAGGCCTGGCAACTGCGGCCTTATTAGACCAACCCTTGGGAATATGTTTCGACCGGCCCGGCAATTTATATATTGCCGACCAAATTAATGATTGTATCCGTAAGGTGAACACTTCGGGCATTATCACAACGATTGCCGGGGTACATGGAGTTTCGGGGTATAATGGGGATGGCATCGTGGCCACAACGGCACAACTTAACAGGCCAACAGCCGTGGTGGCAGATACCTTTGGCAATATATATATCGGGGACAACAGCAACAACAGGGTACGGAAGATAGATACATTTGGTATCATCACCACCGTAGCCGGCACCGGTGTTGCCGGATATACAGGAGATGGCGGCGCGGCGACCATGGCGAAAATGGCATCGGCATACGACATTGAATTCGATAGGCTCGGCAATTTGTACATAGCAGATGACGTTTACAATACGGTGCGCAAGGTAGATCTCACCGGCACCATAACCACCGTGGCTGGGAACGGATTAGGCGGCGACACTGGCGATGGCGGGCCCGCCACTATGGCCAAACTGCGCCTGGCCAACATAGGCGTGGACAGCATCGGGAATTTGTACATTGACGAAGTGGCGAACTACCGGATACGCAGGGTGAACCCGGCAGGTATCATAGACAGTTTTGCCGGTACTGGCATGCCAGGATATAGCGGTGACTATTGCGACCCAAAGGACGCGCAGTTTAATGGCCAGTATGTTTCGGTTGACCGGTTCGGCAGAATATTTATCTGTGAAATATCGAATCACCGGATACGGATGATCTCGGACGACCACGCCCCCGTATTTGTGGGCGGGCATAGCCAAAATGCATCCTTCTGCATGGACAGCGCCACAAGCTACTCCATGGATACACTGCTGGCAGCGATGGACCCAGACCCAAATCAGACAGTGACGTGGAATTTAATAGGTGCCCCGCTGCACGGAACCATAGGAACATCTTACTCTACAGTAACCACCGGCAGCTTGTTGTACCCATCAGGATTTATTTATACGCCAACGGCGGTTTATCATGGCAACGATTCTTTTAGAGTAGTTGCTACTGATTGCAGCAATGTGTCAGATACCACGAATATCGTTTTGCGTGTTGATACGTTTCCAGATGCGGGAGTAATAACGGGGCCAATATCTTTTGTTGGAGGTTGTGATTCTGCGATTTTGGCAAATACCACACCCGGAGGGATATGGAGCAGCTCCAACATTTCAGTTGCAACCATTACCGGTTCAGGAGTAGTTTATGGTGGGGGAATGGCTGGGATGGATACTATTTCCTACACTGTTTCCAATTCCTGCGGAATTTCAATTACTGCATACCCTATAACTGTTACTAGATGCGAAGCCAAAGTCCCTGGAAATAGCAAGCCCCCCTTAGTGACTATGTGCATTACGCCTAACCCAAATTATGGCACCTTTACAATTACTGGCAGCCTGCCAACAACCAAAGATGTAACTATCGAGGTAATGGATATTCTTGGAAAGACCGTTTACAACACCGCCGCTACCGTGAATAATGGAACCATAAATAAGGCAATCGTTATTGATAAGCGCATAGAGAATGGGGTGTACCTGGTAAAGATGAGAAATGATGAAATGAGCGCTGTTGTGCGGTTTACATTGGAAAGATAATTGGTGATAGTTTTGAGGTAAGCCTGCCACTTTCTTATTTTTTGCCATCATCCTCCCGAAAACTTTGCATTCCGCAAAAAGCAGCTTATTTTACATACCCTAAACAAACGCTTTTTGTGGCCAAAAACAATTCAACACCGCGAACAAAAACAAACACGGTTGCAGCGAAGGCTGAAGAAAAGACAATGCCAGCCACTGAAAAAAAAGTTTCGCTTTCGAAGCTTTGTATAATATTGACCATTATATCATTTGTCTTATACGCCAATACACTAAAGAATGAATATGCAATTGATGATGGATTAGTAATTACTCACAATACATTAATCGATAAAGGATTCAAAGGTGTAACTGAATTACTTACAACCCCTCACCTGCAAGGCTATAGCAAAGTTGTGAATGATACCTATCGCCCGTTATCGTTAGTCGCATTCGCTATAGAAAAAGAATTGTTTGGCTACAACCCGGTAATGGGGCATTTTTTTAATATACTGTGGTTTGGGGGATGCGTTGTATTGCTGTTCCTTTTTTTAAATAAACTGCTTGGACAAAAAAAGATTGCCGTTGCCTTTATTGCCACGCTTTTATTTGCCATCCATCCTATTCATACCGAGGTGGTGGCCAACATAAAGAGCAGGGATGAGCTCATATGCTTTTTCTTCGCGTTCGCATCTCTGAACCTGTTTTGGGATTACGCCAATAAGGGCAAAACGCTGCAATTGCTGGGCGGTGCGTTTACCCTGTTTTTATCGTTCCTGTCAAAAGAAACGGTGATCTCTTTTGTAGCTGTTGTGCCACTGGTCTTCTTCTTTTACAATAATGAAGATAAGCGGCGCAGTATTTATATTACTGCCAGCGCAGCAATTACAACTCTTGTATTCCTGGGCATCCGCATGGCCATACTGCATGGCGTTGCTACGGCTGGCGATATTTCATCTATAATTTTTACCGATAACCAATTATCGAAAGTACCTGCCGGGGCTTCCGGCATTGCGACAGCCATATTGGCTATGGGGTACTATATTAAGCTGCTGTTTATACCCTACCCGCTGTTGTGCAGCTATTCATATGCCACTATCCCCTTCGTTACTTTTGGCAATATATGGGTTTTGTTATCCCTGGCAGCCTATTTATCATTAGCGGGTATAGGCATATACCGTCTTGTAAAAATAAAGAAAGACTTGTGGGCTTTCGGCATACTGTTTTTCTTAGCTACTATAGCTTTGTTTTCCAATATCCTTTTCCTTGTTGGCGCCTTAGTGGGTGAGCGGTTTGTGTTTTTCGGCTCTGTTGGTTTTTGCTTAGTGGTGGCGCTGGCTGTAGAAAAATGGCTGGGTGGCGCAAATGTATCCGGCGGTCTGCAAATGCTGAGGAAACCCAAAGTATTGCTTTTTTTAGTGCCATTGGTGTTGCTCTTTGGCAACATGACGATTGCCCGAAATAAAGAATGGGAAAACTCCTATACGATATTTAAAAACGATGCAGATAATGCTGTGACCAATGCACGGCTTTATTGTAATGTGGCACTTGTGTTGACGGATAACTTGAACAACGAAGCGCTACGGCCCGACATCAGGGCGCGAATGACAGAAGAAAGCATTACCTACTTCAGACGGTCACTGGAAATATACCCGGATGACGCCCATACACATGCTGGTTTAGGGTTACTATTTTACAAGAAACATATGCTCGACTCTGCCGAGGCCCAGGAAAACAGGGCATTAGCGCTTGACCCCAGGCTGCCGGAGGCAATAAATAATATGGCTGGCATTTATTTTGAGAAGAAACAATACGAGCAGGCTTTAAGCTTGTTCCGAAAAATACTATTAATAAACCCGGATGATAAAGTAGATTATAAAAACATAGGCATGTGCCACTATCATATGCAGGCATACGACTCTGCAATTGTCAATTTCCGCAAGGCAATCCCCTACTTCGTAAATGAGCCGAAACTGATCTACCAGCCTATTGCTATTACATACCGGTCTATGGGAAATGTGGATTCTGCTGTGAAGTATGAGCAGATGATACGGTAAGGGGTAGGAACCAGGGCAACAAAAAATAGAAGGTCTGCCGCGGGAGGGCGGAAAGGCAGTGTGTGTATTAGATTTGACAACTTTTGAAAAGTTGTCAAATCTGCACAGCAACACAACATTTCCCCCATTACACGGCCTTAATCATAGCTATTCCGGTACCTGATAATATAGATGATATTGACGAAGAAGGTGATGAAAATGATCCAGAACATGATGGAGAAAATATCCCACCGCAGCGCAAACCGCATTATAGTCTGCATATTACTGAGGTGCAGATAGCCGTAGTAATAGTCTTTGTGATTGATCAGGTAGGTCCAGCCCACGGCATAAAACACAATTATAAAAAGCAGGTTGAACGCCTGGAACACGATCCGGTTCTCTTCTCCCGGCCAGAAATATTGCTTTAAACATATCAGTGAAGAGAAGAACAGAAGGAAGTTGAAATAAGCTATGAACCGAACATTGTAGTCAACGCTGCCAACAACGCTGTTACCTGCAAAGTAAAATATGGTAAAGAGGATAACAAAAATAACTACTGTAACATATCTCATGGTAATAAGATTGGATAACCGTGTAAAAGTACGTTGCCAACTTTTAAAAACATAGCGTTAACTATTATTTAGTTAATTAGCTAATGCTCCTTCCCATTTACATACTACTGCTGTTGCTACGCTATTGCCTACAACATTCATAGCGGCCCTGCCCATATCCAGTATGGGGTCGATACCTAATAATAATGCCAGCCCTGCTTCGGGTATCTTAAAGGTAGCAAGTGTACCTGCCACCACCACCAGCGAGGCCCGGGGCACCCCTGCAATGCCCTTACTGGTGAGCATAAGCACCAGCAGCATACTTATTTGCGTTCCGTTATCCAAGTGCATCCCATAAGACTGCGCAATAAATATAGATGCAAAGGTCATGTACATCATAGAGCCAGCGAGGTTGAAGGAATACCCCAGGGGTAAAACGAAGCTGACCACTTTTTCATCGCACCCAAAACGCTCCAGTTCAATAAGCAATTTAGGGAATGCAGCCTCGCTACTATTGGTGGAAAATGCTATCAGCGCCGGTTCCTTGATGTGGCGCAGCAGGCCAAATACCCGCCCCCGGATAAACAACCAGGTTGCAAAAAGCAGTATAGCCAACAACACGAAGAGCCCGAAATAAAATCCCCCAATAAACTTTGCGTAAGTGCCTAATACACCCAACCCTTGTTTTGCAATAACCGCTGTCATAGCGCCGAACACTGCTATAGGCGCAAAATTCATGATGTAACCGGTCATTTTTAGGATCACGTGAGAAACAGCATCCAGCGACCGGATCACAATATGCCCCTTCTCGCCAAGCGCCGCTGTAGCCACCCCGAAGAATAAAGAGAATACCACTACCTGTAGTATCTCGTTCTTTGCCATAGCATCGAAAATGCTTGTGGGGAAAATGTGGCTGACGAAGTCGCGCAGGGTTAAGGCAGATTGGGCGGCAGTAGCCGTTGACGCATCAGGCATTGGCAGGTTCATACCCGCCCCCGGCTGAAAGAAATTGACCAGCGCCATGCCCAGGAACAAACTCACAAAAGACCCAGCAAGGAACCACACCATTGTTTTACCACCTATGCGGCCCACAGCTTTTACATCGCCCTGCTTTGCCACCCCCACTACAAGCGTACTGAATACAAGCGGCGCGACGATCATTTTTATTAGCCGCAGAAAAATATCGGCCAGCAGGGAAAACGGCTCTAATATTTTGTCTTTGGGCACAGTGGGCGCACCCGCAAAGTATGTGTTGAGCATAAAACCCAATACCACACCCAATACCATAGCTATAATGATATACAAGGTAAGCCGGTTACTTTTGTTTGGCGCTGATGACATGCCCCGCAAAATAGGGTTTGTTGGGGAATTCTACTATCGATGGGGATAGAAAGTTATGCTCTGATTGTAAAATGTTACCCTACACCAGATTATAACCGCTATTAAATTTTCTCGGAATAAAATATCCCTTAATGCAATTAGGATTACGAATGCAAATCTGAACATGATTCTTCTCCTTGAAACCCGCAGTTCTATATAAATCCGCCCCCTCCCAAAATACACCTCTTACAGAATCAAACGAATTTGGAAGCCTGTCTTTATGCAAACTTTCAATAACAAGGCAATCCAAATTTCTTAACAGTAAATCATTCGAACTCTTACCATTCGTATTGACAGGTAATTCCATCCCCAATGTAGCATAAGAAATCTCAAGTGTTTGATAGCTTTGTTTTAATAGGTTCAAATACTGGCTATCCATGAGATCAAGACATTGCCCCAGGTCAATTAGCGCACCTAATACGGCGGGTGTTTTTATCACGGGTTTGTCTCTACGGGGATTTAAACTAATTTCTTCAGCAAACTGCAACGCCCGGTCGTGGTTATTCTCCCAAAAATATATACCGTTACCAAGCCAGTCATACTTGTTTTCGCTTGGTGTTAATTGAACTTTACCGGTAACGACTTTTTCACATAAATCTTTATCGCAGCCATGAAACCCTACGATCAAACCAGGTTTTGAGGAATACATAATCAGGCCTGCTTGAATGCTTTTTTGAGATTGCCATTCTTAGTAAAGACACCCAGTTCAATAAGATATTGAGTTGCCGCCTCTTTTGAGTTTTTAACCTCTTTTTGCCGTTTGGCAATTTTCTTGGTTAGTTCTTTTATTTCCTTTTCGCTCATAAAATAGTTGGTTCCGGTTAGTCGGGATAAATGGGGCTGCTACTTTTCCAAAGTAAAGTTACGTGCTTTTAAATATTCTTCAAAGTCCGGATAATCGAAATTTATTCATCCTCACCTGGGAAAACATATAAATCCAGATCGAACTCAATTAGACGGAATTTTGTAGGTTTGAAAGATGGCAAAATATAACGCATTCGTTTTCTTATTGATAATAGGTGCCTTCAGTGTTCTTACCTATTTAGCCACTACTAATAACAACTATGAGATAAATTGCATAAAACATGACATTCAAATTGGAGATGCTTATGTGAACTTCGTAAGAGACGTTCCTGAAAAAGGCAGCAATGATTGGCAGGTGGAATACGATTTTAAGATTAACGAAAAAACCATCACAGGAAGAAGATATTTTAGGAAAGACGACTATAATAGAGATCAATTTATTTGCAAACATTTCCCTATTGTATATTCCTCTAAACATACAGACATGAATGACATACTCATTGATCGCCAGGATTCAATTAAATATGGCATCCTATCAAAATAAAGAGAATCAAGATTCAATATAGAAATTCCTTCTTACTTATCCTTAAACAATTTCAGCAGATCGTCCACATAATTAGTACCAATCGGCACTCCATTTTGCCGAGGTGAATGATCTTGTTCCGCACAGAATCAACTTTGTGGAGCGGTATGACTACTCCCTGCGGCCAAAACAAATCATCATCTTTTCCATAAAACACAATTTAGGGATATAAGTAAATAACGAATGAACATCCATAAAATTATATTGAATTGTACCTGCCGTCAAACAAATGCGGCGTATGGAAGGAATCCTGTGGTGTTTAGCATTAGAGAGGCAACCCGTAGCGGGGAGCGCATATATTACAACATGCTGTACTGACCATCCAGTTTGAAGGAACTGTTTTCCCCTAAATTGAAGAACGCTTTCACGCTATAGCCTTGGTCACTTTCTTTCCAGCTAATATTAACGGTAGGCTGTGAATCGGGGGTAAGCAACCGGAGGAATTTAACATTGCCGGTGCTTCGTAATATAAGCGTCTTCTGTACCTGCTGTTGCAAAAGTTCTTTTACTATTTCCATCATACATACCCCGGGAACTACGGGATTATCCGGGAAATGGCCTTTAAAAATGTCGTGTGCGCTATTAAACGCCAAACTACATGTGAGGCTGTTATCGGTGCCTGACACATCAGTCGTAATATAAAAGTCATTTAAAAGCATAAAACTGAGTGGCAGCGGTTGTCAGATGATACGATAGTAGGGATTCATTATACTACTCCCAGTTTAAAACGCTCTTTAAAAGCACCGGTAAGGTCAGAACTAATAATCTTAGTTGCAACGCCTATCATGTTTTTAAACGCAAACGCGTGGGCTATTCCGTGGCTAATAATAACTGGACTATTGATGCCCAGTATAGGAGTACCGCCGTAGATCTCGAAATTAAAATTATCAAGGAAAGGATCATCGAAACCCTTTTGTCCTTTGAAAATATCGTAAATGGACTCGGCCATCTTGATGGCTACATTGCCTACAAAGCCTTCACAAACGATCACATCGGCTTTATCAATAAAAATATCCCGGCCTTCTACATTACCCACGAAATTAATACCGGGTAATTCTTTGAGCAAAGGATAAGTAGCCTGGCATAAAAGATTGCCCTTACCCTCCTCTTCGCCTATATTCAGTAATCCTACACGCGGGTTCTCCACACCAAGCACATGGGAGGCGTATAACGAGCCTAACTGCGCAAACTGTACAAGGTGTTCCGGCTTACAATCCGCATTAATACCGGCATCAACAAGGAAGTTGTACTTGCCATCAATGCGTGGCATAGGTGTTGCGATAGTAGGTCGCAGGATGCCCTCTATGGCTTTCACCGAGTACATACCACCTACCAGCATAGCGCCGGTATTACCAGCGCTAATAAAAGCATCAGCCTTTCCCATTTTCAGCAGGCCAAAACCAATGGCGATACTTGAATTGGGCTTCTCTTTGAGCGCCTTTGTGGGATGTTCGTGCATGCCTATCACCTCTCCGGCTTCAATAAAAGTGAAGCGGTGATGATAGCTATCTAATAATGATAGATAAGGTGCTGCAGCGGTGGCATCTCCGATAAGCAAAAGGTGAACTGACGGATCAGACACCTGCTCAAAGTACATTTGCACACCTTTAACGGCTTCAGCGGGTGCGTAATCCCCACCCATAATGTCAAGCCCTATCTTCATTAACTGAAAATAATAAGTTATTGATTTGTTTCACCCTCTGTTGTAACCGGAGCTTTGTCAACTACCACTTTGCCGCGATAATAGAGCTTTCCTTCTACCCAATGGGCGCGATGGCGTAAGTGTGTTTCACCGGTAACTTTATCAACGCTCCAGGTTTCCGCTTCTGCCTTGTAGTGCGTGCGACGCTTTGCGCCTCTTTGTTGTGAGTGTCGTCTTTTAGGATTAGGCATTTTACTTTATTTATAATTGTTAATTGATAATATACTAATTCTTACTTTTTTTGCTTTCCTTAAGTTGTTCCAACCCTTTCCAGAGCGGGTTCCCGTTTTCTTCCGGTGGTTCAGATAGCTTATCCAGCAGATCCAGCGCCTCCGGGTTGCACCCCGGCTTACCGTTTGCAAGGTCAGGGTGTATATGCTGCAATGGCACACTAAGCATCAAAAACTCATACAGCCAGCCACTTATATCTATCACGGTTTCACTTCGCGGGATAAAAACAACATCGTCTTCATCTTCGATCTCACCGGCATCCTCGCCCATCAGCTTTATCACCAGGTCAAATTCGTCCCAGAGCCTTAGCTGAAAGTCATCGCCGCATCGGTCGCAAGGCACGGTCACGTTACCATCAACATCGAAATGCAACATGAAAAAATTCTCATGCTTGTCAAATCCGAGTGTTATTTGCGCTTTCCAGTTGGTAAAACTATCATCTATTTCCCTTCCCTGCATGAAACGATCATCAATATCGTAAACATACGTGTGCGGTCCGGGTTTCAATCCCTGCCAGGCTATTTCATATTCCCGGTTATGCTTCATACACCCCATCCCCAAAACGGGGCATTTAAACATTTATCCCCTTCACCCCAATGCCACGCTAACCGCAGCCGGTACTCCAAACGGGTTGCAAAGGTAGAAAAAAATCTTGTGATTATATCAATTTATTTCGCTTCACCAAAAAAGCATGTAATACCTCATCAACCGGTTTCGACAAGTCCACAGCTACCCTATCTATATTGTACTGGTGGCAGCGATTCTCTATCATTTCCTGAAAATGACGCATTTTACTTATGTATTGGTCTTTTACCTGGTGGGGTTGTAATTTTACCCGTTCCCCGCTTTCCATATCCACAAATTCATAAGGGCGGTTCTCGAACTCAAATTCAAGTTCCTGCGAGCCATCCACAATATGAAATAATATAACCTCATGCTTATTATATCGCAAATGTTGCAATGCTGAGAACATATCTTCTATGTTATCAGCATCATCCATCATATCACTAAACACAATAATAAGCGAGCGTTTATGCATTTGCTCGGCAACCAGGTGAAGCGTTTTGAGGAAGAGACGAATCTTCGCTGCTGCCTTGTAGTGGACACATCGTCGTCTATGCAATTCCCTAAGGATGATAAGAAAATAACAAAGCTCCAGTTTTCGTGTGTGGCCGCTGCAGCGCTGCTGCAATTACTGAAACGGCAGCTCGATGCTGCTTCATTAGTGCTTTT
>JABDBX010000092.1 GCA_013288445.1 Bacteroidota bacterium
GTTCGCTTTATAGCTGCCGAAATTTTCCAGGTGCAGGTCGCCACAAATCCACGCGATAGGAGAGGGTGGAATGGCATGTACTTTGCTAAGATCTTCATAAAAAATGTGGTTTGTACCCCTGTAGAACCGGAACATATTTTCGGCCATCAGTTTATATTTTATCTGCACCATGTCTGGAAGCAGTTCCTGGTTGTATTTTTTTATTCGCTGGGAGATACTGTGCATCTGATAGAATACTTGTTATTAGGGAAAAATATTTCCGTATTTTATTCATTTTAAAATCGTGCCAACCTTTCCAAAAAATTTCCTTAATAGAGATTAAGGACGAACTACATTGCACCGCCCACAGTGCTACATTCATTTGTTTTCTTCTATTGGCAACAGGCGGGAGTCCTCCAATGCTGCCGTCCTGTGTCCAATTCCTTTCATATAATCGTGGTTTGATTCAAAAGCAAGAAAGCTATTGACGCTTTTCTGTCTAATTAGTAGCACAGCGTCCCATTTTTCATCTTTGGGACCTATCAAAAAAGCGCCCCCTTCACCCATAAATAAAACTTCACCGCCTGACTGGGTCAAAAAAGGCAAAGTATGTTCGATATAGATCTGGTAGGCTTCTTTTCCACTTATTGGTTCGCTCGGAATAAGTTCGGGGGAGGCTGAATAATCAGCTATTTCACGAAAGCGGAGCAGGTTGAGCATAACAACACTTCCCTGTATCTGTCTCATTATAAAGCTTCGTCCGGCTTCCTGCGTTGGCATTAAATATTTTTGTTCCATAGTTAATGTCAAAGGTAAAGGTTTGTTTATGTTGATCACTCTCTGTGCATCCCGCCAAAAAATGCAAGCATAGTTTGCAGGGCATCCGCGTTGTGCATCTTTTCGCCATTTTCTAACGATTCCTGTGCTGCTGCTGTGGCTCTTTTCCGCATTTGGTCTTCGTAAGTTGCAATGGCGGTTTGTACCGAACTAAAACTTTCATTGCACAAGCATTCGCTTAATTCCAGGGCATCAAGCATGGCCATATTAACGCCTTCGCCTGCAAATGGCGGCATCAAGTGAGCAGCATCGCCCAGCATGGTAAGGTTTGGTAAAGCGTCCCAGGTTTGGCTTAAAGGCATACAATAGATGGGGATGGGCAGAAAGGGCGTTTCAGCGTATTCCAACAACTCAGACCACATACTATCCCATTCCGCAAAATCATTTTTGAACCACGAAAGCACTTGTGCTTTGTCGGCAAAATCTATGTTCTTCAGGCGGGGCTCATCTATTTTGCAAGAGAGATAAAAAGCCAAACTGCCATCGCCTTTAGAAGCTACTGTAAAACATTTCCCGCCGCCAAAGGCCATAATTTTTCCGCCGTTCAAAAGTGTATGGATGTTTGGAACTGTAGTTCCCGGATCATAGACACTGCCCAACACGCCTGATATGCCGGAGTAGAACGACTTTATATCGGTAATGTATGGGCGTATTTTAGAGTTAGCCCCGTCGGCGCCAATTACAATATCGGCATAGGCGGAAGTTTGGTTTTTAAAATGCAGCAGCCAACCCTCACCCTGTGTTTCCATAGAAACAAACTGGCTATCCCACACAACCGTATCGGGGTGCAAAGATTCCAATAGCATTTTTCTTAGTGGACCCCGGTCAATTTCAGGGCGGAAATGTTCGCTACCAAAATCTTCTTCGGCTTTCCCTTCGTGGTCTGAGAAAAACGTTTCTGCATTTTCATTTACAATGATCATTCTATCTGCACCCGGGCGATAATTTTTTTTGAATTCGTCTAACAACAGGGCATGGCGCAGTGCTTTCAAACCAGATTCTTCATGCAGATCAAGTGTTGTGCCCTGCACGCGCGCATCTTTATTGAGGTCCCGTTCATACACTTTTGCGTTTAAACTTTTGAGTTGTAAAAGCCGGGCTAGTGTTAACCCGCCGGGGCCACCGCCAACAATGGCAATTGTCTTATTCACCAATAGCATGTCCTATGAAATTTGTTTTGACGCTGCAAAACTATTTCTTCGGGAGGGCAGATAATAGTATAAATCGGTCGTTTTGGTTTTTGAATAATTCCCTCGGCGCTACGCCTGAAAATTTCTTCACCTCTTTTATGAAATGAGTTTGGTCGGCAAAATCCAGGTTGGGAAAAAGATTCCCTCCTTTGATGTCGTGCAACGATGTTTTGAAACGAAGAATGTTGCAGTAGGCTTTCAATGAAATCCCGAAATGCTCATTAAAATAACGATTGATCTGCCTGCTACTCCAGAAAACTTTTTCTGATAGTTCTTTTACCGGCAAGGAGCCATTTGACGAATAGATCAACTCAAATAATTGTTTCTTACGCTCGTCAATGTCCGGCTTGACGAGGGAAAGCATTTTTGCGGAAATTTTCTCGCAAAAGTGTTCGAAATCATCCAGGTCATCTTTTGCGATACCCCAAAAGCCAGCGGGTAGGGGATGAGCTGTGTTTAATAAGGAACCGGCTTTCACATCCAGCAGGTACTCAATAGCCAGTAACTTAAAACTGACGGCAAACATTACTATCCTGGGAGGAATGGGGTGCTGGCCTGGTTCTGTTCCCAAACCCATCTGCGTAGCATGGAAAGGCTCTTGTGGCGAATAGGAAAAAATAATATCAAACCGCCCGTCTGGCAAACCAATCGTTTCGTGCGCTGTATCAGAAGGGTTTTCAAGCATCCAGAAACTCTCCACAAAATCAGACAGCTCCGGAGCGGGACCGGCAGTTTTAAATTCAATACCGCTGTTGGTTATGTGATTGGCACTGTGCATTTTTTAGTATCAGGTAGCGAGAGCGAAGATACAGATATGATGGTGTGCCAGAATCAAAGCACTTCCGTTCTTGGGATGTTTTTTTGGTTTATATCCACCAATCTTTTTTTGGTTTTAGACGGCTTTAAAACTGTAATACAAAGATGGGTTTCAAATAAAACCTTGAAATTTTTCAACATTTTGTATATACCTTTGTATTAGGATGTATAGTATTGTATGATACACAAAGTGTAACCTTACATTCTGTTGAACTGTAAATAATAAACTGTATGGCACGCCCAATTAAAGAAACACCTGTACTTACAGGTGAAAATGCGATTAGATTTGTACAAGAAATGAAGCGGAATGAAGGCAAAAAAGTTGATCCTAAATTACGCGAAAGAATAAAGAAAAATTTTTCAAAATTAAACAGCATAGCACAATTCTAATTGTGGATTTAAGTTCATTCAGATTAATCCGTCTTTCGGATGACCATAATATACTCCCATTTGATTGCGGAGACACAGACCTGAGTGACTTTATCATAAATGACTCAAAGGACTATCTGAAGAAACTACTTGCTGTTACTTATCTATTAGAACATGGTGGCATAACAGCCGCCTTTTTTTGTGTTTCAAATGATAGGATTGCAATTGAGGATATGGATTCAAAAAGCCAATTTTATAAGTGGATAATGAATAAAATGCCTGACGGGAAAAAATACAAAAGCTACCCGGCAGTTAAGATTGGTAGAATGGCAGTAGATAGTTCGATGCAGGGACAAAGATTAGGCACTATATTATTAGACTACATAAAAGAATTTTTTATAACCAACAACAAAACTGGCTGTATGTTCATAACAGTTGATGCTTATAGCCAATCATTGAAATTCTACGAGCAAAATGGGTTTAAATACCTATGTCCTGCTAAAGATAAAGAGAAAAATGTGACAACAAGGCTTATGTACTATGATTTAAGAGAATTAACTGTTTAGCTTACTCTGCCATGTAGAGTGTACGGGAATCGAACCCCTAAATCTATCCGGCGATGTGGAGCAACTAAATGAATGATCTTTTTTGAATGAAGTACACAGTCGCCGGAACGAATTTTCATTTTCGTTTCGGGTTGGTTCTCGTACCAAGGTCGTACTCGTGAATTACGTTATTCGCTTCGTTAAACAATTCGCGCCAGCTTGACGAAGTATTCTGGAGGAATGTGTATGTAAGTTGTTTTGTGAAAATGCCTTTTGTCGTAAGTAAATAGAAGTTTACACCGTCATTTCCGGGAAGAGGTGTTGAATCAGTTCGAACCGCATCTGCAAGACAGGATTGGGCAAAATGAACATACTTCTTTGCTGCCTCACCAATTTTTTCTCCGCCTCCCATGAAGCTCTGTCCTACCTGGCTATAAATACTCGCACCACCATCCTTGAATGAAGTAAGCGTAATTGTTCTGTGAGTAAGATGCCAGTCCATAATTACCCCATAAACTTCTTCGTCAGAAGAAACATTTAGGCCAAGGCTGTCGGGTGTAAATCTCAACACCCAATTACGCAGCTCCAGCATAATTGACGCATGTTTACTGGCTTCGTCAATTGAGTCCTGCTGCGAATTATTTTTTGCAGGGTGTAATTTCTGAAAACCCATCAACCCGGAGACCAGGACTAAGAAAGTCAGTATAGTGAGGATAAGTTCTTTTTTCATAGAAATAAATTCGTCTTTATAAATGTAAACGATTTTGCCGGGCGCACAACAAAAAAACCAACCATTTACATGATTGCTCTTTTGCGGTTGTTAGTGGGAACAGCGATTGTACCTGTAGCCAGCCCATAGACTCTAAAATCAGCCAAATATGATTAGATTTTCTATTTCGTAGCGAGAACAGTTATCGAACCGCCTACAAAACTAAAAAAGGCCCTCAAATGAGAGCCTTTTTGTAGCATGTACGGGAATCGAACCCGTCATTCCTCCGTGAAAGGGAGGCGTCTTAACCGATTGACCAACACGCCATCGATTATTTGGGACTGCAAATGTAAGACACATTTTGTTCACCTCAAAATTTACAGCCCCATTTTTTACGGAAAACCCGTTCCTTAAGCCATAGCCTCTATAATGCCTATGAACTCACTGGCTTTTAGCGCCGCGCCGCCTATAAGACCACCATCAACATCGGGGCAGGCAAACAGTTCCGGTGCATTAGATGGCTTGCAACTACCGCCATAAAGTATAGATGTATTTTCGGCTGTGGTCTCGCCATACTTTGCAGCTACAACGCCACGTATGTGCGCGTGCATATCCTGCGCCTGTGCCGATGAGGCTGTGCGCCCGGTGCCTATTGCCCATATCGGTTCATAAGCTATCACAATATGGCCCATCTGGCTATCGCTTAAATGAAACAAACCCGCTTTGATCTGGTTTTCTACGTACTCATTTTGCGTATCGGCGTCACGTATCGCCAACGGCTCGCCGCAGCAGAAGATCACTTCCAGTCCATTGCTCAGCGCCTGGTTTACCTTTTTTGCAAGGGTGGCGTCATCTTCATTAAAGTATTCTCTTCTTTCAGAGTGGCCTATGATCACGTATTCTACTTCGGCACTCTTCAGCATTGCAGCAGATACCTCGCCGGTGTATGCGCCACTGGCTTCGCAGGCGCAGTTTTGCGCGCCCAGGTGCACGTCTATCATACCGGTAAGCTGCTCAGCAGTTTGGGTGAGGTGGGTATACGGTGGGGCAATGACCACTTTTTTGTCCTCGCTAAGTATAGGCAATCCCTTAAAAATATCATTTACTAACTCGGCCCCTTCTAAAAGGGTAAGGTTCATTTTCCAGTTACCGGCTACTATTTTTTTACGCATGTTTGTTTTTGTTTAAAGTAAGAGTTGGCCGCAAAGATAATAACGGCGCACAGTTTATGAATTTCATTTTTATTCCTGCGGGAAAGATCTATCGTAGATATGGCGGTACATCCTGGTTGCGGCATCAGATAGCTCCAGGCCCCGCCTGTTCATCATGCGGTTGGCGGTTTCCATAGCCCGGTCAAACGAATACCGGGTTATGCCTTCGCTACCACCCCACGAGAATGAGCGCACAAATTTTTCAGGGAATCCGCCGCCGAAAAGGTTGCAGGATACGCCTACTATGGTGCCGGTATTGAACATGCTGTTGATGCCGCACTTAGAGTGGTCGCCCATCATGAGCCCGCAAAAAGTAAGCCCTGTATCCACCGACTTATTTGCAGCTTCATCCCATATTTTTACGCCCGCATAATTGTTTTTCAGGTTAGAGCAGTTGGTGTCTGCACCCAGGTTGCACCATTCACCTATTACCGCATTGCCCAGGTAGCCATCGTGCGCTTTGTTGCTATTGGCAAAGAATACTACATTGTTTATCTCGCCGCCCACCTTGCAACCCGGGCCTATGGTAGTAGCGCCGTATATTTTAGCGCCCATTTTCACCACATTTTGCCCGCATAGGGCTATCGGTCCGCGCATCATACTGCCTTCCAGTATTTCGGCGTCCTTGCCTATATATACAGGGCCGGTGCTGGCATTGATGATGCAACCTGCATATATTTTTGCATCTTCCTCAATAAACAAATGTTCCTTTCCGGTTACGGTAACGCCTTCGGGTATAGGTGCGCTTTTTCTACCCAGGGTTACCAGGCTATAGTCGTCACGGATGGCCCGGTCGTTGAGCGAGAAGATGTCCCAAACGTTCTTTAGTGTATAAACATCGCCAGTATATAGCTGCGCCGGCAATGCCAGAATGTGGGTGTGAAATGCTTCAATTTCCAGGTCGTTAGCGCCGAGCCGGGCTGCGATGATAAGGTCGCCTTTCTCCAGCTTTTGCCCTTGCTGCAAGTTGCTTATTGCCAAAGCCAAAGCTATATTGCCAAATACTGTTCCGTTAATATACAGATTATCCTTACCTGCCTTTAAGGGGAATACGTCTTGGAGGTAAGCCTCTGTGAGGCTGCCGGTTGGTTTTTGCAGGCAAAGCGCCCACCGCTCCCGCATAGTAAGTATGCCGCACCTGATATCTGCCACCGGGCGGGTATGTGTGAAGGGCAGCAGCCGGTCGCGGCTGGCATCATCAAAGAGTATATAATTCATATTAAATACTGTGATTGTTTTGAAACCGCAATATGGTATCTGTCTCCACCTCACCTCTCCGAGCCCGTCCTGAGCTTAGTCGAAGGGGAGCGGCCTGGGGAGGCTCTAACTAAAAACCCCGACAAAAGTCGGGATTTTAAAATCCAAATACAATAAAAAGAAAGGATTAATCCTTCTTTGCGTAACGCTTCTTGAACTTCTCAATACGTCCTGCAGTATCCACAAACATTGATTTGCCGGTGTAGAACGGATGCGAAGTATTGGAGATTTCCACTTTTATTATAGGGTATTCTTTACCATCTTCCCATACTATTGTTTCCTTGCTGGGCGCTGCAGAGCGGGTTAAGAATGTATGCTCGTTAGATGTGTCTTTGAAAACAACCATACGGTATGCTTCCGGGTGTGATCCTTTTTTCATTATGTCAATTTTAATGCATGGTTTTTGCCATGCGTGAATTTAAGGCTGCAAAAGTAGTGAAAAATGATTAGATAAAAAATATTATTTCGGCAGTTTCTGAATGTCGCCTTCGGCTGGTTCAGCAGAACTATACTTGCCAATGATTTTGCCATCGGGATCTATAAGAAAAGCCTGTGGAATATACTGTATGCCATAGGTCTGCGTTACAACCGAGCCCCATTGCGATGTAGGGAGGTCGGCCATGTGGTTTGGCCAGTTGAGGCCATCCTGGGCTATTGCGTTTACCCATGCTGTTTTATTGGCATCCAAAGAATAACTTATCACGGTAAATCCGTTCTTGCCGTTCTTGAACTTTTTGCCGGAGTACTCCTTGTAGATCTTTACCAGGCCGGGATTGGAGTGGCGGCAAGGCCCGCACCAGGAGGCCCAAAAGTCGAGCAGCACATAATTGCCTTTATTTATTTCCGACAGTTTCAGCATTTTTCCCTGTGGGTTTGCTGTAGCCAGTTCCGGCGCCTTCATGCCGAGCTGTATGTATTCATTTGAGTAGTTCTGCGCATTAGCCGAAGCAATACCGGCAGCAAGCAAAAGGGTAGCGAATATTTTCTTCATGTTTGTATAAATGAGCGGTAAATATACGGGGAAAATAAGTGCAAATGAAAAAGCCAGGTGGAAAGATTTGTTAAGGTGTATTACTTAAAGCAACAAGTACAATCCTATAATCCTTCCTATCCTAAAAATCTTAGTCCATGCCACTACATATACGCTTCGCAATCCCCGGCCCCTCGTAGATGAACCCGGTATATACCTGCACCAGCGATGCGCCTGCGTCCAGCTTTTCCTTCGCATCTGCCGCAGTAAATATGCCGCCGGAGGCTATAATAGGTATTTTGCCATCGCTGTGGGTATGTATGTAGCTGATCACCTCTGTGGCCCTTTTCCGCAGGGGGGCGCCGCTGAGTCCACCCGGTTCCAGCTTGCTTACTTCATCAGGTGGGGTTACCAATCCTGCCCGGCTTGTGGTGGTATTGGTAGCCACTATGCCGTGCAGCCCGGTGGTGCGCACTATTTCTATTATGTCGTCCAGTTGTTCATTGGTAAGGTCGGGGGCTATTTTCAGCAGTATGGGTTTCCCGGCGCGCTCCCTTCGGTTCAGGGCCTGAAGGCGGTTCAGCAGTTCGGTGAGGGGGGCTTTATCCTGTAGCTGGCGCAGACCCGGTGTGTTGGGGCTGCTCACATTCACCACAAAGTAGTCCACCACCTTGTGCAATTCCATGAAGCTCTTTTCATAGTCATCCACAGCGTTTTCATTGGGCGTGTCTTTGTTCTTGCCCATGTTGCCACCAATAATTATGCGTTCGTTTCGGTTGCGCAGGTTCTCGGCGGCATTTGCAGCCCCATGATTGTTAAACCCCATGCGGTTTATGAGCGCCTTGTCGGCAGGCAGGCGAAAGAGGCGTGGGGTGGGGTTGCCAGGTTGCGCCCTGGGGGTGACGGTGCCTATCTCTATAAACCCAAAACCGAGGCAAGCCAGGCAATCGGTATATTTAGCGTCCTTATCGAACCCAGCGGCCAGCCCCACGGGGTTTGGGAAGGTGATACCCCAGATAGTGCGTTCCAGTGAAGGCTTTTTCACCACATAACTTGCCTTGAGCAAACTACGGATAGCCCCAACCTTGTATGCCGATGCCAGTCGCTTCATCACCATATGGTGCACCTTCTCGGCATCTATGGTGAACAGTATTTTTCTTATGAGTGAATACATTCGTTAAATTCCAGTTTTTAAATTCCAAAGTTGAAATCCCAAATAATTGAAATTCCAAATTCCAAATCCCACAGTTCCCCCGTATAGATAACACCGATCAGCCCTGTATGGGCGGCATCTATTAGCGATGGGCATCGCCCATCGATGGATAACCCATCACCCGATTTGCAGCAAAGATACCATCTTCATCACATTATGGTCATATTGGGATAATCGTATTTCGCTCAGATTTTCGGAAATCTTTGTTGGCCAGGCACATTGCTACTATCACCGTCCGTTGTGTCACTCACTTGTGCGTTCGGGGTTCTATTGAGCCAGCCTACTCGCGTCATTGCGAGGCACTGCCTCTCCCGATTATTTCGGGAAAGTAATCTCACACTATTCAGCAACATAAGTGTGATTCAAGAAATGTACAAACAAAGCTACTGCTTTACTATGCTTTGCCGCAGCAGGTTATTGCCGTTCTTGTCTTGTATTACCAGCCAGTATATTCCGGGAACGAGACTTGCCGTGCTTATACTTTCTGTTTCACTATACCACGGCAGGCTTTCTGTGCGCACAGTTTGGCCAGCAGCGTTCAGTATTTTTATAAAGGTATATGCGCCATTGGTTATACCTTGCCGGGTTATGTTTAGCTCATTTGTGGCTGGGTTGGGATATACTTTTATGCTTTGTGGGATTGAGGTTGTGTTCGCTACAGAGTTGGGGTGCAATGGACTTTCTGTATATAATTCATAATAATAGTAGTTAACAAGATCATAAGTAGAATCATAAAAGCCAGTCACCATTGTTGAATCAAAAATAAATTGATAATCCAGCGATATTGTTGGCTCGTCATAGGAATCGTAAGCATACGTTGTGAAATTTCTGCTAATGTAGTCACCCGATGCATCATATTGGGTTGAAAATACTGTATCTGGCAACCCAGCAATTGACACATGTTTAGTTATTATTATTCTGGTATCTAATATCCCGCTGTCTATGTATGAGTTCTCAGAAATATAGGTTGCGTAGGGAACGCCTGTTGTATAGTTGAATGAATCAAAGACCATAGACACCCAACCATAGCTTGAATCGGCATACTCGCCAACTGTCCTTAAATTATTGTCAGAATAATAATTTAAAACGTATTTAATTGACGTTAACCAGGACGAAGAAATAATATCAAAATAATAATAATTCGCCTGTGATAGGTTGCCGGAATCATCATAAGTATAGGTCCATTTTTCTAATGGCGACCAGCTACCTGCATTGTAGCTATTCGTACTATCCAATATCAAATGATGGGCCATATCATAAAAAAAAGATCTAAACTCTGAGGTATCCCAGCTAAATAATAGTGTTTCGCTTAAAGCCATAGAAGTTGAAATATTCTGATAGGCATCGAAAGTGTTGACATATCTATTATTCGAATAAACACCAGAATCAGGATAAACGTCTGCGTAATTGACAATATTATTACCAGTATCATAGATAGCATACCTTGTATCTAATAAAGATAAACTATCGGTAAATGGATAAATATTATAAATTTCACTTGTATCACTCAGCATACTTGGGTTATCGTTATGATCCAGGTACCCAAGGCTGCTACCAAACCCAAAAATAATTGACCCGTCAAGTACGTAGCCATTATAATAATTCATAAAATTATAATCAAAATATGACGACCTGCTTCCGCTGTATCCGTATTTTGCCGAGTCAATAACTATGGAAGTATCTAAAATCACTGTACCTAATGGGATCACCGCATGTGTGTACTCACTCTGTGCCAGCAGCCGTTCTTTAACGGAGGTAGTCCTACTGGCATCCGCCTTTGCGCTGCTTCTTTGGTGCCGCCTAAAAACATTTCCTATAAGACTATTAAGCTTTACATTTTTTTGTGACCATACAGATAATCCGCAATTAATCGAATGTTGGCCAAATAAAGTATTTGAAACAATCAATAAACAAATTACGCAAGCTATTTTTTTCATAACTATTTTTTTAAATAAAATTATAAAACTGTTAGTTTCCTATCAATAATTTGGCTGCCAATAGAAATTTCCACGAAATAAATTCCAGGGGTAAGATTTTCAGAATGAATAATAACTTTATACTTTCCAGGCATTTGATCCTTGATAAACGGCTCAATTAAACTACTAAAATCTTCTCCCAGAGCATTTTTAAGATGAATACTGATAGAATTTGGTGTAAATATCTGGTATCCAATATTTGACTTTGATCTTGTAGGGTTAGGGTATATTTCCACCCAATCGTTATAGTTTATTGTAGTATCTGAAAATAAATGATTGTTCTTGATTACCGAGCTGTCAACCAGGTTTCCTTCTTCATTGAATATGCCTTGTTTAATTAAATTTTCTAATAATTTGGGATTTGAGTATTGCAGGCATTTAATGGCAGAGTCTTTCATTTGGGCAATTATGTCTTTTGGAATAGGTATGTCAGCCAATGAATCTTCGATATGGCTTTTAACAGAGTCGTCCCTTGTAAATGGCATTGCAACAAATGGAAGATGTGTCGGCGCATATTCAAATGGTACACCATTGAGCAAAGAAAAATAATAAGCGTCTGCAGTAGATGGGTCGCAAGGATAGTCCTGGATATAAGCATTGAAATTTGCATCATATTCAACTTCGTGTCCCGGGAGCATTTCCATAACCTGTCCTCCTCATTTACCACTAATATACCGGATTAACTTCTCGAAACCAGGCATCGGTTTTTGCCCTGAATGCCATGACGCTTCAAGTATGTCTTATACATACCTGCTGGACAATGCGCCGCAATGTGGTCCATACCACTATTATGAGCCCTGGATTGGCGCTAGTTACGGAAATGCTCAATGGTCGGGTAGTGATCGCCTGGCAGAGTGGTTTCACAGAGACG
>JABDBX010000093.1 GCA_013288445.1 Bacteroidota bacterium
AATATGTGCGGCACAGACGTTGCAACAAAAATAATAGTGGTAAACATGCTGCCGCCGGTTCCGGTAATTGCCACACAGGCACCGTCCACTGTATGCACGGGTACTATGTATCAAAACTATGGTGCAGCAACGCTGCCACCTGCCTTTACCACCTATAGCTGGACAGCGCTTAACGCCACAGTTTGGGCACAGGGAGCAGACCACCAGTATGCATTGGTTTCCTTTACCGAAACAGGCCTGGCGAATGTGACACTTAGCGCTACCTATTCTGCTACAGGCTGCGTTAGTCAAAGCACGGTTGCAGTTAATGTTAGCGCAGCAATTGCACAAACCCCGATAGCTTATTACTTCAACGATCATTTTGTTTGTACCCCCGCCAATGAAGATTCTTACCAGTGGGGTTATGATGATGCAGTAACATTAGATTCCACCATACTTACCGGGCAGATAAACCAGGACTACATAAACACGAACCCCGGCGCCGGAAAGGACTATTGGGTAATGACCACCCTCGGCAGTTGCCTGCAGAAAACCTATTTAAGCGCACCAACCGCACTGCAGAATGTGAACAGCAGCGACGTCGCCATCTCCATCTATCCGAACCCCGCCCAAAGCCAGATAAATGTAGCAGTTACTGCCGCACCCAACGGCGTGATGCAGGCCGAAATACAGAATATGCTGGGGCAGAAAATGAATACCACTACGCTTACCGGCAATAAGGCTACTATTGATGTTGCCACCTTGCCAGCAGGTTCTTATCTCGTTACCATTTACAGCAGCGGCACAAAGATTGCCACAGCAAGATTTACCAAAAACTAAAAATTTCAGCACCACAAACATACACGATGAAAACACTTTTATGCTCGCTGGCTATTGCCTGCACTTCATTGCCTGCCATAGCGCAAACACCGGCCTCCCATAAACATGCCGACAGCCTTTTTTCGAGGTGGGTGATCGATGTAAACGCGCTTGGCGGCTTCGCCACGCAGAATTTTACTACGGCCAATTCAGCAGCCAATTATCCCAATGCGCTCAACATGAATACGGGGCAACTGAAGTATGTGAACGGCGCCTCCTATGGCGGCGATGCGCAACTTGGTTTCTTCTTTGGCAAGAAGCGGCACTTTGGCCTGGGTACCGGCTTCATGTACTTGAAAGAACAGGGAAATGCCACCCTCGACAACTTCCACGCCGAGTACCAGGCAACTGATGGCAATGGCAACATTTACCGCCAGGTGGTTACGGGCAATAACATTAAGGAATCGGTCAATTCCACAAACCTGAACATACCCCTGGTGCTGAAGTACAAGACCCGCTTTTCAAAACATTGGGGCTTCACTGCTGATGCGGGTCTGCTATTCAACCTGCAAATGAACAATGCTTACGATACCAAATCTTCATCGTTCGATTATGAAGCGATCTACAAGTTGGGTACTGGTGATGGCGGCACAACATCGGTCTATGATAATTCGCCCGTTGCGTCCCCCAGCGATTGGTTTATTACCAAGGCTGAATTCCTGAAAAACAACCCCACGGGCAATTACCAGGATTATGTCAATGCAAAGCGGGCCCTCGGTTTTAATGTAGGTCAGGGCATCATGCCTAATAACCACACAGGCTCTACTTCCTATACATCGGGCTCCATAGGTCTGCTGCTACAACCCTCCATCAACTACTATCTGTCCGATTTTGTGGCGCTCAACCTGGGTGCCTACTACATGGTACAGCCTTTCAAAAATAATGCACAGCGCAACTACACACTTACCGAGGGCATGGGCGCTTACAGCTCTGTGTTGAACAATGTAACAGCAAGCACCAACCAGGCTTACGGTGTGAATTTCGGCGTGCGCTTCTTCTTCGGCAGAAAGCAACATACACCGCTTGTCATATCGTCTATAGACCAGACCTCGCCCACGCAGTGCGGCCTGTGCAATGGCGGCTTTACGCTTCATGGTTTACCGGCAAACGAAGCCGTAGCTGTCAACTATAATTTGAACAGCACACAGCCCATCAGGTATTCGGCGATGACCGATGCCGACGGACAAGTGAAGATCGCTAATCTTTGTGCGGGCAACTACACGGGCATTACTGCATCCATGGGCAAGCGCAACGCCGCTGGGAAACCAGTGACACTCACTGACCCTGTTTTGACGATCTCTTCCCAAAGCATTACTAACCCAGAAGTGCCTGGATGTACCGGTTCGGTTAAGTTCAGTGGCTTGTATGCCGGTCAGTCGGCGGCAATAAGTTATAATCTCAATGGCTCCGCGCAACCAGCCTTCCAGGGCGTGGTGAATGCCGATAATTCGATCACAATGAACGGCCTGTGCGAAGGAAAATATACCGGCATAGTAGCCAAGCTGAATAACTGCTCCGCAAACGGCGCCGACTTCACACTTGCTGCCCCGTTACCACCACCACCGCCACCAGCGCCACCGGTAGTAGTTAAAAAAGAAGTGGATATTTCAGCGCCTATACTGTTCGATGTAAATAAAACCAGGGTTCACAGTTCATCAATGCCCTTGATAGAGCAGGCTGCAGAAGAGCTTAACGAAAACGAGAACCTCTCTCTTATGATCGATGGTCATGCCGATGCAAGCGGCCCCGAGCCAGCCAACAGGGTACTATCCATTGAGCGTGCCAATGCCGTAAAGGCCGAACTCACCAAAAGAGGCATCAGCCCCAAAAGAATGAAGACAAAGGGCCACGGCAGCAGCATTCCCGCCGCCACCAACAGCACCAAAGATGGCAAGCAGGAGAACAGGCGTGCAATAATGACAATAGTACCATAAACATATTTCCTCATACAGCAATTGCGCAATCCTTCAAATACAGGGTTGCGCAATTGCTTTTTTGGAGAGGGAGCGGTTTCTCGGGTTGATATGTTCCATGTGTGAGCGATATTATGGTGAGCCGAAAGTCAGTGATAGCCGAATAGATATCCTGTCATGGTTCGGCGGGGCTCACCATGACATCTCTTTTTTGGGCAATGTGAAAATCAGGATACTATTCAAGGCATCATTCTCATTCGGTAACGGATCATTGTGTCGTAAGCAGGCTTTTACCTCTCTATTTGGCTGCATATCAAAGTTCAACATTTCATGGTTCGCAGTTCGGCTGTCGCTCACTATGGGCTCACCATGACAGTTCTCCGATTTTTCTATCAAAATAAAACTCACAGATTTATCTCCTGCGCATCAAAAATGTGAAAACTTGTTATACAAATCACGCCAATCAAAAAAATCAGCTTAATCAACGGTTCAGACATTAACTCCCGGTTCAAAAACACCCCTTTCAGATTTTATTTTTACCTACACGTGTCAATTTTTATAAAATTATTATTACCTTTAGAACTATGTTTCGGTACGCCGGGAAATAATCCTTTGTAATGAGGGGTTATTGTTGTAATTTTTCGCTTTAAACCATTGTGTATTATCGCGGAAAATGAACGTAGCCCGGCTGTGTTGCGGACTAACAATAGTATTTTTTAAAAATTCTGGAAAATGAGAAAAGTGTACAATTCCCTGCGGATTCTATTTGCCCTTGTCCTGGTAGCTAATGTGGGTGCTTTCGCCCAAACTACCACCTTCAATGTGCCCAGCACAAGTCCCTATTTCTATACCGTGCCACCCAACGTCACGCTGCTGTCCCTTACGGTCAACGGCGCAAAAGGCGGCATAAATTCTGATGTTACCAACCTTAACGCCGGTGGCTGCGGTGGCAGGGTAACCGCCCGGCTGGTGGTAACCGCCGGCCAGGTGCTGCAGGTATATGTGGGCGGCTGTGGCGCCGATGGTGTTGCCACGGCCACCGGCGGTGGCGCAGGCGGTATCAATGGCGGCGGCGCTGGGGCTACGGGCTTTTTTGGCGGCTATTATTCCGGCGGCGGCGGCGGCGGAGCCTCCACGGTACTCGATGCTGGTGGCATACTGATAATTGAAGCCGGCGGCGGTGGCGGTGCAGGCAATGCATGCGGCGATGAAGCCGGCGGTGCCGGTGGCGCCAATACAGGGCAGACCGGGTCGTCCCTTTGTACCGCTGGCGGCGGCGGCGGCGGCGGCGGCACTGGTCCAGGCGGAATAGGCTCCGGCGGCGATGGCGGAAATTACCCATTGGGCGTTGGTTTGTCCGGTTCAGCCGGAACGGCTACCTCTGGCGGCGATGCAGGTGTAGGCGCTCCCGGCGGCGGCGGCGGCGGCGGCTATGGCGGCGGCGGCGGCGGCCAGTATGGTGGCGGCGGCGGCGGCGCAAACTATGCACTTGCAGGCCCTACTACCGTAACCGGTAACAATCGTGGCGTCAACTGCGGCTGCGGCAGCGTAACCATTACCGTAGCTTGTATCCCTGGTACAGCAGGCCCCGGAATAGCGCTCTGCGTAGGCGATACCGGCACGGTAACAGCTTCCCAGCCCAGCGGTGTATGGAGCTCTTCCAATCACGATGATTCTATAGGGGCGGCATCAGGTATTGTTACCGCCCTTACCAATATTTATCACACCAATGCGGCCAATGCCGGCATAGATACGGCTATCTATACTATGGGCCCCGGCTGTTCGGTTTATTCAATTGTTACAGTAAATCCCCTGCCTCCGGCTGTTGGCGGCATCCCACCTTCGTTTCCATGTGTTGGCCAGAATTCAAGTCTCACAGACGGGCTCCCCGGGAAATGGATGAGCATTGATACCGCAGTTGCTACAATTGATTCCAATACCGGGGTTCTTACAGGCGTTGCCCCCGGCCTCGATTCTGTTGTATTCACTGCTACAGGTACCGGTTGCCAGATCACATCTCCCGGCTTTAATATTTATCCCGTACCAGGGCCCATCACTACTGCCGGGGCATTTGCCGTTTGCGCAGGGGGCGCTATTACTTTGTCAGATACTACAGGGATTCTTTATACCGGCGCAGGTTGGGGTTTTACTCCATCAAGCGGCTCCATTGTTGTTACTCCTACCCCTGGTTCCCCAACCCCTATTACAGTATCTGTAAATGCAACCGCGCCGGCAGGAACCATATCGGTACTTTTTTCTTATGGCGGCCATTGCTTGTCTTATGCTACCATTACCGTAAACCCCTTACCTGCGCTTTCCGGGCCTAACGTGGCTTGTATAGGCCATACCGCCCAGGAAACTGCTATACCTCCGGGCGGCACATGGAGCAGCGCCCCCGTTGGGGCTATAGGTTCTATAGGTTCGGCTTCGGGTATCGTCACGCCATTACTCACCTCGGGCAGCGCGGCTATTACCGTTACTTACGTTGACCTGTTCGGTTGTGTAAAAACAAAGGTTGTCACCGTTAACCCTTCGCCTGCCCCGGTAACCATTCCCATAGGCAGCGGCGATTCCGTCTGTGTAGGGTCAACGCTTACTTTGTCTGACGCCACTTCAGCCTCTACCACCTACACCTGGACCAGTTCGGCTACGGCAACTGCCACGGTCAGCACTTCGGGCGTAGTCACCGGCAAACATGCCGGCACGGTAACCATCACCTTTACGTCCCTTAGTACTCAATGCTACCAGGACACCACTATACAGGTAAACCCCACTCCCGTCATTACCAGTGGCAGGGCGTCCATCTGCATGGGCGATAATACTGATGCTTTCACTGCAGACCTCACGGGCGGCACATGGACAAGTTCTGTACCCAGCGTAGGCACCATTGACCCCACCGGTGCGTTTACCACTGCTGGCCCTGGGGTTACTACCATCGCCTATACGTTGCCTACAGGCGCCTGTGCTGCAACACTATCGCTTACAGTAAATCCGCTGCCGGGACCTGTAAGTATTGATCCATTGGGTTCGCCAAGCGCTTGTGACGGCGATAATGGCACGCCACTCCTCGAGGATATTACAGATCCGGGCGGTACATGGTCTATAGTTGCGCCAAGTACGGAAACCATTACTACCGAAACGTCAGGGGAGGGGAGCGTGTCTTCCGGTCCAGCTTCGGCAGGCGATGTGTTCACTGTGCTTTACACATTGCCTACTGGCTGCACTACTACCTTCACCATGACCATTTTCCCTACGCCACCGCCAATAACACTTGTGTCGGGGTATGGTACCACTATTTGCCCCAACCAGATAACTAAATTGTATGATGCCTCCCCCGGTGGTAGCTGGGTAGTTGCTGTTGGCAATACTTTGGCCAGTGTAGTGTCTGGGTCTCCTTCCGACACGGGTATTGTTACCGGGTTACCTACCCTGGTCGGCGGCCTCGTTGAGATAGATTACATTTCTGATCACGGATGCCTCACAACGTCTCCTTATACAATAGCCGTAAACCCTGCTGTCGATGCGTTCACTGATCACTACTTTAGTTTTTCTGGTTGTGTAGGCGACAATCCTTATACATTAGATGCTGATCCATCCCAGCCTGACCTTACCTGGAAAAGTTCAGACACAGATGTGGCGCAGGTGGTTGCTATTCCCCCATCTCCATCTACTTCCGCTACGCTTACTGTGAAGACGGCAGGGGTTACCACCATTTCTTATACCGATGGCCTTGGCTGTAGCTATACCGAGGATTTTACCGTAAACCCGGTACCGGCACCAATTACCGGTACGTTTACAGTTTGCCAGGGCGACACAGTTACCCTGAACGATGCCACGCCAGGTGGTTATTGGTTCGATGGTACTGGTACTTCAATATATCCCGGAGGAACAAGTCACTTAATTTCTAACCCTACTGTTTCTCCTGCATTAGTGGTTGGCACTAGCTATGGTACTCCGGAAAAAATATTCTATATCCTAAGCGCTACCAGTTGCCAGACAACGGTCAACGTTGTAGTTAACCAGGTGCCGAATGCTATAACGCCAGATCCCCTAACCTTGTGTAATGGCACATCGGGTACGCTCAGCGCTGTCGGCTCGGCGGCAGGTACCTGGGGCTTTGTAGGCGGGTTCAGCAATCCTTATGTATCCTTCCCATTTGGGCCGCCACCTACGGCTACAACCGTTACCGTCAATGCTACGGCCATAGGCACGGCTGTATTAAAATATACACTCACGGTTGACGGCTGTCCTGCCTACGTCACCGTCAACGTCTCGGGCTATCCAAGCCCCATCACCGGCACTCGGTTCAATGTGTGCCAGGGGTCTGCTATCACCCTCAACGAAAGCGTGGTAGGCACCTGGACGTCCACTAGTGGCGTCACCACCACTACACCTGGCGGAGGCGTCAGCACCAGTGCATCGGTCACGGGTATCACACCAGGTATAGATACTATTACCTTCAGCAATGGCGCAGGCTGTCCGTTCGATACTACCATTACGGTCAACGATACGCCGTCTTCGCTCATCACGCCATTGGGTAGCCTCACCATTTGTGCGGGTGGCTTTGTGGAGCTTACAGCGGGTACCGGGCCGGGCTATGCCTACCAGTGGAACAAGCTTGGGCCGGGCGGGGGCGCAATTGGGGGCGCTACCACGGCCACTTATTTAGCCACGCCTACAGCTCCAGGAGCAAGTTATGACCTTACTATCTCTAATGGCACCTGCGGTATTACGTCGATACCTACCACGGTGGCAGTCTCTTCTATCAGCGGAACGCTTACTTCTTCTGCGTCCGGTGGCGGTTTTTCCGCCTGTGCCAGCGTAGGTATCACGCTCTCTGTCAACCCCTCCCCGTCTGGTGTTGGGGTCAGTTACCAGTGGACAGATGGCGGTGTAGCCGTACCTGGTGCAGTAACCACCGTTTATACGCCTACGGTCTCCGGTACTTATGGAGTGCTACTTACCAACAGCATAGGCTGCACGGCTACAGAAACTGCGTTAGTAAGCCTTGTTGCCTCTCCCGACGCTACTATTACCGCTGCGGGCGCTGTTAGCTTCTGCGCAGGCGGCAATGTAGAACTGGATGCGAACCCCGGTTATATATACCAATGGTATAGCCCCTTAGGTACGGCTATAGCAGGCGCTACCGATGCCAGCTTTACGGCCACCGTTTCCGGCACATACTATGTTAAGGATAGTATCCTCGGCAGTTGCTCTACCACCTCGCCTGTTGGCATTTCGGTGGTCAGCAACCCGCTGCCCGGCTCGTCTATTGCCCTGAGCGGCAGCTCTACTATATTCTGTTACGGAACGCCAATGCTGCTCACCGCCAGCCCATCTGCTCCCGGCAACAGCTATCAGTGGTTCGATAATTCAGTACCTATAGCAGGCGCTACCACAGCCTTCTATTCTGCCGATACTACGGGCAATTACACGCTGCGGGTAACTACCGCTGCCAGTTGCGCCGATACTTCAACTATCAGCGCCCTTGCTGCTGTTGTGGCGCCCATATTGGCGCCGTTTACCGCTACTTCCTTCTGCTGGGGCAGCAGCGCCTTGCTCACGGCTACTGTAGTTGGCGGTATCGGTACGCCCACTTATGTTTGGGCGCTCGATGGTATAGTGATACCAGGTGCGGTAACCAACCACTATGTGGCCACAGCTCCCGGGGTATATTCCTTCTCTGTAACCGCTGGCGGATGTACCAGCCTTGGCAGCTCGTCAACCACTACGGTAACCGAGCATATGCTGCCCGACCCTGTTATAACTTATAACAGTCAACATCTCTATGTGCAAGGGTTCTATACCAGCTATTTCTGGTATCTGAACGGGCTTTCTACGCCTATATCTTCCGGCCCTACCGACTCTGTGATCGCTGCGCTATCCAGTGGCAGCTATACTGTGAAGGTTACAGATACATTCGGTTGCCAGTCTATATCGCTTGCATACGTGCTGCACAGCACTGCCAGTGTGCCGGTAAACATTACCGGTGCCGATGTGAAGATATTCCCTAACCCGGCGCAGAATGTAGTGCATATACAAGCGCCGGTTACGGTGCGTGCAGTCATCAGCAGTGTTGATGGTCGCACCCTCATAGACCAGCCAGCAGCAACAGACATAGACATCAGCAACCTTGCCGATGGCATGTACATGATAATGATCTACGATGCCAGCGGCCAGATGCTGAAAACAGGAAAGGTTGTAAAAGCAACTAATTAATAGTGAGGTATTAAAATAACACAACTCGCGTCATTGCGAGGAACGAAGCAACCTCACGAAATGGCTATTACATTTTGAGAGGAAATAAAAAGTAAAAAGCGGCTGCCCCCATAAAACGGGCAGCCGCTTTTCATTTGTCGGAACCATTGATGAAGCTGATTCTTTTGATATAGCTGATTTCCAGGGACACGGACAAGCAAAATCGAAGCCGTCATTTCGCAGTGGAGCGCCGATTTTTTCATCGGCGCGCAACGGAGAAATCTCCCAAAGTTTACCGCACAGCTCGATAGCGAACCAAATCTATTGTAGCAGAAGCAAAATAGATTTGCTGGCAAGGTGAGTTAACAATTTGCTGCGCACAAGCTCTTTGAAAATGACACGAATTTCTCTTATTTGGCTGCGTAACACACTCCCCTCCTGTTTTCAAGGAGGGGACGATTTATGAGGCGACTGCCGAATAAATCGGGGGTGGTTGGCTCGCGGCTACGTAACATGAATCTCCTGGTGGTTGGCGCTTAGCCGGACAGCGAACAACTGCGCATCGGGCAGCCGCTTTTCATTTGTCGGAACCATTGATGAAGCTGATTCTTTTGATATAGCTGATTTCCAGAGGACACGGACAAGCAAAATCGAAGCCGTCATTTCGCAGTGAAGCGCCGATTTTTTCATCGGCGCGCAACGGAGAAATCTCCCAAAGTTTACCGCACAGCTCAATAGCGAACCAAATCTATTGTAGCAGAAGCAGAATAGAATGGGTGTCATTAGCAGCCCCGCCGAACCATGACATGTTGAAGTTTGATGTGCTGCCCAATAGCGAACCTAAAGCCCTTCTTGCGCAGTTAAAAAACGAGCTTTGCGCTTCTTTGCGTCAACCTTTGCGGCCTCTGCGTGAAACTTTTCCGCATCACCTCACCGCCCCATCCTTACAAAATCAACACCATCACCCACAATTGCTGAATTAAGCCCGGCAGGCAACTGCTGCATATACGCAGCAGTCCATTTTACATCCGGTATGGTATAAATGGCCACAGTATCCCACACCCTATATTCCGGGTTCACCTTCACCACCACCTCGGCGCAAAGCACGTCCACGCCCCGTATCTGCTCAGCGGTTATTGTGTGGGTGCTTATCTTACCGGGCATGGCCGCAGGCTCATCTGTATGCTCGCCCCGCACACCATCAGTTATTAAAATAGGTATTTTGGCCAGCCTCGCCTCTTTCAGCGCCTGCGATGTATGCCAGTACGTTTCTATCTTATGCCGGTAGGCAGGATAGGTAAACGTGCCAACGATCACGGAGATAATATTGCCAAACAAACCTGCGAACAGTATTCCCGATATAATGTTGGCGGGTTTAGGGTATTTGTAGGTAGCCTTTATGTCAGAGAGAAAAGCAATGATGAGGAGCGAGATGGACGGCACAGTATATGCCGTGAGCCTTGCCACGCCGCCAAGCAGCTTGCCCGAAAGGAACAGGCCTAGCGTAAGTACCAATAACAATACCGCATAGAGCCTTAAATGATCCGCCCTTGTATAGTCCTGCTTTTTAGTTTTGGCCAACCTATAGACGCCGTAGAAAAAAGAGGCCATGCCCAATACGCCAAAAATTATTTCGAAAATCAGCCCTGACCCAACCAGCGAAAATAACTGCCAGAAATTCTCGATAAAATGATTTTCACCTTGCCCATGTCCCAGCATCCTTTGGTAAGACAGGTACATGCTGTTGTCCGCCATCAGTTGCTTTACATCAATAAAGTAGAAAACTACAATGCTGAAAACGGCAATAGCTAAAGGAAAAAGCAACGACAATAAGAGCCGCGCGCTTCCACTTTTGCTGTTCCTTAGAGATATGACCGAACTAAACACGATCACCGGGAAAATGGGGGCGACAGCAATAGGATAGGTATAACTGAAAAACGGCGCCACCAGGAAGCTGATGCACAGCAACAGGTATTTGTATTTGTTCATCCGGCCAACCTCACTTATTTCCAGTAAAGTTATTAACTGCCACAAGGCCAGAAGGCAAAGCAGCAGTTCCATTTCATATTGCTTCGTCTGCACCAAATAATCGGTAAATGTCTGTGACGAAATGAAAATGAGTACGAACAGGTAGCTATACACTGTGCTAACCGGGAATATCCTTTTTCTAAGGTAGAAGCAAAAAGGGATGCTGGCCGCGCTGACCACCAAAGCGGGCAGGCGCAAGGAAGTATAGCTGTAATCGAACAAGGACGTGATCTTTTTTAGCAGGGTTAAATACACCCTCGGGCATTGCTGCAAAAGGTCGAGCCGGCCCCATAGCTGGCTTTCTGTTTTAAATTTAAGGTTGTAAATAAGCCGCCATTCATCATTCCAAAACGGCCGTATAGGAAAGAACGCCATAGCCATGCCAAAGCACAGCAGGAATATAGCAAATGCTACCGTCGCTATCCTTATCCCTTTTTCCGTGTTCTTAAAATTCACACTGTAAAAATGGGAAAACAAATTGAATATTTGTCAGCGTAACAAAGTTAAGGGCTATGACGGGTTGCACCGATATTAATTGCCCCCAACTTTAGTTCCAGTATGTACGCGCAAATGTTTATTGGAACGCGGGCTTGCCCTGCTCTAATAGATGTCCCACACCTTTTTCCGGTGTAGGACATCTACACACAATACCTACAAAATAATGGGCAGCACTCTGCGCAGCAATGTCAATTCTTTAACGCAAAAAAGTTGACTGGAATTATGAAGTCGATGGCATATCCCGGTGCATTCCCCCTTGCGCGCGGGCATTGTGCGTTGGTGAAGGGGGAAAGGGGGATGTTTTGGCACTCCCCCCTTCACCAACGCACAATGCCTGCGCGCAAGGGGGAATGCACCCGGATATGCCATCGACTTCATTATTTTAGTCAACTTTTTTGCGT
>JABDBX010000094.1 GCA_013288445.1 Bacteroidota bacterium
CCAATATGCACTCCGGCACCTGAAGGGCAATAATTACCTCCGCCTGAAACAGAGAACACGCTTGGAAGTGTGAACGTGCCGACTGCTACACTGCCAGCCATACTGCCTGAACAGCCATTATTAGCAAACACTGTATAAACGCCGGAAGCAGATTGTGCGCCGAAGCTAACCGGTGCGCCGGTACCCATAACAGGTGCACCAGTGGCAGTTGGGTTAAATGGTTCTTCGGTTGGTATTAATTATCAATTGTATAAAGGGGGCTCACCTATTGGTTCTGCGTTGCCAGGTACAGGCTTTTCCCTGAACTTTGGTCCGCAGGCTGTTGCCGGCAGCTACAGCGTCGTTGCTACGAACCCGCTAACAACTTGTAACAATCATATGGCCAGCAGCGCGGTAGTAGGTGTAAATCCTGCGCCAACGGCGTATCCTGTACTTGGCGGCGGCAGCTATTGTCCTGGCGGTGCAGGGGTTCATGTAACCCTTAGTTCATCTAACACAGGCGTATCTTATAGGTTATACAATGGTTCCACAGCTGTAGGTTCCGCTATGACAGGTTTAGGCTCCGGTATTGACTTTGGCGCGCAATCTGCGTCAGGCACTTATTCTGTAATCGCTACGGACGGCGTTACTGGTTGCACTAACCACATGTCAGGTACTGCAACGGTTGTTGTTAATGCTCTGCCGGCAGTTTATCCTGTAATAGGTGGTGGCAGTTATTGTGCTGGTGGCACAGGTGTTCACATTGGCATGGCTCATTCCACCAATGGTATCAACTACTTGTTATATTACGGTAGTGTACCGGTAGGTATCGCGGTTATTGGCGCCGGTGGTCCTGTTGACCTCGGTGCACAGACCGGGGCAGGAACTTATACTGTTATTGCAACTGATGCCACAACGGGCTGCTCGCAGAATATGGCGGGTACCGCTACTGTTGTCGTAAATACACCGGTTACACCGTTTGTGTCTATTTCTACCGGCGTAGGCGATACTGTTTGTGCAGGTAATACCATCACATTTACGGCAATGCCTACAAATGGAGGTTCTCCTGCATACCAGTGGTCGGTTAACGGGTCAGTTATGGGTGCGGGTAATACATATAGCTACATACCTGCAAACAATGATAATGTAATGGTGACTATGACAAGCACTGCGGTATGCGCGTCGCCAACCTCTGCAAATAATTCAGTGACAATGACGGTGAATAGTAATGAAACCCCATCGGTGTCAATTTACGCGAACCCCGGTAGTATTGTTTGTCAGGGTACAAATGTTATCTATACGGCTGTCCCAGCTTATGGCGGCTCAAGTCCGGCATATACATGGTTCATAAATGGGATAAGCATGGGTACAACAGCTACCTACAGCTACATACCTGCTAACAACGACCAGGTTAAGTGTACCATGGTGAGCA
This sequence comes from Bacteroidota bacterium, assembly GCA_013288445.1. GTDB lineage: Bacteria > Bacteroidota > Bacteroidia > Chitinophagales > Chitinophagaceae > Nemorincola. The sequence continues at coordinate 1,412 of JABDBX010000094.1, forward strand.
ACTATACCTGCCGTACGGCACCTTCTGCAAACAGCAATATTGTCAACATGGAAGTGGACAACAATATTGCCCCTGTAGTTACCGTTACTGCCAGTCCGGGAGTGAATATCATTGTTAATGAGGATGTTACCTTTACAGCTACCGTGGCAAATGGTGGCCCGTCCCCAAGTTATCAATGGCTTGTGAATGGCGTTGCAGTTAACGGCGCTACGTTCTCTACATTCAGCAGCAGCACACTTTCCAACACAGATGTTGTAGCTTGCCAGGTATTGAGCAGCGGCGGTTGTGCCGGCCTTGAGGGTACTAATTCTTTGACCATGCATGTAAGGAACAATGTTGGCGTTTCACAGGTTACGTCCTCGGGTTCAGATATCCAGTTGATACCGAACCCTAACAAAGGCGTGTTTACCGTGAAGGGTACCTTAGGTACAGCTACTAATGAAGAAGTGTCGCTGGAAATCACAGACATACTTGGCCAGGTAATCTATACCAGCAAAGTACAGGCTCATAACGGCGACATTAACGAAAGGATACAACTCAATAACAACGTTGCCAACGGCATGTATATATTGAACCTCCGTTCTGCCTCTGAGAACAAAGTATTCCATTTAGTGATTGAGCAATAGGTTTTGCATTTGTTGCTTTATTGAAAATTAGATTACGAAGAGTGGCTCCGTTTCGGGGCCACTTTTTTGTATATTAATGACGGCAGACCACCAATGCTATATTTTAAAGAATATTAGCTAAATTTGAACTGGTAACGCCGTCCGGCTAATAATATTTATTATGTCAAAGAATCTTGGTGAATTGTCGGGCCGCAAGGGGCTGATAGAAAATCTTTTTGAGGAACTGGGGGTGGCAGCTACGGCCACGGGTGCAGTATCTAAAGAAAGTGCAGAAGCGCTTGCCCAGAAGTTCCTGTTCGGGAAAGCAAATGTATATGGCGCTGCCACATTCTATGACTTTCTGAGGCCGGAAAACAAGGGTAAAAAGGTGTATGTATGCAATGGTAGCTCTTGTATGACCGCAGGCACCCAGGACCGGTTGTTAGACAAATTACATACGGAGTTCAAAGCGGAAGAGATAGGGGAGATGTGCTGCCTGGGCAGGTGCCATGAGAATAGCTCTTTTCATTATAACGGCCGGAACTATTCGGGCAATGATATTGATAATATTGAGGCAATAAAGGACGGCAAACCACAGGAAATGGACAAGTACAATGTGGCCGCTTACGGTACCCCGGTGCTCACCTGCGATTTTCCGGGTATTGATGAGTTCTATAAAACACTCAATACAGCTTTGGCGCTATCACCAGATGATATACTTAACCAGCTCAAAATCTCAGGGCTTCGGGGGCGTGGCGGCGCAGGTTTTCCTATTGGGTTTAAATTGGAATCTTGCAAGAATACGCCTGGCGAAATAAAATTCATCGTGTGCAATGCCGATGAAGGCGATCCTGGTGCCTATAGCGACCGTTACTTGCTGGAGCACAGGCCGCACGCCGTGCTGCTGGGTATGATAATAGCCGGCTATGTGGCAGGCGCAAATACCGGTGTGGTGTACATTAGGGGCGAATACCCCGAGGCTATTGCCATCACGGAACAGGCAATCAGGGATATTAAGGAGAAGGGCTTCATAGGGGAAAATATTCTGGGTTCTGGGTTCTCTTACGATTTCAAGGTGATAAAGGCGCAGGGTGCTTATATATGTGGCGAGGAAACAGCCTTGCTATCATCTATTGAGGGGCAGCGGCCAGAGGTGCGGGTGAGGCCACCTTACCCCACTCAGCATGGGTTGTTCAATAAGCCCACAGTAGTAAACAATGTGGAGACATTAGCCTGCATACCCTGGGTGGTGCAGCATGGCGGCGCAGCTTTTGCGGCCATAGGCAGGGGCAAGTCAACCGGGACAAAACTGGTATCTTTAGATGGTTTCTTCAACAATCCGGGCATTTATGAGGTGGATATGGGTACACCGCTCTCGGTAGTGGTCAATGACCTGGGTGGTGGTTTTAAGAGTGCCATAAAAGCAATGCATATTGGCGGCCCATTAGGCGGCTTGGTGCCAGTGGATAAAATAGACACGCTTTCAGTTGACTTTGAATCTTTTGCCCAAAATGGCTTCCTTTTAGGCCATGCTTCGGTGGTGTGCCTGCCGGAGGGCTACCCGGTGATAAAGTATATAGAGCACCTGTTCCAGTTTACAGCACATGAGAGTTGTGGTAAATGTTTCCCATGCCGCCTGGGCTCTACACGTGGCTACGAGATGGTGAATAAGAGCCTTACCTCAGATTACAAAATGGACCGCGAATTATTTACCGACCTCATCACCACCATGGAGATAGGCTCCCTCTGTGCCCTCGGCGGTGGCCTGCCACTGCCCATAAAGAACGCCCTGAAGTATTTTGACGGGGAGTTGAAGCAGTATTTTGAAGGGTAGGTTTTGGGTCGGTAGGGGTAATTGGGTGACAGGGTAGCGAGGGAATTCCCGCTTCTTCCAGTTGCTGGTTTTATTCTCTGACTATGGATGTTCCCGTGAGGCAGATAACACGAAGTCGTATTTTACCATAAAAGACAGAAAGGAAGGGTGTGCAATAATTTTTCATTTTTCATCAAATTGTTGAAAGTCAATCAATTGTGTTCTTATTATTGCTCACTTGTTGCTCACTTTTTACCCAACTATGATTTGTCCGCCGGTTTTATGTGCAATGCTGCTCAGGCAACTGCTAACAAAGTTTCTGACATGATGCTTTCGGGTGGCTGTGCGGGTGAGACCTGGGTATCTGAAAACAGATCTTTATAGCGTTTTAATCCTTCCATTGCCTGGTGCAACTCGGCCAGGCGCTCCGCACTGGCAAATGTGTCTTCGGTGGTGTTTTCTGAATTTGGTGGTGTGATGGCGGTATCCGCTTCGGGTTGCTTGACTGCTTCTGTGACCTGTGGCGCTGCAATTGGCGGCCCATCCATGCAGCGAAACTGCTCAATGTCCACCATGGGCTTGCCTGCTTCTGTCCACTCCATAACGTCCTGAAAATCGAGTTTCTTTTCTTCCGTATCTTCTTTCTGCACGGGTATCAGGCCCATGTCATTGAAATGGTCTGGGCGAAACTGGCTGGCATCGATGGCTGCGCGCGATGACATATAATCGTCCATGAACGGTACAAGCTCTTTTGCCAATTCCGGTGATTTACGGTTGACACTTTCGATGAAGTAGCCAAACATTTCCATGCTTTCATTGATAGTGTTACGGTTTTTGAGTTTGTTGACGGTAAGGGCCAGCTTATGCAGCGTATCGGCCTCCTGGTGGGTTATGGGGCGCATAATGCGGTCTTCGGACAGTAACTGCTCTGAAAACCGGGCGATGATGTGGTAGCAGTTCTCGGCAAGCAAGGATGGCATGTGGGCTGCGCTGTTTTTCAGCCGGTCCCAGTTTTTTTCCTTGATCCAGTAGTGGAGTGTGCGACGAGGAACGTTGACGATCTCTGCAATTTGTGTTTTTGAGAGCTCTGTTTGGAAGTAGAGGTTTTTGGCCTGGAGTTGTTGCTCGGTGTTCATGGTTGATGGTAGATAGTCGTTAGTAGATGGTATATAGTCGAGAGTGTTGGTTGCGAGGGTTGCTTTTATATTTTGTTAGTTACTGTGGGCATAAACTTTGTTTTTGGACACAAAGTTCATATGGGTTTTTGATGGTGCAAAAACGAGTTTTTATGACAGACTGCTGTGGTAGTGTGATAGGTGGATGGCTGTGTGTGGCAGATATTTTGTCTGAACCAGTCCTTCGACTTCGCTCAGGATGACAATCGATCAGAATTATGGGATTTCCGGGATGATTTTGAATAAAAGTGACACGCGCCGGGGCGTAGTGTGCAAGTTACATGTTAGCACCCCGTAGGTGGTGCCATGTTTGTAGCCTACGAAATCCCCCACACCTACACGCACCCCGTTAGCGGGTGCAACAATGCGCCGTGGTGGCTGGTATTATATGGAAGCGCGACGCTTCAGCATAGAGGGACCAAGCGCGATGCTTGGTCCAGTGGGATTAAACCATTTTCATTCGCATCGCTTCGTACTTATGAACATCTTGTATTGTTACCTCATTATCAATTGTCATTCTTTCAAGCAGCAATCTATTTACTAAATTAATTTTGTTGGGTTTAGCTAACGATTCGGCTGCTGATGTGAAATCATTATTTGACAATAAAATCAGCTTAAACTCCAAATCGTATTTTGCCTCAAAATAGTGTTTTGCCGCAGCAATTTCCTGTACGCCGTCAATGCCAATTAGTGCCTTACTTTGTTTTGCCTGTATTAGATAGTTTTCTCCGTCTTTAAATGCTATTACATCTACGCCCTTATCGTTTGAATATGGTGTTAGATGTGTATTAAATCCTCTCTTTGAATACAAGGCAGCAATGAATGCTTCAAATAAATGCGGTTGCAAACTATTGATGTCGCTTGTAGATAAAGGGGATTCAGAGCTTTCGGTAGTAAACCCAAAAATACTATTGTAGGTTTCATCAAGTTTTAATTCGATCTGCTCCGTAGGGTAAAGTGTACTTGCGGCCAGCGCTTTTTTCCTGGCAAGCAACCTGTCAAGTATCAAGTCAAATGAATCAAAATCAGCAACGGCCATTGGATAATAAACATGAACATCTTTTTGTTGTCCAATGCGATATGCCCTGTCCGTTGCTTGTTCTTCTTTAGCTGGGTTCCAGTGCCGCGAATAATGAATAATGTGGTTAGCCCCAGTTACATTCAAACCAACACCCGCCGCTATGGGGGACATAATTATTACGTTAAAACCTTTTACAGATTGGTACTTGTCAATGGTTTGCTGGCGACTTAATTTTATTTTACCCTCAGCTTGCTTTGTCGCAGGTGTATCGCCATTAATTATACTTGAACTTATGCGATAATATTCATAAATAACCTTTTGCAGCATTTTCTGAGTATCTTTTCTGTCCGCAAAAACTATGACCTTTTCTTCTTTTGAGCGGATATTTCCTAAAATATCAAGCAATATTTGCAACTTTGCTGACGTGGCGACCAATTCATTTGAAGGATAGCTTAAAACCTGCTTATCTGCCAAATATGGATGGTCGGAAATATCCCTTATCGCTTGCAATGATTTTAGAATCAATGCCCCTCTATTTTCGCTCTCCATGTCGGTATTCTTCGCTCTATCCATTTCAACTTTATACCGTTCCAACTGAACAGGGGGCATTTGCTTTTCAATCCGGGACTGTGCGTTATCAAACTTTTCCGGTAAATCTTTAGCAACATCTTTTTTAAGCCTCCGCTTTATGAAAATTCCAATTTTATTTCTAAGTGCTTCGCATAATTGTGCTACGTCTGTTTCTGAGTTTTTTAATGGATTTTGAAATTCTTTTGCAAAATCTTTGGTAGTACCCAAAAGGCAGGAAACTGAAAAATCCATAATGCACCATAAATCAACCAATGTATTTTCCACAGGTGTACCTGTCATGGCTATTTTAAAATCAGCTTTAAGTGCTTTACATGCAGATGTTATTAATGTACCAGGTGTCTTTATTTTTTGCGCCTCGTCCAATACGATAACTGCAAAATCTATTGTTCCTATGTTGAGTTGATAAGTTCTTATCGTTTCGTAATTAGTAAGTATTATTTGCTTACGCTGCAACTTTTCATGATCTTCTTTATTATGTTGTTTCTTTAACCCGTACTCACTATTTATTGTTATCATAGTTAGTTTTTGGGGAGCAAAGAATCTTTTGTATTCATTTTCCCAATTCTCTAACAATGACACAGGTGCAACAATCAGATATGGTTTTGAATCGTTACCATTTTGAGAATGCCATTCAATAAAATAGAGTAGCTGCAACGTCTTACCTAATCCCATGTCATCTGCAAGTAAGCAGCCACTAAAATTTTCTTTGTACAAATTTTGTAACCATGCTATACCTTCTTTTTGATGTTCTTTTAACTGAACGGATTTGACTAAATTTGGTACGTCATTAAAAGTATGAACAATGCTATCGGGGTGTTCCATTACCTCACTATGCTCTAAAGTCTCTGCATTTTCCTTAATTATTAGTACCTTATCTTCTTTTAAACTCTCTTTGTCATTGTAAGGTTCGGTCGGATTTTCAAATTGCTTTTTTGCAATACGAAGAAATTTTTCAGCCTCTTCATTTGGAATGACTTGTTCCTTCCATGTAAACGACTGCTGACCTGATTTTTGCGCAGTATGTAATTCTTTTTCAAACTCGTTTAGTTCGATAGGATTTTTGAAGCGAATTATTTTTAGGCCCGTGTTATCATTAATCTTCAATCCAGGTATCCATTCCGACTTATAAGGGCATACAAAAGGATAAAATTTTGGTTTATAAACACCAATTTCTATGACCCTGTCACCATAAAATTTATAGAGCTCTGATATATCAACTGTATCATCATCAACTGTATCATCATCAAACAATTCTTCGGGATGGGCTGTGATTTTATTAATGGTCTCTTTGTCTCCAGTTCTTCGTACTTCTTTTAGTTTATTAAGAACTTTCTTTTGGTTTTCATCAATAGGTATCCTCACTGTTTTACCGGTATTGTCGGTAACATTATACACATCCCGTACAGAATTGAACTGGTCAAATGATTTTAAGAACCCCGTTTGATTCTCAAAACCAATACTTGGGGTTATTTCAAGCGTTTCATTTTCAAAAGCAAGGTTGATTTTTATTTTATCGGGTTGATATACGTTTTCGTTTTCTAAATAGCTATCGAATAAACTCGCTGCCATTTTGGATAAACCTTTAATTTTCGAAAAACGTTTTAAGTTGTTGGTAAAAGTTCTGTCAGGCTCTGGTACGGCGTTAAATTCTTCAACTGATTCGCAAATAAAATATTGGGTTTGGGATAGCAAGTATTTTCTACTTTCAATTTCAATTACTGGGCCATTTCGCTTAACAGGAAGTAAATTGCCATTTGGTACGAAATCGTAAAAACCGCATTTGAAATTGAAACTTTGTTGGTTCAATGTTCCAATAGATTGTATGTAAATTTCATAAGGATAGTTGTTTGGCAAACCCAATATTTGCTTGTCAATATCTCCTAATTTTAATACCGTTAATGTATCTACTTCGCAAGCATTATTTGTATTTATGGCTAAACCATTATCGACAAATTCATTCAAAATGGATAATTCTGATAAGTAGTTGTCCTGTATGTGCTGCCATTTTTCAAATGGTATCTTCATTCCTGAATCATCAAGAATAAAAAATGAAAAATTACTGTCGTAGTGCCATTTAAGCATTGATTCCAAGTTTATCATTAATCCAATACCTTGCAACTTCTTCCCAATTTAAATCTCCGTCTGCATGTCCCAATCTACCTTCTTCACTTGTTTGGTTAATATATGTTCCCGTTCTATATGCAAGTTGCGGCATTGAGGTTATTTTCAAGTCGTTTGTGTTTGAGAAAAACTGACTATCAATTGAGGGGGCTTGTTGATTAGATAGTTTGTATGCATAGAATGCGCCAGCGTCGCTAAACTCAATAAACAAGTAATTTTTCATGATAAACATTAAAGCCGAATTTGTATCCTTTGAAGTTGTTTTACAAAATCGCGGCTCAACATATTTACTTATGTTATCAATTCGCAAGAGTTTCTCTTTTACATAAATTGACCCAACAACACGGAACCGGCTTATCTCCTTTGCATACTTTAGCCAGAATTTTTTCCTTCGCGGGTCTTTGATACATTTTTCAAAGAACACATTTAAGAACTCCTTTGTTAACCATTCATTGAGAATATTTTTCGCCTCTTTTATCTCCTGTTTTTCACTATCTGTCGCGCCACCAAAAGCATTCCATTTCATAGCAATACCGGGATCTCCGATTAATTCAAAAGCAACAGTTTTTATTTTATCCTGTAAACTTGCGTATGCAGTTGTGTTCGCCTGAATGATTAACTTACTTACAAGTCGTTTATTCGTGGTTGGATTGTTGTGCTCTTTTAATGATAAAACCAAGCTATCTATAAAATCATGAATATTTTTTTTTAATTTTTCGTAATAGGCTAAGATTACTTTTGAAAAGTAAGGGTATAAAAACCAAGAATGGGGTACTGATAAATATTGGGTAGCGTCTTTAATTTGTTTGTTTATAAGAGCCAGCTCATTGCCCAACAATAAATCACCATTGTTTTTAAAAAATTTGGCATTCGCTTTCATTGCAGTTAAAACTGCTCTGTTTCCGTCATAACGTTTTAGCTTTTCAAAAATGAAATTGCCAAGTAATTCTAATGAAGCAATATAGTTTTCATTATCCCAATTCTTGAGATAAGAGTCAATTAAGCCGACAATGTAGTATTCTCTCCATTTAGATTCCATGATGGTGAAAACATAATAAATCTCATCGGTATTATTTAAAATTGAATGTTGCTTATTTTCGGAATGAGTAAGCGCGTATGCAAGGACTTTTAATTCTCTTTTTTCAAAAGCGGTAGCATAGTTTTTTTTACGAAATTCATTCTTGAATTTATTGAAAACAAAGGGGATTAAATTCGTTTCTTCGAATTTAAAAACAATATTTCCAGCGTCTTTGGTGATTTCCTCAAGCGCATACACGCTTTTCTCAAACTTACGGGTTAAGTGAATAGGTATAGCATTTACCGCTGCTTGCGTCATAGCTGCAGGATAAAAATTGAAGTCTAAAATTTCGTTTACTGTAGCCAAAAATGATTGCTTTTTATCTAATTCTTTTTTGCTTTTATGTCCAGTCTGTCCAGTTGGTCGTTTAAATCGTCCAGAGCATTCCCATGCATTTGTATCGTATTTTGAAGAGCGCCTGCTGTGGTTGTAAGCGCTTCTGAATATTTACCTAAGAAGGTTTGTAAACTGTCGCCAACGGTCTCTTTATAGTCATTCAAACCTGTGTGTATTTGATTGAATATACCTTTTAACCCATTTTCAATTATCACAAATTTTTGCGAATAGTCTTCTGAGACATTTTTTGCAAGTAAAAGTGATTTCTGAATGTCTTCTATTGTTTTTGCATTATTAGTGAGGAACTGATTGGAGTGGTCTGCAAATTTTAATTGCGCATCTTTGAAATTAATTGATGAAACATTGACATTGTCGGAAACGGATTTAAACTGCCCAGCTGCAACATTTAATTCAGTTTGGACTTTATCGAATTTTCTGATGGTTTCACTAATTCCGTCTGATAGACCATTCATTTTTTCAATGCTGGTATTGAAGGCATTTAAAAGCTTATCTGAACTTCGTAAATTTTCTGATTGTTTTGTCATTAATACTTCTTGCCCAGTTTGCAATGATCCGACTTTATCTTTCAATATTTCAGACATCTCCTCAACTTGCTTTTTCATCATCTCCGTTGATTCAGTAGATTGGGAAAGAGTTTGCTGAGATATTTGCTGAACGACAGTTTGTAGGCTTCTGAAATTTTCATTCAGGTTAGTTGTCATTTCTTCTATTTTTTTGGGGAAGTCTGTCAAAGAGCCACCCGCTTGGCCTAAAAGTGTTGCAAGTGTTTCGAGTTCTGCTTTTGCAGAACCAGATACTGACATTTTAAATTCTTGCACCATCCTCTCTAAAGCAGCTTCCAAATCCTTTACAACGTTTTGAGTCATCTCTGTTGTGGGATCTTGTAGTTTATTGCCTAACGCGGTTATTTCTTGCTGTAGATTTTTAAGATAAGGAATTGTGTCCAGTTCATTTTGTTGGCCAAGCAATTTTTCAAAACCAGCGGAGATTGTATTTGCCAAATCAGTAGAGAATGATTGTAGGGCTTGTGATTGTTTTTTGGATTCTTCATAAATATCTCTGAAAACGTTTGCCGGCCTTGCTTTGTTATTTTTCTCATCGGTTAAGATAAAATTATTATTGAATTCGATTGCGTTGTTGTTAATATCTGTTCTCATTTCTGTCAGCAATGTAACTATCTTATTTAAGGCAATTGTCTCATCACTTAGTTTTCCTTTTTCATTTTTCCATTGTCTATATTCAATAAACCTTGATGAAATTATTAACAGCAGAACACCACCAATAGACGCAAAGAATGCAGTTTTAAGCCCATTCATTAATTCCGGCAAACTTTTTTCGGCATTTGTAATATCAAACTTCCATAGACCATATGCTATACCAAAAAATGTACATAAAATACCTATTGTAGGGAAAATTTGCGGTATAGATTCAAAGAAATATTTATTGGCATCCGTGGGATTTTTTTTTGTTTTCCGATAATGGTATATACTCCAAATCAATGGCAATATGAAAATTGCTATTATTTGCAATATCTCTTTTGCTAATACCGAC
>JABDBX010000095.1 GCA_013288445.1 Bacteroidota bacterium
GAGAAATGTAGATTTTCGCGGTTTTCCCGGTAAAAGAAAAACATAATGAAAAAGATAATGCCAAAGGCCAGGTAATAGAGCCCGGTTGCGAAAATCTCTATGGTACTATTGACAAAATTTGCTTTATAGTAATCATCGTATCCACCAGTTATCGGGAATATGACCAACTTCAAAAAGAGAGCATCTATGCTTGGGTGCGGGATGTAGGTGACCTCCATTTTCTCAATAGTATCCTTAATAGTGAAATTTGTGATGTCATTTTGTTCCGCATGTTTGAATCTGGAATTTTTATACTTTGCAAATGCGCCTGTGGCCAGCACCTCTTCCCCGTTTAGTTTCACCGATACCGAACCGGTCAGGTAATAATTTAACGCAAATTCATGTGCTACCAATCCAGGGCTGACATTAAGCGTGGCCGACATCTTTGCCAGGGATATCCCTTTTGATTTTATGGTATCAACCCTTGCCGTACAGAAGTGGCGAATAGTTCCATTATCGCTCACAATTTCCACATCCCAGGCATACTTCCGGAAAACACTCAGGAAGCGTAAAGTATCGTCACCTTCTTTCTGCGCTGTAAAACTGTCTATGCAAAACACCTGGTTACCCAACGATGGCTGCTGTGCCTGCGTGAGTAAGGGAAATAAAAGCAAAAAGAAGATAAATATGCTCTTCATGCGATAAATGTACGCCACTTCCTTTTTCCGCTATTTATTTTTTTATTGTATTCTTCGGTACGACGACCACAACTCCCTATTTTCATTGAACATAAAAATATATCGTATCTTTCCTAACATTCCAATACTTTTCTACGTCTAATAAAGTAACAGCGCAATATTCATCAATCGAATTAAATAAATAACTAACTTTATCTAAAAAACCACAAACCACAATTTATGAGACACCTTTACCTTACACTTATTGCATTATTCGTTTATGGTGTTGCCAACGCGCAGCCCCCTGCCCCTATAACCGGGCCTGCCTCCACGTGCGTCGGTAGCACTATTGCATTATCCGATGCCGTTGCAGGCGGCATTTGGTCCAGCAGTGCGCCTGCGGTTGCCTTTATTGACTCTATTTCTGGTATGGTATGGGGCTACTCTGCCGGCACGGCTACTATCACTTATACTATAGGTGGTGGCAGCTTTGTAACTACCTCAATTTCAATCGACCCTCCACCTCCGGCAATAACCGGCACTTCCACAATATGCCTGGGATCGACCGGCACAGAAACTGACCTGGCCCCTGGAGGCATCTGGTCTATCAGCGCGCCTACCATAGCTACTGTGTCCATGAGCGGGGGCGTCGTTACTGGCGTTGCCGTAGGAAGCGCTACGCTTTCCTATGTATTACCTACGGGTTGCTCTGCGACAATGGCGATCACCGTTGCTCCAACGCCCGGACCTATTAGCGGATCATCGTCCACCTGCGTGGGTGGCACTGTAACCTTAACTGGTTCTGGGGGCGTCACCTGGTCTTGTACACCTTCAAGTGTGGCTACGATGAGCGCCCTCGGCGTATTAACTGCACTGGCTCCGGGAACAGCAACCATAGACTACATGGGCAGCACAGGCTGTGTCTCTACAATGACCTTTACCGTTAGCCCACCCCCTCCTACTTATTATATTTCAGGCGGCGGTAGCTATTGCTCGGGTGGTACTGGAGTTGACATCAGCTTACTCAGCTCGTCAGTTGGTATCAGCTACCAGTTAATGTTCAGCGGAGTGCCTTATGGCTCAGCGGTATCTGGTGCAGGCGCAGCGCTTGATTTTGGCATGGTAACCTCTGCTGGCGTTTATACTGCTGTTGCCACAGACGCTACAACTGGATGTACCGCAACAATGAGTGGAAGCGCTACAGTTGCTGTAGATCCTTTGCCAAATGTATATGCAGTTATGGGCATCGCTTCCACCTGTGGTATGGGTTCTGACATATTGCTCAGCGGCTCAGACGCAGGTATTTCTTACGATCTCTACGATGGGTCCACCATGGTATCCACTTTACCAGGTACTAGTTCGGTTCTTGATTTCGGGGTACAAGTGGCTCCTGGCACATACACTATTGTGGCTACAAACACTACCACATCCTGCACCAGCAATATGACCGGCGCACCAAGTGCAGCCATCTCCACTAACGCCATATTCGGCCACATTACCTATTCCGGCGGTTCCCCAACTGATGTTTTTAATGTATGGCTGATACAGTACAATCCGTCAGACAGTTCCATTACAGCAGAAGATTCTACAACCACCTGCATGATGACCGGAACTCCGTACTACGAATTTGATGGCTATGCACCGGGCAGTTACCTGGTTAAGGCAGCCCTCGTGGGCAGCGTAGCAGGCACAAGCGGTTATATACCCACTTATGGCCTTTCTTCGGCCCATTGGGATTCTGCTTCTACCGTTACTCACACGGGCGGCCTGGATACTATGCACATCAATATGATCTATGGCACCATTCCTTCGGGCCCTGGCTTTATCAGCGGTTATGTATATTCAGGCGCAGGCAGGGGCACCTCTACCGGTGCACCGGGTATGCTCATTTACCTCAAAAATACAGCAGGCCATATCATCACCTATACCTATACCGATGCTTCTGGCGCTTACTCGTTCGGCAGTCTGGCCAATGGTTCGTATGTTATCTACCCGGAAGCTTACAAGTATTATACTACCTCAGAAACCATAACACTGAGCGCATCTGCTGAAACAGCGGCTGGCATAAATTTCAAACAGCATACCAGCTATGGCACCATTACGCCGATCACCACGCCATCCGGCAACCCTGTGCTTACCGCAAACGAAGCAATAACTGTTTTCCCTAATCCTGCGGTTGGCTCACTGAACATACAATGGACAAACCAGCCAACCGGCAGCGCAAACATAACGATTACTGACATTACCGGCCGAGTGGTTTATAACGCAAACATGGACCTAAACACTGCATCCGGCTCAACTAAAATAGATGTTTCCGGCCTGCAGAATGGCATGTACCTGATAGCAATTAAGTCTGGCGACATCAGCTACAACAATAAAATAGTAGTGCAGAACTAAACGACAGTTGTCCCACACCTTTTTCGGGTGTAGGACAACTTGTATCGCACAGGAGCCCCGTCACTAATATATTAGGTGATGGGGTTCTTTATTTTCCCCCAGGAATATTTTGCAGTCTTGCGCGCCGATGTTGGTCTTATTTTCTGACCAACATCGCTCGTCGTAGGGCAGGTAACACAAAATGGTAAAGTATCCACCGTAGCCGGTTGCCAAGCTTTAGGAGTTAACGGGTTCTTTATTCAAAACGAAAATTATTTTGCAGCCATCTCTAACATTGTCCCCAATATATACGCCTTTATTATTGAGGGGATTAGTGCGGCGGAAAAACCATAAATAGATACACGCTATTGAAATATAGCTTATTTTACAAAGCAAAATACATCTGATATGAAACACCTGTACCTTACCATCCTCGCCTTGTTAGCCATTACGGCATCTTTTGCACAAACTCCCGGGCCTATCTCCGGGCCTTCTACACTATGTGTAGGCACCTCCATAACGCTGACCGACGCCGTTGGAAGTGGCACGTGGTCCACCACCAGCTTTGTACTTGCAGTAGGGTCTTCATCGGGTGTTGTTACGGGCATTACTACCGGCGCGGCAACTATTACTTATTCGATCCTCGCCGGTGGCTTTGCAATAAAAACGGTAACCGTTAATGCGATGCCGGCTCCTATCACCGGTCCGACTACTATTTGTGCAGGCACGACAGTTACGGAAACCGATCCAACGGCTGGAGGTGTGTGGATATCGTCGCCAACCGCTATGGGATCCATTGACCCTGCCACCGGTGCACTCACTTGCTTTGGCTCGGGGGTAGCAATTGTCTCCTACACATTGGGCACAGGCTGCTATGCAACGAGTGCAATTACCATTAACCCCACTCCCGCACCAATTGCCGGCCCAACTGATGTTTGCTACGGTACATCCGTTACAGAAACAGACCCGACTCCAGGGGGTACCTGGAATTGCACGCCGCCCACTTTGGGAACTATTGGCCATACAACCGGAGTATTGTCAACGCCGATAACTTCTACTTTTCCCGCAGAAATTACTATTGAGTACCTGCTTCCTGACGGATGCGCGTCAACGGCCTTTGTTAGTATCAATGTATTGCCTGCACCAATAGCAGGTACGTCAGGAATTTGTACCGGTTCTACGGTAACTGAAACCGATGATACAATTGGCGGTACATGGTCATGCGGCAGCCCACTAGTAGCAACAATCAGCTCTGCTACCGGAATTGTAACTGGCATATCCGCAGGCGCCGCGACGATCACATATTCCCTTGCACCAGGCTGTGCTGCAACATATCCGATAACCGTGGTTCCACCATCGACAATATATACGGTTACCGGAGGCGGAGACTTTTGTATCGGCGGGGTCGGGAGCTCAGTAGGATTAAGTGGCTCAAATACCGCCTCAATTTATCAAGTCTATCTCGGCGCAACTGCTGTTGGATCTGCAATAGTGGGTTCAGGTGGACCTATTAATTTTGGCTTGTTTCCAGCAGGCGGCTCTTATACAGTTACAGCAACAGATATCACCTATGGTTGCACCACTACCATGTCTGGCAGCGCCGTTATTGTTGTTGATCCCCTACCCACACCCTATGCAGTAACGGGCACTGGTACTTACTGCTCCGGCGGAACCGGGGCGGTCGTAGGTCTTAGTGGCTCCGATGCTGGCGTAAATTATCAGGTATATAGTGGTACTACTGCTATAGCGTCACCGGTTGCCGGCACAGGCGCGGCAATTTCTTTAGATTCAGTGCCCACGGTGGTAGGCGGCACACTTTTTTTTGGCGGATCCGGTACATATACAGTTGTCGCAACAAACGCTACAACCGGGTGCGTGAATAACATGACGGGCTCTGCAATAATAACCATCAGTCCTTTACCAACAGCTTATTCTGTAACCGGTGGCGGCAGCTATTGTGCAGGTGACGCAGGCGTTAGCGTTGACCTTGCAGCCTCAGATCCCGGGGTAAATTACCAGTTATATAATGGGCTTCTTGCAGTAGGAGCACCGATACCTGGCACCGGAAGCAGCATTTCTTTCGGCTTAATGAGCGCCCCGGGCACTTATACTGTAATTGGAGTTGATGCAACAACCGGCTGCACAAATAACATGACGGATAGCGCGACAGTCACTGTCAATGCCTTACCGGCAACGTTTTCAGTAACCGGCGGTGGCAGCTATTGCGCGGGCGGTGCTGGTGTTTCCATCGGCCTCAGCGGCTCAATAACAGGTATAGACTATCAATTGTATAGTGGCTCTGCACCAACGGGAATATCGGCATCCGGTGTTTCTGCGTTACCAATAGATTTTGGGTCCATCACAGGCGCGGGTGTTTACACAGTAATAGCAACAGACGCCACAACTTCATGTGCCAATGTAATGACGGGCAGCGCAACGGTAACTATTACACCCGTTACTACCCCTTCGGCAAGCATCTCTGCCAGCCCCGGCATGGGAATATGCGCTGGCACTACCGTTACCTTCACAGCAACGGCTACAGGAGGAGGCCCAGCGCCAACCTACTTATGGATGGTTGATGGCGTACCGGTTTCAGGGTCTTCATCTTCCACCTATAGCTATGTTCCCACGTCTGGCGATGCGGTTACTGTTCTCATCACAAGCAGCTTGGCGTGTGCTGCGCCAGATACAGCATCAAGCTCCGTTTTCCCGACGGTTGATTCTCCTTCGGTTGTAGCATCTTCATCATCTGCCTGCGGTGGTCTTATGACGCTCACCGCAAGTGGCGCAACGTCCTACTCTTGGTCGCCAACAACAGGGCTCTCCTGCCCCACTTGCTCATCGGCTACACTTACACCTGCCAGCACCACCACTTATACCGTAACCGGGACCGATGCCACCGGCTGCATTGGTTCAGCCACGGTCACGGTGAGCGGCAACACAATTTCCGGCAGTATTATCTATTCCGGCGGGTCTTCATCAGATGTTTTTAATGTATGGCTCATACAGTTTAACCCATCCGATAGCTCCATCACCGCACAGGACTCCATGACCACCTGCATCGCAGGGGGTACCCCTTACTATGAATTTGATGGCAAGCCCACAGGCAGTTACATGGCCAAGGCTGCACTCATTGGCTCGGTCGCTGGCGCCAGCGGCTATATGCCTACGTATAGCCTTTCTACCCCTCACTGGGATTCCGCTGCTACCATTTCGCATACCGGTAGCCCCGATGTAATGGATATAACTATGGTCTATGGCACCGTACCCTCGGGCCCTGGCTTCATAAGCGGCAATGTTTATTCGGGCGCGGGCAAGGGCACTTCAACCGCTGCACCTGGTATGCTCATTTACCTCAAAAATACCGCAGGTCATATCATCACCTATACCTATACCGATGCTTCTGGCGCTTACTCGTTCGGCAGTCTGGCCAATGGTTCGTATGTTATCTACCCAGAAGCTTACAAGTATTATACTACTTATGCAACGGTTACATTAAGCCCGGATAACGAGACTGTGTCCGGCATCGATTTCAAGCAACACACCACCAGCGGCACTATTACACCTATCGTTACTCCTTCTGGCAACCCGGTGCTGACTTCCAGCGGCGGAATAACCGTTTTCCCTAATCCCGTAGTTGGCACCCTAAATATCCAATGGACAAACCAGCCAACAGGCAGCGCAAACATAACGATTACGGACATCACCGGCCGCGTTGTATATAATGCAAACATGGACATTAATACCGCCTCGGGCTCATCTAAAATAGATGTTTCCGGGCTGCAAAATGGCATGTACCTGATAGCCATTAAATATGGCAACATCAGCTACAACGATAAAATAGCCGTACAGAATTAATGGACAGTTGTCCCACACTCATGGTTGTCCCACACCCGAAAAAGGTGTGGGACAACTTTTTTTGGCCTATACTACCTACCAGTATGTATTGGTAATGTGGATTGCCCCATCGGGGCTTACTCTTTGTAGCATAGATGCCATAAAATACGCATGTGCCCCATCGGGGCTAACATCAATCGCGAATAGGTCAGCCCCAATGGGGCACAGCAGGGTATGAAATACTAAATGTGCTACAAGTTGTATAAAATAATCAACATGCCGTGCCGCCAGATTGACCCACAATGGCACAGGCTGAGGGATATATAGATTTACATTAACTTTATTGCCAAGCTGACGGCACCTTGATGAAAAAGATAATAACCACGATTTGTTTGTTTTCCTGTTTGTCGGACAACGCTATTGCGCAGGAACTTTCGCAAGAATACTTTGCCATTTGTAATGATTTCCTGAAGTTCCTCGATCAGGAACAACTCATCCCCGATACCAGCAACAAATACATCTGGCCTGTACCTGATTTTGACAGTACGATGATATTCGGACAAGCACCCTATAATCTTGAAACCGAAAAGCCCTGGGTATGCTATCAGATCCCGTACTGGATACATGGCAGAGATCTTGCCGACACCATTCGGCTGTCCGCCGAAGACATGGGCTACCTGTTTAGAACGCTGGTCAGAAAACACAACAAAGCATGGCGAAATAAGCTATCGAAAGTTACCGGGCTACTTGCCAGTGAACCATCGGCTGTCGATAGCGTTATGGGATACACTATGTTATCTGCGCCATTGTTTTTGCAAGAAAATACGGTTTGTGTAGTATATGAGGAGTACAATTCAATTCATAACCGCGGCGGGTGCTACAAAGTGTACAAAAGAGACCGTTTAGGATGGGCATTCATAGACAGTAAGCATGATTTCAATGAGTGCCACGCCGAACGGATAAGAAGTAAATAGTAACAGACCTATTCTACTCATCTTCCAGCCCCTTTCCATCCAATATCTTGGGTATGTATTTTTCCACCCTTTCCTCGCGTGTCTTTGATTGTTTAGCTGCCGAGAAATAAAGGTTGTAGCCCCGTTGCCTGCCGGGCGTTAGTGCTTCAAACGCCAATTTCAAGTTGGCGTCTTTATCTATCTTCTTTTGAAATTCTTCGGGATAAACCAGCGCCTTACTGGCTGCTTTTACATCTACTTTCAGCCCTGCTTTTTCCACCTCAATGGCTTCCAGGATGTAGGTCTTCAGCGTGGCCTTCATCTTCACTATTTGCGGCAAGCTGGTGAACCTGATCTGCCGTGCCGACTGCACCTGCTCCGTCTGCTGGATCAGGATGCCCTTGGTGTCTTTTAGCAATGCACCCTTCATGAACAACAGCGCACAGTATTCCTTAAAGCCATGTATCAACACTACGTTCTTTTCCTCTCGTGTATAGCATGGGCAGCCCCACTTCAACACTTCTGTGAGTCCGCAACCAAGAACTATTTCCCTCAACTGCTCATACTCTTCCTTCCATTGCTTGGCTTTTGTAAAATAAAAATCAACTTTGGGATTCGTTTCGCTCTTTGTCATAGCATATTGTTTTTGTTCAAAATTCAAACCCGCAGCGAGCCCCGGAATCCCCTGCTCCCATAGTAAGACTGTGCCCCGTTGTGATACACGAATACGGTGCCATACCTTAAATCGGCAAAGATCGCGCCGCCCAGTTTCCTTATCTCAACCGGCGTTATTATCCAGCTCGATGTCTTTGCATCGAAACTTCCGAGTGTTTGTAACTCCCTGTATTGTTCCTCCGTCAACAGTTCGATGCCCATCGCCGAGGCCATGCCCACAGCGCTATTTTCCGGCTTATGTTGTTTCCTTGCCTCCAGCGCCTCCCCGTCGTAGCAAACATTTCTGCGGCCTTTCGGACTTTCCGCCGAACAATCATAAAAGATAAATTCGCTCGTCTTTTTATTATACCCTACAACGTCTGGCTCGCCACCTGTCCGCTCCATTTCATTTAGCGACCACAACTTCCCGGCATCAGCTTCCAGCTTAGTTTGCACATCGCCCCATTTTAGACCCTCATGGCGCTGTGTGTTTTTCCCAAAACGGACCTTTAAAGTGCCGATGAGTGCTTCCTTTTGCTTTGAAATTAATGCCTTTTTCATTCTCAACTTAGTTAGTTGAACCGACCTTCCTACCCACTGGCCGGAAATACCACGATAAAAGTATAAAAATCGTTTGCATTGATGGCCCAAGAATTTCTTTCACGCCATAATCGCCAATTGCCAAATGGGAAACCAAGGCCCCGGTCATCACAAAAAAGAAACCAGCATAAGCCCATTCTTTGAGCAGCTTAAAGCCCGGGATCAATACAGCAACTACGCCAAGAATTTTCCAAACACCAACTATTCGCATAAAATAGGCCGGGTAGCCCAAATGAGCAATCATATCCGTCATTTCTTTTGTTTGCACTATCTGCTGTATGCCACTTGCTGTCATACCAACAGTAAAGAGTGCCGTGGCGATCCAATAAATTATTTTGTTTCTCTTTTCCATAAGTATCTCATTTTTTTTTAAAGGATGTCGTTATTTTTTTTTTTTAAGACTGTGATTCAATTATTGGAACCCCACTAACTGCGATCACTTTCCATGATCCGTCAAATAGTTTCCAAACTCTTATGTACCGGAAAGCAGCACTCACCAACTGTTCGTAGTAGTTGCCTTTTAGTTCTAAATTCAATGAAACCACAGCAGTGTCGCCGAAAAAGTTAATGACCTGGTCGCTTGGTATAATTGTGCTAAATGTTGAGTTACCGCTCCGGTAATTTTCCATCACCATTGCTTTAGTTACCGGGAGGCCGTTCGGATAAACAAAAAGTGCATCATCGTGTATCAGTTCATCAATAGCGCTGAGGTCTTTCTGTTCAAACGCGTCCAATAGTCGTTTTTCACAGGCAATAATTTGATCTTTGCGTTCCATCATTCTCTATTCTAATTTGCCCACAACATCTTGTAGCCGGTTATGCGCCATATTGAGACCGTAGGCAAAAGGCAGTTTCAACACCTGATCTCTCAGTGCAGCCGATTCATAAATTACGTGAATATTCAGTTTGCTGGTGCTTTCAGTAACTTCTTCAAATTCATATATCTCCAATTGTACACCGAAGGGCGCATTTTCCATTTCAAAGGTCCTCGTTATTTTCCGGTTCGGGATAAACTCATGGATCACGCCACTGGCCATAAATACCACATTGCCCTCGGCATTAGCTGTTTCAAGCTGGTAGCTGCCGTGCTTTTTACTTTCCATTTTCAGGGCTTTTGTACCCATCCATTGTTCCACAATTTCCGGCTCTGCATAGGCCCGGAATAGCAATTCCACTGGCAGATCAAATTCCCGGCTGATCGCCAATTCCTGTTTGCCGTCTTCGGCATTTACTTTTGTTTTTTGTTCCATGTTATTTGGTTTTATAATTTTTCATTATAGTTTCTAAAATATTGAAACGGTCATCCCACATTTTGCGGAACGGTTCTATAAAGTCTGCTATGTCTTTCATTTTATTTGGATTCAGGTGGTAATAAATTTCTCTGCCATTTTGCTCCTGTTTCAGCAGTTCGCACTCAGTGAGTATTTGCAGGTGTTTCGAAACTGTTGGCCGCGCAGTGTCAAAGTTCGCCGCAATAGCGCCTGCGGTCATAGATTGCGTGGCTACCAACAGCAGTATGGCCCTCCTCGTAGGGTCTGCAATGGCCTGGAAAACGTCTCGTCTTAAATTCATTGTGTAGCTATTCGACTACAAATATAAGCGTAGTTATTTAACTACGCAAATTTATTTTGCAATTTTTCCGCGCTTCAGGCAATATTTCTAAGTTGAGTAATTAGTCGCGCCCGAATGATGCAGAAGGCATCAAACGTTTATAGAAAAACTAATACAAAATGAGGACGATGCCTGAGGTATCGAACCCGGGGTTACATGGATTTCTGTAAATCAATAAGATTGCCCTACAGGGCTTTCAACATCTCCAGAAAACTTCCTACCGGGTCCTTCGCCATCCATACCCCGCCGAGCAAAGCAGCGCCGTCAAAGCCATTATCCCGCAATGCTATAACTTCCTCCAAAGCACCTACCCCACCAAGGCCAACAAGCTTCGGGCAGTAAGTGTTTTGCCGCGCCAGCCGTTCCTTCAACTGATTTGCGCCATTCAAATCAATGCCCGCTTTATATCCGCTTTTAGAAATACTGTCGAAAACCGGGCTTATGAAAACATAACTATACGGAAATTTATTATCCTCTATTTCCTTCCATGAATGAAAAGAAGTAGAGATTGCCCCGGCAGGTATATCATGTACTTGCTCCAAAATCGCAGCATCGTTCCTGGCGGCGTTGTTCAGGTGTATGCCGCCCAATTCAAGCTCCCTGCATAGTTCAAAGCCACCGTGAATAACTAAACGGGAATGATATTCAGGTGCTATTTGGCATATGTACTCCTTGTAGAGGTTGGTTGTAAATTCTGGCTTTCTCACATGAAGCCGCTGCAACCCATTATCAAGCAGGCTATTAACTACTTGTAGTTCATCTTTTACATCTACCTCCGGGGTAATTACGATCAGCTTCATAATGGGGTAACAATGATAAGGAATATTGCAGTAACCGTCAACGGTAGTTGCTCTACC
>JABDBX010000096.1 GCA_013288445.1 Bacteroidota bacterium
CGGCTTTATTTTTCATTTTACATAAGCTTGCTATTTTATCTCAACAAAGTAACATTTCCCTGGTGGTGTTCTATCGTGCCATCTTTAAAGGTGGCATCTATCAGATACACATAAACGCCTTCCGGTTGCTTCTGGTCATTAAAATTACCATCCCATCCCCTGCCATCGGTATTGGTTGTTTCATAGATCAACTGACCCCAACGATTATAAATATCCATTTTGAAGGAGATGACACCTCGCGTGAGTATCTGGCGCGGGAAGAAGAAATCGTTCACACCGTCGCCATTAGGCGAGAACACATTCGGTAACTCCATGTAGCAATCATTCAGCACCACCACGGTATCATAGGCCACACAACCATCTGTGGTTACACCTACAGAATAAGTGCCCGGCTTGGTAACGGTGATCCCTGCTGTGGAATCTCCTGTACTCCACTTCCATCTTGCCAGCGGGTTACCATTATTACGGCCGTCAAGCAGCATTAGCGGCGCGCCACCGGGGCACATAGCAGTATCGGGGCCGAGGTAGATGTTCGGGTAACCAAACACCTGCACCTGCCGCGAAGCCGATGCCACAGGGCACGACCGGTACTGGATAGAAACCGTGATGGTATAGACACCTGCATTTTCGTAGGAGTGGATAACCGGTTCCACATTCACTACATTGCCACCATCGCCAAATGACCAGGTGATGCCTGTATTACCTATACGCGAATAATCGCCGCTGAACGTAATGCCCTGGCCGCTGCACAATACACTGTCGGTTGCCAGGAGCAGCACACTGCTTATAGAGTCAATGTCTATGGTTTTGGTCATGGTATCGTAGCACGGCACAAAATCGTGCGCAACTAACGTGATAGTATGCTGCGTGCCGGTGTTGAGGAAGGTGTGGGTAGGATTCACATCAACTTTATCCACAACGCCATCTCCAAAGTACCAGGTGTACTTAGGGTCGGTGCCGGTGGAAAGGTTGGTGAACGTTACCAAACTATCCTGGCACACAAACGGATTTGGCGTAAAAGAGAAGTTGGCATGAACAAAGTTATCGAGGCGCTGCATCACCGACATACTATCCACGCACACAGAGTTGGTGATAACCAGCGTAGCCCTTACAGAGTCGTCGCTGATGTCTGTAAACACGTGCCGTGGGTTTACATCGGTGGAAGACTCGCCGTCGCTGAACAACCAGTGATAAGTAAGATCGGCCGCAGGCCCTGAATGGTTTGTGAATACGATAGTATCACCCTTACAGCCGTATAGCGTAGCCGTATCAAAACCAATGGTGAGCAGCGGGTAGCGGAGGCTGAACGGCCCGAAAATGCTATCGGCGCAAACACCTGCTGTATGTACCACAATGTTGGTATAATCGGCCTGGCATAAGCCGGTAAACACTACCATACTATCGGAAGCTATAAGGTGGCTGGTGGTAAACGTTGTGGTTACCGGCGGCGTTGCTACCGTTGTTTTGGTATATTCAATGGTATCCACCTGGCCTGGATGCAGGCCCCAAAGCGTATCCACACCATCGCAGAAACCGCACTTGGTGGGGTTTGAGGAAGTAACTGTACGGTATTTGAATGGCGGATCAACCAAGGTATCTTTAGAGGCCGGGGTAAAGCAATTATTCTGGTGTACTACAATGCTGTCATATATCCCGCCACGCAGGAAGTTCAGGGTATAGGTACCCGCAGCAGACGCAATAAAGGATACCGGCGGCTGGTCAACTCCCCCACTTCGGTACGTTAATATATCCGGGCTGAAAGGAGCCAGATATTCTATTAATATACTACCGGTATTACCACCGCAATACGTTGGGTTTGTGGCGATAGCAGTGTCTTTAAAATTAGGCACCGGGTTGTACATAAGCGCGTCCACATGGCATTGGTTACTTATTGAGGTAAATATAGTCATGTGGGCTGTATCCCCTACGAGTTGTTGGGGCGGGCTAAAAGTATCGGAAATTGCTACCGTATCCAGGGAATAAATGCGGAACGTATCCAAAGGAGAATAACGTCCTCCTGAGATCTTTATCGTCCAGGGCTTACCCGTCCCTCCAGGCTGTAATTTTATCACTGCCGGGGAGTCACATGTAGCAGGTGTCACTACAATATCGCTGATAGATGGCACTGGCAGTATCGTCACACTGAATGCCACCGTTTTTGTGCCCACAAGCGGGCAGTGGTTATCGGTATAGGTAAGATAAAAAGTATAATTGCCTGGGGTGATGATGCTCGTATTCCCCGTCACGGTACCATGCGGGTGGTTGGTGTTATCGCTGTCCACTGCAAAAGTAAAGCCGGAAGTGAGGCCCGAAGCGGTAATGGTAATATGCAGGGATGTGTCGGTTTCTTTGGGGTTCACATCCAGGTTGAAGTTACCCGAATACTGGCAGGCGATTACGTGAGTGCTATCCATCGGGGAATAACGGCTCGCCGAACCGGAAAAAGTATCTATTTCCCCACTTGGCTCGGTATAGTCGCAGAGCTTTACATAAAAGGTCATTTCGCGCTGCATGGACCCTACCAGTACATGATTTAGCTCCGTCTTGGCAGCCACCGTCCGCACACGGTTATTGCCGTAGTCAGAGATATACATATTGCCTGCCGGGTCCAGGTTGAAGAATTGTACCGAGTTGATTGCAGCAAGGTTGGGGTAGCTGCCGTCGCCGCTGAAGCCTGCTGTTCCTGTGCCAACAACCGTTTCTATAATACCGGAAGAAGCATATATTTCGCGGATAGCTGCATTACCCATATCGCTTATAAAGATGTTGCCGAAAGTGTCAACGACCACATCGGTCGGGTTCTTGAAAGTGGCTCCGGCAGCAGCACAATTATCACCTGTATAAGAAGCCGCGGCGGTACCTGCAATAGTGCTGATAGATGCACCGCCTGGTGTGATCTTACGTACCCGGTTATTCAATTCATCGGCAACATATATATTACCGGCCCTGTCGGCACACAAGCCATAGGGGTTGTTCACTTCCCATGCGGTAGCGGGCGTGCCGTCACCTGTATAACCAGATGTACCGTTACCCGCAATAGTGTTGATGTTGCCAGAGATATGGTCTATTTCGCGTACCCGGGCATTGCCGGCATCGGTTATGTAAATGTTGCCCGCTGTATCTAAGCACACAGAATTAGGGTGGGTGAGCTGCGCGACGGCCGCCGGGCCGCCATCGCCACCAAACCCTGGTAAGGCGCCAACATTGGTGATGGTGGATATGGTGCCCGTCGGGGTAACCATGCGTATGGCATTGTTATTGAAGTCAGCAATATACAGGTTGCCGTTCGTCTGGCTCACCGCCAGCCCTTTAGGGCCATTTAGTTCTGCCGATATTGCTGCGCCCGCGTCCCCGGCATAGCCAGGCGTTCCATTGCCTGCATAAGTGCTTATGATCCCCAATGGGCTTATCACACGCACACGGTTGTTGGTATAATCTGAAAAATAGATATTGCCCAAAGTATCGGTGCAGATGCCGCTTGGGCCATTTATGTGCGCAATAGCCGCCGCGCCCAGGTCGCCGGTGAAACCCGCTGTGCCCAACACATCTGCAATAGTACTGATAGTGCCTTCGGTATCATTGCGGTATTCTTCTATGTTATAGACCACCACAGAGCGCTGCGTGAGCGGCTTAAAACAAAGCTGCCCTGTGCTGGAATCGAATGAAAAGCTCGCCGGGGTACAGTCCTCAACAGATAAAGGATGTGAGCCACTTGCAGCGGTAGCACCACAATAAGTACCTACATAAACAGACGGGCCTCCTATACTGCCGCAAGTGGCAGTGCCATCCGTAGAAGGTATAAGCCTGAATAAAAGGCTGTCACCAGATGGTTCGCCAGGGCCTACATCGTAGAGGTCAACCGCCCCCGGATTATAACAGTTTTCATAAAAGGCGCAAAAGTAAGGCACCGGCTCTACCGTAAGTATGGGGCTGGAGTTATTGCCCCTGGTATTGGTTGGGCTGTTATTCAGCGTATCTATCAATTGTATCTCAGTAGTACCACAACTAGCACCAGTGCTTATATTAGTTATAGCACATGCCCGGCCAGACATAGCCGGGGCGCCAAAAGTACCCGTGCAGGGAGCTGGGGATGCGCCCATCCCTCCATTATAACCCGTATATATAAATCGCCAATGAGATGAAGCATGAGGTAGTGTGCAGGTACCAACGTACACAAACTTTTTTATGCCCGGCAGAGAATAGGCCGTATTCGTACATTGGGTATAAGCTAGAGAGTCCGGGCAAACAGGCGTCACCTCAACACCACAACTGGGACTCGGAGTAATATTTAGGTTAAGTGTTAAACCAGCCATCAAAGTACCTCCATCGTAAACGCAGACCTGCGGATGGGAAATGGGTAATGTATTAAAAGAGCCAACGCTAGCTGAACCGCAATCACCATACAGATCAACTTCCACAGTATATGTATTGCAGGACACCCATTTATACGTCAACTGTGCGCCCACAATATGCGATGCATAGGAGCTAAATCCCAGTAACAACAAAAGACCTGATATGAGCAGGCCGCGTAATGAAGCAGGTAAAAGTTTTCTCATAAAAATGGCAAAATATCGTAAAACTGAAAAATTGTGTACTTAGTGACGTTGACTAAATAAATACCACGATCTGACTTGTTCTTTTCCATTTCTGCTTCGTCCCAATCCCGATAGCCATCGGGATAAATAGCTCACTATTCGCGGATTTTGTGCCTTGCATAACATGCCTTCGCTAAAGCTATGGCATTTAATAAATGAAAAATAACTTCGTCATATAGTCGTATTTATTTAGTCAACGTCACTAATTATTAATTAAAGACGGCTAATACCAAAAAATAGTTTGTTCAAATAATAAAAATAATACCCCTTTCCTCCCCGAAGGGGAAAAGAGAACAAAGATAAAATTAAATTCTTTTTATCCATAAACAATAATAAAGTACAGATTTATTTTTTTCAATGCGATGGCGTTCGATGTATAGGTGTGGCACACCGGAAAAGGTGTGGCACACCTCGTGGCGTTTCGCCCATGGGTTTCACCGATGGCTATTCACATTTAAGCCCTACCGGGATTTTATTGTGATATAATAAACGCGATGACTTGAAAAGCGCCCATTTGTTTATGCAATACCATTTTTATGAAAAAACTCCCTTAGGAACGATGACAAAATAAAGTACACCATCTTACTCGTTCTTTTCCATTTTTACTTCGTTGCAATCCCGATAGCTATCGGGATAAATAATTCATTATTCGCAGATTTTACGCCTCGTAAAAAAGAAAAATAACTTCGCAATATGGTGTACTTTATTTCGTCAACGTTCCTTAATTTTGCTAAAACCCCATTGCAGTTAGTTAATGAAATGCAAGCAAGCTTGAGATTTCATAAAAAGTATTCAATTATTGAAATAAGCTATTGAATATCAATAATCCACAACCACATGAAACACACCAACAATGTTTTGGAACAACCCGGCCTCCCCGCTGCAAAAAAAGTATGGAGTGAGCCGGAACTGGCGCTGCTGTCTGTGAAGGACAGTACGAAGGGTGGAGTTATTATCAATGATGATGGAGTGGGGTTTAGTTAGGGTTCTCCCCTATGCAAGTTCGATGGGCGATGCCCATCGCTAATAGATATCGCCCCTGTAGGCAATGTCTTAAGTTAAGAGATCATCCCAGTAAACGTAGTTCGATACCTTCGGCATCGTCACTTATTTTGTATCCGGTTTTCTATAAACGTTAGATGCCTTCAGCATCGCCCAACGCGATTCTTTTCTTAACTTAATGACATTGCCCTGTAGGGCTGCCCGTGTGGTTTTCCCGCGCCGTTTTAAATAAGTCCACAAAACTATATCGAGCAAAGTATAGCTTGACAACTTTTGAAAAGTTGTCAAAGCTGGAGTTCGGAACATTTCCACTCCCATCCGATTACAGGCTACCGTTTACCCACATTTTTTTAGCGCCTCCGTCCCATAGTGACGATAGCGAAATAAATACCACCATCTGACTTGTTCTTTTCCATTTCTGCTTCGTCCCAATCCCGATAGCCATCGGGATAAATAGCTCACTATTCGCGGATTTTGCTCCTCGCATAGCATGCCTTCGCTAAAGCTATGGCAGTTAATAAAAGAAAAACAACTTCGTCATATTGTGGTATTTATTTCGCCAACGTCACACATCAATTATCTTTGCCTCTTTATGGGACATAAAAAACTGATCCGTTTCCAGGCTATTGATACCTATGCCAACGTGCTGCAATACCCCGAAAATATGCCCGGCAACTGGCATACCTTCTTCAAAAACGACAACCGCATTACCCTGGAGCTGGCTTGTGGCAAGGGCGAGTATAGCGTGAACCTGGGCCGCGAAAATAAAGACGGCAACTATATAGGCGTGGATATAAAGGGCAACCGAATATACACGGGCGCCAAAGCCGCGCTGGAAGAAGGGCTGGCCAATGTGGGCTTCCTGCGCATACACATAGGCCAGATAACCAATTACTTTGCCGCAAACGAGGTAGGGGAAATATGGATCATATTCCCCGATCCCTTTTTGAAAAAGGCGAAGAACAGGCTCACCCATCCGCGCTTCCTGCACCTGTACCAGCAGATACTAAAGCCCGGCGCCACCATAAACCTGAAAACCGACTCGAAAGAGCTATACGACTTTACCCTGGAGACCATTGCGGAGCAAGGCTGCATAATGCACCAGAACATAGCAGATATATACGGGCAGGGGCTGGCTACCGGCGCGTTGGCGATACAGACGTTTTACGAAAAAAGGCACCTGGCCGAAGGCCGCACGATATACTATGTGTCTTTCTCCCTGCCTGAAACGCCCATTACCATCCCGGAGCGTTTCCGGGAGGATACAGATAATGAAGATTTAACCGGCGAAGATTGAAAGAAGGTAAGGATTATTATATTTTGCCAAACGGCCTGCTGGTGTTCACGGCGTCGTACCTCGCAGAGCAGGGTTACTGCTGTGGTAGCGGTTGCCTCAATTGCCCTTATAAGTACGAGGCAGTACCTGAACCCAAGCGGACACACTTACTACAACAGCGCGAAACAGATGCCAAAAGAAAAGAACGATAGCAATAAAGAAAATATTTACGATGCCATTTATGATGTGGTGCGCAGTGTGCCAAAAGGCCGGGTCACCAGCTATGGCGCTGTGGCAGCAGCTATTGGCGCGGCATCGGGCGCAAGGGTGGTGGGCTACGCCATGAATAAGAGCTTCGGGGTAAAACCAAAGGTACCCGCCCACCGTGTAGTGAACCGCAATGGCCTGCTCACCGGCAAGCATCACTTTTCCCCTCCTGAAAAAATGGAACAGCTACTGCAAAAAGAAGGCATTAAAGTAAAGGACGATAAAGTAGTGGACTTTGACGCTTTGTTCTGGGATCCAATGACAGAATTGGCAATGTAAAACAATATTGCTACTTCTTTTTATAGACTTCGCGCCTGTGGCCAATGCGAATTACCTCAACGACAAGCCGCGTCCCTTCAATTCTATAAACTATCCTGTAATCACCGCTTCGTAACCTATATTCTTTGCCTCTGCCCTCTAATTTTTTTACTGCCAACTGGTCTTGGGTCTGTTGCCAGAGAATCAATTTTAGATGTAATGATATTTGCCACATTTTTGGGTAGGGATGCCAATTGTTTTTCTGCTACGCGGCTGATAACGACCCGATACATATTAATCAATTATTCCTTTTGCCCGTAACCGGCCTTTAGCATCTTCCCAATTGGAGTAATCATTCTCATTTTTTGACAATTCGATCGCCAATATGTCCTCAAGATCCTCCATAAACTCCATCACATCATTTTCGGTTTTACCCTCCTGCTTCAATCGCTCAAAATCAATTAGCAGAGCCGTTTTTTCGCCCTTATCATTCATTATAAAATTTATCCCGGTCATAAAACGTTAATTTCCCTACATCCAAAGTTAACTAACTTTGTGCCAAATATTTGCATGACCTGCAAATCGTTCCGCTAATATTTGTGAGTATTGTTAGCTTGGAATGATTTTTGTTACTTATCCATAATCTATGTATCTAATTAAATCTGGTAAAAAGTCCCTGTCATTAAGTCTCCTATTACTTTCTTTAATTGCCTTTTCCTGCAAAAGCCGCCATTCAAAACCAAGCCCGTCTGGTTTTTCGGATGAAGCGTTTATGGCGCAGGTTCAACAGGTCTTAAAGCCGATAGACACTGCCAATAAAAAGAAGCTCAACTCGATAGCCGACAATGTGCGTTATACCTACCAGAGCGATGAATACCAACCTATATGGGTAAAGGAAAACTACGTGCCTACTGAGGCCGCCGCCAAACTCGTAGCCGAACTGGAAGACGTGCAGTGGGATGGCATAGACCCGGAGCGTTACAATCTCTCTACGCTCAGAAAACTAAAAGAAAAGCTGGACACTACTAAGGTGAACAGCGTAAAAGACGGGGTGGCCTTCGATACCGCGCTAACACATAGTTATCTTGCTGCGTCACGGGACTTGCTTTTGGGCAGAATAAATCCTAAATCCGTCGATTCGCTTTGGTACCACGTAAACGACACCACCTGGAATGCGCCGCAGTTATTAGTAAACTCAAAAGGCACTTACACCCCGCTCGATGAATTCCGCAGCAAAGTGCCAACCTATCTATTGCTCCGAGAAGAATACAGGCGGTTCACAGACCTGGCAAACGATACGGCGCTTAGCCAGGCCATAGCCTTGGTGGCGCAGTTCAAGCGTGCCGACGGCGATATGCTGGACAATATTCATAAAATAATTCACACAGAGCTGCCTTGGGTAGAAAGCGTGCAAAATGACAGTATCAGCGAAGAAAAACAATTGATACTGGCTTACCAGACTTTTTCGGGATTGCAGCTTACGGGGAAAATAGATAGTAATACGCTCGCCCACCTGGCTACACCCCTGCATACCTACCTGCAGAAAATAAGCGCCAATATGGAGCGCGTGCGCTGGATGCAGCAGCAGTTCGGGAGCCTTTATCTCGTGGTCGATGTGCCACTTATGGAGCTATTCCTGCGTAAGGACGGCATAAACGTGATGCATATGCGCGTAGTAGTGGGCAAGCCCGAACGCCAAACGCCATCGCTGTTTGCCACAATGGCCAATGTGGTCATCAACCCACCATGGGGTGTGCCGCCTACCATCCTTAAAAACGATGTATTGCCTGGCCTGGAAAAAAGCGGGAAAACGTACATGGCCAAAAAAGGGCTTAAAGCCTACGACAAGGACGGGAACATAGTAAAGGCATCGGGCATCAATGCCAGTAATTACAAGAGATATAGCTACAAGCAAGACCCGGGCGATGATAATGCACTGGGCTATGTGAAATTCAACCTGCCCAATCCCTGGGATATATACCTGCACGACACCCCGCACCGGGGCGACTTTGGCAAGCGCAACCGTTTCCTTAGCTCAGGCTGTATAAGGCTTCAGCAGCCGCAGGAAATGGCTGTATATATACTCTCCGAGATAGAGAAAAAGCACAACTTCACGGCAGGCCTATTAGATACTATTATAGAAACGCACAAGACAAAGTGGGAGCTGCTAAAAACTAAGATACCGGTACACATAGCATACCTTACTGCCTTTGAAGACACCACCGGCAAGCACATACAGTTTACCAGGGACATCTACGACCGCGACCAAAAACTCATTTCGTTAATGAATTAGTAGCGGTAAAAAGACAAAGTGCCGGATTCAAAAGACGCGCCGCTCTTTTTCCCGTCCGCTCTCCGCTCTGTTTATCCGCTCTCATTAGGTGTCCCACACCGGAAAAAGGTGTGGGACACCTATACAAAACATGTACTCACGCTAAGCTCTTGTGCCGCCCTCTACAAGATGTCCCACACCGGAAAAAGGTGTGGGACATCTATACAAATCATGTATTCACGCTAAGCTCTTGCGCCGCTTTCCACACTGTTTCTTCGCTCTTAGCAGATGTCCCACACCGGAAAAAGGTGTGGGACATCTATACAAATCATGTACTCACGCTAAGCTCTTGCGCCGCTTTCCACCCAGTTTCTTCGCTCTTAGGAACGATGACAAAATAAAGTACACCATCTTACTTGTTCTTTTCCATTTTTACTTCGTTGTAAAAGTCTTTAAATAATTCATTATTCGCAGATTTTACGCCTCGTAAAAAAGAAAAATAACTTCGCAATATGGTGTACTTTATTTCGTCAACGTTCCTTAGCAGATGTGCCACACCGGAAAAAGGTGTGGCACATCTATACGCAAAGCCCGTCCCACTCCCTGAAAATATTTTGGTCCCTAATCGAAGGTTTTACAAAATGCCCGCGTCTAATGATTGTAAGCGCATTACTCACCAACTAAAACGCACATTTATGACTAAGAAATTATTGCTTTTATTTATCAGCGGTTTTTTCGCACATGCAGGCGTGGCCCAGACAGGCCCGGAGATCACTTCATGGATACGCAATACTACCGGGGCTACTGGTTATGGCGGCATAGCATCTAATGTGCAACTCGTGCAGTACGATGCTACTTATGCCTACATCAGCGCATCCTGCATCCCCGGTTATTCTATAGGCCCATGGCCAGGCGACCCAAACGTACCCGCAAACAAGAATTTTGTATATGAGATACCACGCCACCCGGTACCCAACACCGGTACGCTCACCAATGTGCCCATGGGCCAGGTAGGTGTGTGGAGCAATGGCGTATCTGTATTCAACGCACTCGACGCCATGAGCTATATGAACCTGGGATACTGGCACCAGAATGCCTATATATTTGAAGGCTCCAGTTTCGATGCCTGCCTGGGCCATCCCGCCCCCGATGGGCAGTATCACCATCATGTAAGCCCTAAATGCCTGTACAGCATTA
This sequence comes from Bacteroidota bacterium, assembly GCA_013288445.1. GTDB lineage: Bacteria > Bacteroidota > Bacteroidia > Chitinophagales > Chitinophagaceae > Nemorincola. Next base: position 10,868 of record JABDBX010000096.1, read on the forward strand.
CAGACAATACGCACCACTCGCCCATCATTGGCTATGCATTTGATGGCTATCCCATTTATGGGGCTTATGCGTATGCCGATACGAACGGCACCGGTGGTATCACCCGCATGAAGACGAGCTTCCAGCTAAGAAGTTATATGGTACACCGCGATTCTTTGCCCGATGGCACCCCCCTTTCCGTGGCCGATCAGGGCCCAGATGTAAGCGCAACCTACCCGCTGGGCAGCTACCAGGAAGACTATGTATTTATTGCCGGCTCCGGCGACCTGGATGTGCATAATGGCCGCTGGTGCCGTACCCCCGAATATCCGTCCGGTACCTATGCCTACTTTGTGACTATTGATGCTGCTACCAATCCTCAGTACCCCTACACGTTAGGTCTTACTTATTACGGTGTTACTGCAACCGCCGATTATGGCCCCACCGGGGGGCATGTAACGCCGCCGGGCGGCACCACCGTATATAGTACCGCCGGCGTCGCCGAAGTAAAGCAAAGTGATTTCTCGGTGGAAGTATATCCTAACCCCACCAGCAACAACCTCAACCTGTTCATCCAACCTATAGCCACAAACAACTTAGTGGTAACCCTAACAGATATGGACGGCAGAACAGTGTTTACTCAAAAGAATATACAGCCTACCATTCTTTATTCGTTC
>JABDBX010000097.1 GCA_013288445.1 Bacteroidota bacterium
ATCCAGGTATTCAATGGCTTTAGAAAGGCATGCTCCTGTAGTTGCAGGCAGCAAACTGTCGGGGCGATATTTTTTATTCAATAGCGCATCATTAACAATAACTTTGCCCTGCCTCAGTGCAGTGTCTGTAACGAGCGACAAATAAGCATGTCCCAGGTATGCAAGTTGCCAAGCCTCATTATGTTTATCCCCAATTAGTTTCGCCATTTTTAGCGCCTTTCGCTCATACTCTATAGCTTTGACGTAATTCCTAAGACCCGTATAGCACTCACCGATATTTCCAGTAGCATTTGCGGTTTCTTTTTTGCTGCCTATTTCTTCAGATATTTTTAGCGCCTTAAAATAATATTCCAGCGCCGTTGAAAAGCTACCCTGATCCTTATAGTCCGTGCCTAAATCGTCAATATAAATTGCAGCCTGCTCTTTGTCTCCTATATCGTTTGCAATCTTCAACGCTTTCACATAGTACTCCTGCGAATGCGGGTAATCGCCCTGCTTAGCATAAATGTTACCGATGTTACCAGTATTGATAGCGATACCTTCTTTATTCCCGATCTCTTCATTTATTTTCAATGCTTTAAAATAATATTCCAGTCCCTGGGAGTAATTGCTCTGCTGGCGATAGACGACGCCTATGTTTCCCAAGACATTTGCGACCTCGTGTTTGTTGCCGGTTTCTTCATGTATTGCAAGTGCTTTGAGGTCATATTCCAGGGCTTTACTGTAGTCGCCCTTGTCGGCATAAGCTGTGGCTATATTACCTGTAACATTTCCTAGCGCATACTTGTTGCCTGTCTCCAAAGCCATTTTCTCAGCTTCCCGGTAATATTCCAATGCCCTGGGGTAATCGCCTTGCATCCGGTAAATGCTACCAAGATTTGAAGCTATACTTGATACCCCGTTTTTATTTCCTGATTCCTCATATATTTTCAGTACTTTAAGGTCATATTCCATCGCTTTCGGAAAGTCATCAAGCATGGCATAGACAACGCCAAGGTTGCCGGTAGCCCTGGCAATTCCTTTCGAATTTCCTGCCTGTTCATAATTTGCAAGCGCTTTCAGGAAATACTCCAATGCCCTGGATTGGTCGCCTTTTTTGGAATGTACATTGCCGATATTGAGCACTACGTCAGCGATACCGTTTTTGCTTCCGGTTTCTTCATAAACTGCCAGGGCTTTCTGAAAATAGTCGAGCGCCTGGGGATAATCGCTATTGACATAATATGCATTACCTATGTTGTTGGTGGCACTGGCAATACCTTTTTTGTTTCCGGCCTCCTGGTAAATTTTCAGTGCATTGAGTAAATATTCCAGCACTTTGGCAAAGTCCTTTTTAGATTGATAGTTATTTGCCAGGCTCTCATTCGCCCAAACCTGCCCCTTTTCCCACTTCAGTTTCGTTGCAAGCTCCAACTCCAACTGCGCATATTTTATACCTTCGTCGGGGTTAATACGATTGTAGCTTACGGATATGCGATCCAGGAGGTTTACCTTATCTGTATCCTCTTTCTTTTGTGATAGCTCAACGAGCATCGTATCAATACGGGCCTGCTCTGTTACCTGCGGTTTCAACGGCTCTTGCTTTTGTGCGCTAACAACTCCAGCGGCAAAACCCAGCATTAACGTAATAAAAAGAAAGTGCTTCATAATTGAAAATATCATGAACGATTGTTTATAGCCTTTGGGCTATGCTATTCTGAGGTGTCTGTGACGACTACAAATTAAACCAATTCATTAAAAATAGCTACTTTCTTGTATATTCTTTGTAGTACTTTAATACTACAACCATCTCTATATTCACTCAGCAATAGCTATTACCTTTGCCCGGCAATGACAAAAGTGATAACGGTGGCCGTAGTGGAAGACGCGAGGGATATTCGGGAATCCCTGGTGACACTTATTGATAGCAACGCTGCGTTTACCTGCTCCGATGCATATGCGAGCGCCGAGGCCGCAATAACAGGCATACCGGCCAATATCCCCGACGTGGTATTAATGGACATTAACCTGCCCGGCATGAGCGGTGTGGAAGCCGTGAGGCAGTTGAAAGAAAAACTACCGGAAATAAATTTCCTGATGTGTACGGTGTTTAAAGACGACGAAAACATATTTGAGAGTTTGCGTGCCGGTGCTGGCGGCTACATCCTTAAAAGCAGTTCATCGCAAAAAATACTGGAAGCAATTAAAGAGTTGCAGGAAGGCGGCGCTCCCATGAGCGCTACAATTGCAAAACAAGTAATTGATTCGTTCTATAAAATTCCTAAAGAAGTGGTTTTAAAACATGCCGAACTGACCATAAGAGAATTGGAAGTACTGCAATTACTCTCACGCGGTCTTATAGGTAAGGAAGTGGCTGACCGGCTGGGGCTAACCCTTCAAACTATTCGCAACCACTGCGCAAATATTTACAGCAAGCTACAAGTAAATACCAAGTTGGAAGCGATAAACATCGTTTTTGGCAGAAAATACCAGTAATAGACTTTGACCTACTCCAGATATAAGACGAAAATGTTTTCGCCTAGTCCTTGACATGCTGTGCAAAAGAGCTATGCACCATACCATCCGGCAGCAAAAACATACGCTCCATAGTACTATAATACTATTTTAATATAACCCAAATGGCCACACCTTTGTACTCGAAAGGCAACCTGCTGTTTTACCGGAATAGCCATGCTGCTTAGACCAGAATTGCTGTAATAAAAAGCATTTGGTTACATAAACTACGCACTTGGCGCTGCCAGGCTGCCACTCACTACTTAACGCTTTTACTCACCAGGATAACAATTGACTTTTGTACGGAAATAAAATTTATTTACTAAATCAAAAAAAATGAAAACAATAAAACGAAGTAATTTCAGACTGTTGGCTTTGGCCATTATGCTTGTAGTGGGTATCAGCGCGAAGGCGCAGTTAATTGTCAACACCGTTGCCGGCAATGGTTTCGGCGCCGGTACATTGAGCGGCGGCTACAGCGGAGATGGGGGATCTGCCGTGGGAGCGGAAATTACCCAGCCTACAAGTGTTGCCTTCGACCATGCCGGCAATATGTATGTTGTAGATTATTTCAATGCCGTAGTGCGTAAGATAAACACAGCCGGCGTTATCAGCACATTTGCAGGGAACGGATTGCTGGGCTACTCAGGGGACGGAGGTCCCGCCACGGCGGCAAAGTTAGATTACCCTACTATTGTAACGGCTGATGCTGCGGGCAACATATACATTGCAGACAACAGTAACAATGTGATCCGCAAGGTGAATACGGCCGGCATTATCTCCACGTTTGCGGGCAACGGCACAGGGGCAGGAACGTCTGCTGGTGCTTATAGCGGCGATGGTGGCCCTGCTACTGCAGCCGGATTATTTGCCCCAGAGGGCCTTGCATTTGATGCTACAGGTAATTTGTATGTCTCAGACGCAGGCAATTATGTGATCAGGAAAATAAGTACCACTGGCATTATCACCACAATAGCAGGGAAGGACACAGCAGGCTACAGCGGCGATGGAGGTCCGGCTACCGCAGCAAAGTTGTATGGCGGAGGACTCATCTTTGACCCCACCGGAAACTTATATATAGGGGATAGTCGAAACAATGTTGTCCGTAAAATAAACACTGCCGGCACCATCTCTACGATTGCTGGGAATGGGACCGGGCATGGTGCGGGCAGCGGCAGCTATACCGGCGATGGCGGATTGGCTGACACAGCCGGATTGTTCTATCCGGAGGATATTGCCTTCGATGCCGCTGGGAATCTTTTAATTGCTGATTTTGGCAACAATGTTATCCGCAAGGTGAACGCCGCTGGCGTGATCAATACCATCGCAGGCAATGGTTATGAGGCCGGTTCCATATTCGGTGGCGCATACAGTGGCGATGGTGGCCTGGCTACTCATGCATCGTTTGCAGGCCCATCGAACTTAGCTCTTGGGGCTCACGGCAAAATCTATTTTTCAGACCAACGAAATAACGTAGTGAGGGCGTTAAGCATGAACCATGTACCCACTTTCACGGGCGGAACATCGGGAATAAGCATATGCGAAAATGCACCGATGCTCCCCATCCATACCTATTTTACAGCCGTTGATTCCGACCTTCAGCAAACGGAACGCTGGACGGTGGCTACGCCTGCATCACATGGAACGCTCGCAGGTTTCAATACGACGGTGACTACCAATGGAGGCGCAACAACCCCTGCAGACTCCCTTTATTATACTCCTGCCGCCGGGTACAGCGGTGCCGACGCATTTTCTATACAAGTTTCTGATGGGATAGCCAGCGCGACGATGGCTATCAATGTCACCGTAAATCCGCTGCCCCATGCAGGCGTAATAACAGGTGCAACAAGCGTTTGTGCAGGAGCTATCATTACCCTATCTGACGTGGCCCCCGGAGGCATCTGGAGCAGTGGCAATGATGATGCTGCAATTGCCGGAACAGGGTCAGTTGTAGGCGTATCACCGGGTACGGATATAATTAACTATACGGTTATCAATGGCTGTGGCTCAGCTACAGCTACGTTTACCGTTACCGTATTGCCGCCTGGTGAATGTGCAACGTTACTACGGAACGTTGACCCAGACTACACAGGCTTAAAAGTGTACCCTAACCCAAGCGGGGGTGACCTCACCGTAAATCTTGTATCCGGAGTTGACGAACAGGTCGAGATCATAATAACAAATGTCACCGGCTTAAAACTGCAAGAGTTTACTGCGACCACAAATACAGAAACAAAAATGCAGGTGGACCTCCCTTCAGGCGTTTACTTTCTTAATGCTAATACCGCACACGGGCAATGGCACCAAAAACTGACAATAATAAAATAAAAATGCACTTTGAAAACATTAACAAAACCATTTAATCATTAAATAAATTTTATGAAACGGAATATCTACAAACTAATCATAACTACGCTTGTCTTCGCAACGGCGTTTCACGCGAGTGCGCAGACGATCATTACAACTTTTGCTGGCGATGGCTACCTGGGGGGGACACTTTATGGATACGGCGGATATACCGGCGACGGTGGTCCTGCCATACATGCCGAACTGAAATTTCCGCAGGATGTAACCACAGACGTAGCGGGCAATGTATATATTGCCGATTTTAAGAACAACGTTGTCCGAAAGGTAAATACCGCTGGCATTATCAGTACCATAGCAGGCAGCGACTCATCGGGCTATAGCGGGGACGGAGGGGCTGCCACCAACGCCCGGCTGTACTTGCCAATTGCTGTAAAAGCAGATGCCGCAGGCAACGTATATATTGCCGACTACGGCAATAACGTAGTGCGTAAGGTAACGCCTGGCGGCATCATTACCACAGTGGCCGGCAATGGTGCTTTCGACTACACCGGTGACGGTGGTCCGGCTACCGCCGCTGCAATATCTTCTCCATCCGGCCTCGCTATCGATGCGACAGGCAACCTGTTCGTATCTGACCCGAACTTTTGTGTGGTGCGTAAAATAACCCCGGCAGGCGCTATTACCACCAGTGTAGGCAATGCCACAGCATATGGCAGCTATAGCGGCGATGGCGGCCCGGCTACAGCGGCCCAAATGGAAGGTCCGGCCCTAATGACATTTGACCACGCCGGAAATTTATATATAAGCGATACTTGGGCGGGCGTGGTACGTAAAGTAGATCCATCGAACATTATCACCACCTTTGCCGGCAATGGCCTCGGCGGATATACCGGCGACGGAGGACCTGCGACAGCGGCTGCATTAACGCCCGGAGGCTTGGCCGCAGACGATTCGGGAAGTATCCTCCTGGCTGATTATTTTAATAACGTTGTCCGTAAAATAAATGCATCTGGCATCATCACAACTATTGCAGGCAATGGTTACGGTGCCGGATTAAATATCGGCGCATATACCGGTGATGGTGGATTGGCGAAAAATGCAGAATTTTTCGACCCCGCATCGGTTACGATAAGCGCTTCGGGCAAAATTTACATAGTCGATTCACGAAACGATGTTGTAAGAACACTTAGCAAAAACCGTGCTCCTTTCTTCGTAGGCAGCGTGTCATCGGTTACCGTTTGCGAAAATGCGGCTGTATCGGTTAATGCGCTATTGTCAATCGTTGATTCGGACGTGCAACAGACAGAAAGATGGAGCGTAAGTGCGCCCCCTACTCATGGTTCATTAACGGGCTTCAGCACTTCGCAAATGGCAACGGGCGGATTAACAAATCCGCTAGACTACCTTAGCTACACACCGGCCATAGGGTATAGCGGGCTTGATGCATTTGCTGTGCAGATATCAGATGGTGTTGATAGTGTAAATGCAGCTATCAGTGTACTAATTGAACCGCTGCCCATTGCCGGCGCAATAACCGGCCCCGATAGTGTGTGCCCGGGCGCAGTGATTGCGCTTTCCGATATTGCTACCGGTGGCATCTGGACAAGCAGCAATTCAACAACTGGAATTAGTGGTGCGGGAGAAGTAATAGGCATATCCGCCGGCACTGATATTATTAGTTATACAGTTGTCAATGGTTGCGGGGCAGTCTCTGCGGTACATACAATTACTGTTCTGTCACCTGGTGCATGTACTACCGGACTGACAAGTGTTATTGCAAAGAATGTGGGACTGAATGTTTATCCCAACCCAAATAGCGGGGAATTCAGCGTTAATCTGATATCTGGCGCTGATGAGCAGGTGCATATATTCATTACCACTGTTGTAGGCGAAACGATCAGTTCGTTTGCGACTTCCACCAATAAGGAAAACACGGTGAAGTTTAATGCAGCGGCTGGTATTTACTTCGTTTCGGCTTCAACAACACAAGGCAGGTATGTAACAAAGATTGTAGTCAATTAGACGATCACAATAAAAAATATCAATGAAAGCACTCTCAAATTTTCTGCTGGTATTACTTGTCGCTTTTAGTGGCGGCACTTCCTTTGCCCAAAAACAAGGGCAGGCAGCTATTGACTCACTGCTGCAAGTGCTTTCAAAAGCAAAGCAAGATACAAACAGGGTAGAGTTGCTGGCACAAATATCATTTGACTATCATCTCATAGACCCGGCTGAAGGCATAAGATACGGTATGCAGGGATTGGCGCTTGCCGAAAAGCTGGATTGGAAAAAAGGTATCGCTAATGTCAACACCACGCTGGGTGTGGATTACATGAGCGTTGCCAACTTTCCCAAAGCATTGGAATACTTCCAGGTGGCCCTAAAACAAGGAGAAGAAATGGGAGACAAGAATCGCATCTCAAAGGTTACTGGTAATATGGCAATTGTTTACGAAAGGCAAGGAAATTACGCCCAGGCGTTAGCATGTTACCAGAAATCCTTAAAACTCTTTGAGGAGGCCGGAAATAAAATCAGCGTTGCGAAGAACATCGGCAACATAGGCGGCCTATATGAAAAAACAGGGGATTATGATAAAGCTTTGGAGTATGACCTGAAGAGCTTGAAAATATGGGAGGAAACAGGAGATAAAAATAGTATCGGAATACTTACTTTGAATATCGGGATTGTGTATAAAGACCAAGGCAATTACCCCAAAGCCCTGGAATATTACTTTAAAGCACTGGGAACAGCAGAAGAAACCGGGAATAAGCTAGTGGTGGCAGCAGCTAACGGAACTATAGGCAGTATATATGCAATAGAGCAAGACTATCCCAAAGCGCTGGAATACTATTTAAAGGAATTAAAAACGGATGAAGCAGCCGGAAATAAACAAGGCATGTCTGCTGTACTTAACAATATAGGCGGCATCTACCAACTACAAAGTAACTATGCTGTTGCAATGGAGTACTGCCTGAAATCTTTAAAAATAGATGAGGAAGCAGGCATCAGGCAGGGTATTGCATTGGACCTTGGCAATCTGGGCACTTTGTACAACCTACAGAAGAATTATGAACCGGCGATAGAAAATTACCAGGCCGCCCTGAAAATATCTGGGGAGATAGGAGATAAAAAGGGTGTGGCCAATGACTTGTCAAACATCGGCCAGTGCTTCCTTTCCATATACAAAGACACCCTGCCCAGACCTGCTGCCCATAAGTCGGATATAGATGAACTCACCTTGCGGAAATATATACCTACAGGTCTCATACCAACAGGCAAAGCCGCTCTGCTGCGCAACGCTATAGATTACCTGCAGAGGGGCCTGGCCATGTGCAAGGAAATAAATACACTAGACCTGATGCAGACGTGCTACGAGCATCTTGCCGAAGCTTCAAGAATAAATGGCGATTACAAAAAGGCACTGGAATATGCAGATAATTACCGCGCCATTAAGGACTCCCTTTATTCGAAGGAAAATAACGAGAAAATATTAAAATTAGGCCTAAGCAACGAGTATGTACGGCAACGGCTGGCCGATAGCCTGAAAACAGTAGCCAGGGAACGAATATCGCAGATCCAACTGGAACGCCAGCGCAGCTATACTTATATGGGCTTTGCAGGAATTGCCCTGTTGATCGGCTTCTCATTTTTCATTGTAAAAGAGCGCGGAAAATCAGAGCAGGAAAGGAAAAAATCAGACGAGTTGCTTTTGAATATTCTGCCTGGCGAGGTTGCCAACGAGCTTAAATTAAATGGCAATACAAAGGCCCGGCACTACGACAATGTAACCGTTTTGTTTACCGATTTCGTCAACTTCACGAGCGCCGGAGAAAGAATGAGCCCGCAGGCGCTGATAGATGAGTTACACACTTGTTTCAAAAAATTTGATGAGTTAACCGGGAAGTACAACATTGAGAAAATAAAAACAATTGGGGACGCCTATCTTGCAGTAGGCGGTCTCCCCTCTCCAGACAATAGGCATGCCGAAAATATTGTGCGCGCTGCTATAGAAATAAATTCATTCATGGAAGACCGGCTTGCAAAGCTAGGAACAAAAACTTTTGAGGTACGGATCGGCATACACAGCGGGAGCCTGGTGGCGGGGATTGTGGGCGTGAAGAAATTTGCCTACGACATCTGGGGTGATACCGTAAACACTGCGGCCCGTATGGAGCAAAGCAGCGAGTCGGGCAGAATAAATATTTCACAAACAACCTACGAATTGGTGAAGGACAAGTTTTCTTGTACTTACCGTGGAGAAATAGATGCAAAGAACAAGGGTGGAATGAAGATGTATTTTGTTGAAGCTCCTAAGATAAATGCCTCAACTCGTCAGTCTTGATCTTGTTGGCAGTATAAGGTTAGCTCGCACATACCAAATTCCGCGTGTCGAATAAGAAATTTGGTTGTCGGGAATCATAAGGCAGGTTCACTGCAAGTACTACCATTAACAACTGCGCTAAAACTGCCACGATTTCTTCACCAGAATTTATCATTTTATTCACCATGCCGTAGAGGGGCCGTAGAGAATCGCTATACAGAAACAGACAGTTTTTGACACCGATAGACACTAACCTCTATTAAAATAGTCCTTCAAAAAAACTAACTTCCTTTGTCGCATAACCAGCCGAAATAAATAAAGCTACCGGGAATAAATAAAGCTGCCGGGAATAAACTCCAGCAGCTTTATTTTTGCGAACGCAGGCAGATAACATAAAAAGCACAGGATCATAATAACCCGCTTCCCTAATATAGTCAGGTGGATGTTCATTTTCGGGTTAAAGAAAAGAACAATGTACTGTTTTTCCGAAAAAATGTTCAGTATGGTATCAAATTTGTTAAGTATGGGTCGTTGCGCAATTCACCTCGCCGTAGAGGAGTGGATTGCATAAAATCACCTGTGATGTTCCAAGAACCGCATCGGGCAGACTGAAAGGCTTGCCCGATGCGGTTCTGCAGAAACGGCATAAAGAAATGGAGTAGCGATTCATAGACCTATTTTAAAAACTAACGTAGTCCCATCGCTTACTTCAATTTCCAAATTGCTGCCAAATTTGCTCAGCCTGTCTTTCATTGTAGTCAATCCATTTCCGAATTTATGAATATTGGCGGCGGCAATACCTACCCCATTATCTTTTATTTCAGTGGTGATCACATGCCCGGCAATACTAAAAGCCAGGGAGGCATCAGTTGCCTGCGAATGCTTCATTATATTATTCAGCGCTTCCTTGACGCACAAAAAGAGGTTACGCCTTAGCTCCCCATTCAGGGTTATTTCAGGGATAACTTCGGGGCTACTGAATTGAAAGGCAATAGGGCTTTCATCGAAATATTCCACGGCATATGACCTTACGTAAATAATAAAATCATCCAGCTTATCGAAGCGGGTATTCATTGTCCAGATTATTTCTCTCAGGTTCTCGGAGAGGTTGCCCGCCGACCTTTCAATTTTTTCTATTTCTGATTTCGGGATGATATTATGGTCTATTTTACCGCCTGCGATCTCACTAAGCATTCTTATAGAGGTCAGCCCAGAGCCCAGTTCGTCGTGCATTTCAGAGGCAATGCGTGTCCTTTCGTTTGATACTGCCTGTATTTTTTCAATTTCATTTCTTTGTGTTTCCAGTTTTCGCCGGGTGTATAATTTTACGAAATAGAAAACAATTGTGAGCCCTGCAATTGCTTCAAGCAAATAAAACCACCATGTTTGCCAATAAGGAGGGCTGATAATTATAGATAGAAGTGTGGGTGTAGCGTTCCATATTCCTTCAGGGCTTTGCGCCTTGACATAGAAAATATAACGCCCCGGAGACAAGTTGGTATAGGAGGCATTCCTTTTATAATTACAATACACCCAATCTTTATCAATGCCTTCCATTTTATAGGCGTATTTAATTTGTCTTGCGCCATGAAACAATAAACAGGCAAACTGGATGTTGATGAAATTCTCATTGTATTTTAATAACATATCCCTACCTGTGGCAAATGGTGCTTCTATATCGAAAACTGAGAACCCTGTAATTGTAGTTTGCGGAATTTTATTGGTGCGCCTTCCATTTCCTGCGTTTATTGAGTCAATTTCAAAAATTGAATATGGGGTAAGGATGTACAATTTGCGGTCGTATTTACTATAGTGGATGCTTAATTTTGTTATGGGCATGCGCAAATCATCAGGCAAAGGGAACCCTTCATCTTCGGTGTAAAGTTTATTTTGTAGCGTTGCAATATCAAGGTTTATCACGCCCATTTTTGACAACGCCCACAATTTGTTGTTATCATCTATGCAAAAACCGGTTGACCAGGTAGTAGGTAGTCCCTGTGCGACACTGATAAAACTCACAGAATCAGTGCGCGGGTCTATCCTCCCGATACCGTGTTCACGGGTTGTGCACCAGATAACACCGTGTTTGTCTTCTTTAATGTCTGTAACAAAATAATCTGGCAAAGGCGGCACTTTGTTTTTATTCCGGCTATATCGCTTCACCGTGCTACCATCCGTTTCAATTTTGTTCAGGCCACTTTGTGTACCTATCCATATGCATCCGTTATGGTCTTCGTAAAGGTCGTTTGTTGCAGAACTGGTGAGGCGCGAATAGAATTTGGGATCACCGTTAAAAAATGAAAA
>JABDBX010000098.1 GCA_013288445.1 Bacteroidota bacterium
ACTCGGTGACCAATAGTTGCGGAACGGCGCACGCGATACATGTGATCTATGTGAACGATTGCGATACGGCAACGAATGAAGGGGTTACCTCTCCTGGCCTTCCCGGTAAAGGACCAGGACCGGCTTCCAAAGGAGAGGTTACATTGTGGCCTAACCCGGCGCGAGATGTTGTAACTATTATTAACGCTGCTAATTGTGATGTGCGGATGTATGATGTGATTGGGAGGGAGGTTTATAGCCTTTCAGTAATTTCTGATAATGACGTTTTAGACATTGGCCGGTTGGTTCCCGGCGTGTATGTTGTTCGTATAGTTAACTCATCGGCGGGAGTCAGTGTGACCATGCGGTTGGTGATCCAGTAGTTTGTTTGAATGCCCGTTGCAGGCTGGCTCAATTGTGCAGGCACGAGTCGGCCGCGCTCGGGGCTGGGCTACAGACTCGCGCCAGTGTTGCGAATGACCGGTATCTGCCTGGCAATAGATATAGGTCAGGCAGATATTTCGACTGTTTTGTTAAAATACGATTTGCACGCACCTATTTCAGGGGGCGTTCATCTATGTATTAAAAAAAGGGATAGTTTTGGCCATTTCCGAAAAATGGCGAACAAATCAAAGATTTTCCTGTTACTGGCTTTAGTATTTTATGCCATTCAGTTAACTGCCCAAACCAAATACACGGTCAGCGGTACAATAAAGGATAAGAAGACCGGTGAGGCGCTCATTGGCGCTACCGTAAAGGTGGCCGATAAGCCATCGGTTGGTACAGCCACAAATGAGTACGGGTTTTACTCGCTTACGGTGCCTGTCGGCAGCGGTAAGCTTATTGTGGCCTATTTGGGTTATAAGGAACAGGAACTCGCAGTGTCTGGCGATAAAAAGGGTAGTTATGATGTATTGCTGGAGCCGGAGGAAACGCAGCTTGGTGTGGTAACGGTGAGCGGTAAGGTGAACAACATCACCTCTGCGCAAATGGGAGTGGATAAGCTGAACATTAAGGACATAAATATGATCCCGGTATTGTTTGGCGAAAGGGATGTGCTTAAAACTATACAACTGCTGCCCGGTGTGCAGTCGGTGGGCGATGGCAACAGCGGCTTCTATGTGCGTGGTGGTGCAGCCGATCAAAACCTGATATTGCTTGATGAGGCAGTGGTTTATAACCCCTCGCATCTGCTCGGTTTCTTTTCTACCTTTAATTCTGATGCCATTAAAGACGTTACGCTGTATAAGGGCACTGCGCCAGCACAATATGGCGGTCGGCTCTCATCGGTAATGGACGTGAAGATGAACGATGGCAATGACCAGAGCTACCATGTAAGCGGCAGCATAGGTCTTATATCTTCCAAGCTGGATGTGGAAGGACCAATAGAAAAAGATAATGGCTCCTTCTTAATTACCGCGCGGCGCACCTATGCCGATATTTTTCTAAAACTATCTAGCGATACCACGATAAAGAAAACTTCCCTTTACTTTTATGACCTGAATGCCAAACTGAATTACAAGCTGTCGAAGAAAGACCATATCTATTTATCAGGTTACTTCGGGCAGGACGACCTGGGGCTGGGTGGCCTATTCGGGCTTAATTATGGCAATGCCACCGGCACACTTCGCTGGAACCACATCATCAACGACAAGCTGTTTTCCAACACTTCGGCCATTTTCACCCGTTACGACTATAACATTGGCATTAATGCGAGCGGCATCACCGCAAATATACTCTCGGTGATACAAGACTGGAACCTGAAGCAGGAGTTTGAGTATTTTGCCAACCCCAGCAATTCTATACGTTTTGGGTTTAGTTCGGTTTATCACACTATTGCGCCAGGAAATATTACAGGGTCGGGCATCACTAATTCCACCCAGCCAGATAAGCATTCGTGGGAGAACGCCATTTATGCTTCTGATAACTGGAAGGCCACGCCAAAGCTGAATGTTGATTTTGGTATCCGGCTAAGTTCGTTCTCGGTATTGGGCGGCTCCAATCTTTACAACCTGAACCCTGACGGAACCATAAAGGATACGTTGCATTACGGTTCGGGGCAAATTGCGCAGACCTATTTTATACCGGAGCCACGTGTGTCGGCCAGTTACCTGCTTAACGATGTATCGTCTTTAAAGCTGAACTATGCCAGGAATTCGCAGTACCTGCACCTTATCTCCAATTCCACCACCACCAACCCCACCGACAAATGGGTGAGCTCCAACAATATCATTAAGCCCGAAATATCTGACCAGGTATCTGTGGGTTATTTCCGCAGCCTGAAAGACGACCATTATGAATTTAGCGTGGAGAGCTACTACAAGTACATGCAAAACCAGATAGACTATAAGGATGGAGCTAATGTGCTGGACAATACCCCTATTGAACCAAAACTGCTGTTTGGCGAGGGCCGGGCGTATGGGGTAGAGTTCTCATTAAAGAAAAAGGTCGGCAAGTTTACAGGCTGGCTATCTTATACATTGTCCCGTTCGGAGTTACAGATACAGGGCATAAACAATGATAGCTGGTATCCGTCCAGGCAAGACCATACCAATAATCTCTCCCTGGTGGGCATATACCAGTTAAGTAAAAAGTGGACGGTATCTTCCGATTTTGTTTATTATACGGGCAATGCAGTCACCTTCCCCAGCGGTAAATACAATGTAAACGGCTACCCGGTGTTTTTATATACCGAGCGTGACGGCTACCGTATGCCGTCCTACAACCGTCTTGACCTGAGTGCGACCAAACAACTGAAAAAGCACAAGCACTATACATCCGAGCTTGTATATAGCCTTTACAACGCCTATGGGCGGGAAAATCCCTACATCATTATATTCCAGCAAGATCCGAATAATATGAACCGTACACAGGCAGTGCAGTATTCTTTGTTCCGGTGGGTACCATCTATTTCTTACAACTTTAAATTCTAAGCAAAATGAAAAGATACAACTCCCTGAATTTTGCTTTTGTTTTGTTGCTGTCCGCAATGGTTTTCTCCTGCAAGAAGATAATTAAGGTGAACCTCAACACCAGCTCTCCACGCTATGTGGTGGAGGCAAACATTACAGACAAACCGGGGCCTTACCTGGTGATGATAACAAAGTCTGTAAACTTTGACCAGGACAATGTATATCCCACGGTGAGCGGGGCACTAGTGATAGTCACGGATGCAACAACAAACCAGGCCGATACCCTGAAAGAGGTAACACCGGGCAACTATAATACAAGTAGCATCGCAGGTGTCCCCGGCCATACATACCGGCTATACATAAATGCAGCGGGTAACGTTTTTAAAGCTTCATCTACTATGCCCATGGCCGTGACGTTAGACAGCCTCTATACACAGACGTCTGCTTTTGGTGGTACGCATCCGCAGCTTGTGCCGGTATATACCGACCCGGCAACTCCCGGAAATTATTATCATTTCATGGAGTATAAAAACGATACAGAATCCGATAATGTTATTATTCGTAACGATAACCTGGTAAACGGGCAGGTAAACAAGTTACCAATAGGTGGCGATGATCTGATCCCCGGCGATAGCCTTGCACTGTACCTGGAATGTATAGATTCCGCGATATACCAATACTACTACAGCCTACAGCAAACCGAGAACCAAAGCGCTGCAACGCCGGCAAACCCACTCACAAATATTACAGGGGGCGCACTTGGATATTTTAGTGCGCATACATCAAGCTTCAGGAGCATTATTATTCAATAGGGCTGCCAAACAACGTACTTTGGGGAATTGCGTCTGAATACTTAATCAAAGAAATATTTAAAATACCCAAGATGTGCTGTTATGAGTACGTCTTTATAATGGAGGAAATTCAAAAGGGAGGGTGGAGCATTGTTGTTTGCTAAAAATATTTGACATGAAAAACTTCTTCCTATATGCGTTTATTTTGGTGGCACTTGTATCGAACACAAATGCCCAGACAATTATTACTGTTGCAGGGACCGGATTGCAAGGTTTTTCGGGAGACGGAGGACTAGCTACAGATGCTTCATTTTATTACCCTGCCGGGGTATGTGCCGATGATACCGGAAACATATATATTGCGGACAAGTGGAATCACAGAATAAGAAAAGTTAACGCAAATACTGGCGTTGTCAATACAATAGCTGGGAATGGAACAGGTGGTTTTGAGGGAGATAATGGACTTGCAGATACTGCTGAACTTTTTTATCCATCTGGTATTTGTATTGATTCAAATAACAATTTATATATAGCGGATGAGTTTAATGCTAGAGTTCGGAAAATAGAGGCAACCACCGGCATAATTACTACCGTAGCTGGCAAAGGTGCCGGAACTGCATTGGGAGATGGAGGACCGGCGACAAATGCCACTGTGGGGTGCGAAGGCGTTTTCATTACGCCTTTGGGAAATTTGTACATTGCGGACGCTGCCAATTCGCTCGTTAGAAAAGTTGATTTATCTACAGGCATTATTGTTAGTGTTGCCGGAAATGGAGTTGCTGCATATGCAGGTGATGGTGGAGCTGCGACCAATGCATCGTTAAATGAACCCTGGGGTGTATTTATCGATGCCGCAGAAAATATTTATATCGCAGATAGACTAAATAACCGAGTCAGAAAAGTAAGCCATGCAACGGGATTGATTAGCACGATTGCGGGTACGGGTATAGCTGGCTTCGCAGGTGACGGTGGACTTGCTATAAATGCGGAGATTAATTCTCCCAAAAACGTTTTGATAGATCCCAGTGGCAATATCTATATAGTTGATGACCTGAATAACAGGATTAGAAAAATTGACGCAATAACTGGATATATCTCCACTATTGCCGGAGGAGGTACCGGTGGCGATAATATTCCGGCAACAGACGCCTCTTTGTTTCAGCCACAATCAATATGTTTTGATGGCTCCGGTTCTGTATTCATTGCGGAGAATCAAAAAGTAAGGAAAGTTAGTGGCTTGATTCCAAATGCAATAAATAATCTTGTCGTTTTACATTCACCAGTCACTGTCATTCCCAACCCAACTATTTCCCAACTTACAATTACATCTCCTATTAGAATCAACCAAATTTCTATATCTAATCTCTTAGGTCAAACAGTAGGCTCCTATGATTGCAATTCAGTAAAAGTTCAGATAGATGTATCAAATTTCCCGTTGGGCATATATCTCATTAAGATAAACGGGTTGGCCAATAGCCGGTTTGTGAAGGAATAGCGAAGCAATGGCTTTGGGACTGTAGAATATGAACCCAACGTTATTCTCCAATTCAGCGCGACCCAAAGGTAGCTTCTGCATTTCTATCCCTCCCTTCACACCTACAGCATTACCCCAAATTTCTCGCCGAGTACATTCAACTCATCAACTACGCTGTCCACTACGGGGATGCCTTCTGCTATTCTTATCGCCTCCGTTTCGCGTTCCGGGTCGCCGGGTATAAGCACTTTATCGTGGCCCGTTGCCGGGGTGGCATTTCTGAACCGGCTTATCCAGTTGTCCATATGTTCTTTAAATTCACTGGCCGGGCGAAAGGCGTCTATGCGCATAGCCCCGAAGAAATGGCCCAGGCCTGTGCCGGGCATATTGGCAGGCATGGGTACATAGGCCGGGAACGGCGGAACCCAGGGACCATAGCTACCACCGCTGAGCACAGCCGAGAAAATATCAACAATGCTGCCGAGGGCATATCCTTTATGGCTGCCGTGCTCGCGGTCGCTGCCAAGTGGTAGTAATGTGCCGCCATGTTTCAGTTCATTTGCGTTTGTCGATGGGTTACCTTGTTTATCCTGCACCCAACCCAAAGGCGCTGGCGCATCCTTGCGTTGCAATAGCTCCAGCTTGCCGTTAGCAGCAGTTGTGGTGGCGAAATCTGCTACAAAAGGAGGTTGTTTGTCGGCTGGGATTGCTACTGCTATAGGGTTGGTTCCCAGCATCCGCTCTATGGAGAAGGTGGGGGCTACGAGGGCGCTGGCATTGGTCATGGCTATGCCTATCATATCATGCGGCAGGGCCATCATTGCGTGGTAACCTGCTATGCCAAAATGGTTACTGTTGCGCACACTCACCCAGCCGGTGCCAGCCACCTTAGCCTTCTCAATGGCGACCTGCATAGCAAAAGGAGCAACAACAAGACCCAGGCCAGCATCGCCATCCACGGTTGCCGTAGAAGGGGTTTCATGGACTATTTTTATTTGCGGTAGCGGATTTATTCTTTTTGCTTCCCAAAGGCGTACATAGCCGGTAAGCCGGGCAATGCCGTGACTATCAATACCCCGGAGATCGGCAGCGAGGAGTGCTTCGGCAGCAGTGGTGGCATCATTATTATTACAGCCTATACCGGTAAAGATAGCATGGGTAAACTGGTATAGCTGCTGGTAGGAGAAGATTTTTTCCATGCCGCAAGATAAGTAGCATCATCAAAATAATACGCCTCATGTACAAGAATGGACTTTGAGGCGTTCCACATCTTTTTTCGGTGTGGAACACGCTATCGTCTAATTTATTTCCTTGCAAAACTTTTTGCGGTTATCTTTACTTCAGGATAGTATAAAATTTTATTATTGATATAAACCAATTCATGGAAGATCTCAAGCAAACGCTTAAACAACAGATAATAGATTCGTTGAACCTGCAAGGCATGAAGCCGGAAGAAATAGACGATAACGCGCCCCTATTTGGTGAAGGCTTGGGCCTGGACAGCATTGATTCATTAGAGTTGATGGTACTGCTGGAACGCAACTATGGCGTAAGGATAGAAGATGCCCGCGAAGGCAGAAAAATACTTACCTCCGTGCAAACAATGGCGGACTACATTAATCAACACCGCAAATTATAACGCCCCCAATGGCGGAACGAGTAGTAGTTACAGGTATCGGTATCATTTCTGCTTTAGGAACGGGCAGGGATGCCCACATAAGTTCATTGCGCCATGGCCGCACCGGCGTGACGCCCGCTATTCATCTACAGTCTATACACACAGCTGAATTTGTGCTTGGAGAAATACCTGCAAGCAATGACGACCTGGCCATCTCGTTAGGGTTACCTACAGGTGACAACGGTTATACCCGCACTACGCTGCTTTCACTGGCTGCTATGCAAGACCTGCTGCAAAACACTGATGTTGACCTATTGCGCCGCGAAGCGCTTGCTTTCATCAACGCCAATACCGTAGGCGGGATGAGCAAAATGGAAGATATTTATATGGACGTAATTTCGCCCCATGGCGACGAGCGAAATATTAAGTATATAAACACACTTGATTGCGCGGACAGCACAGAAACTGTTGCAGCGCATTTCGGGCTCAAACCATTTATGGCGACCATCAGCACAGCCTGTTCGTCATCTTCAAATGCACTGATGGTGGGTGCGAGGATGATAAAACAAGGTGTTGTAAAACGGGCTATTTGTGGCGGCGGCGACGCTCTCAGCCGCTTTACACTCAATGGTTTTTACAGCCTGAAAAACGTGGACAAAAATAACTGCAAACCATTCGACCAAAACCGCAACGGGCTGAACCTGGGAGAGGCTGCGGCATACTGCCTTTTGGAAACCGAGTCTGATGCAAGAGCAAGGGGGGCACACATTATAGCTGTGCTTAGCGGGTATGCAAATACAAACGACGCTTACCACCCAACTGCCCCTTCGCCTACCGGGGAAGGCGCAGTGAATACTATGCAGAAGGCGCTGGAAATGGCTGGCCTTCAGCCGCAGGACATTGGGTACATAAACGCCCACGGCACTGCAACCCAGAATAACGACCTTGCAGAGGGCCTGGCTATTCAAAAATTGTTTGGACCGCAACATCCGTCATTCAGTTCTACCAAACCTTTTACGGGGCACACGCTTGCTGCCGCAGGTGTAATAGAGGCAATATTCAGCGTGTGGGCAATGGAAGAAGGGATAATAATACCCAACCTCAATTCCGAAACGCAGATGGATGAACTGCAAATAAAGCCCGCATCTGCGCTGGTTGAAAATGTCCGCCTCCAGCATGTGCTTAGCAACTCTTTCGGTTTTGGCGGCAGTAATGTTTCACTTGTATTTTCAAAAGCATGACGCAACCCCTCTACATAGTATCGGCCTGCTCCATTTCGCCACAGCATACCTATGACGAAGATCATTTTCTTGATCCAGTTATGAGCCGCGATGATGGCCAGATGTATGTAATTGACGCCGACTATGCGAAGTATATATCACCTGTAGCCATACGCCGTATGAGCCGCCTGCTGAAGATGGGAATAACTGCGGGCATGAAGTGCCTTGCAGATGCCGGTGTCACTACGCCCGATGCCATAATCCTGGGTACTGCACGTGGCAGCGTTACAGACATGGAGCGTTTCATTAAGGATATGATAGAGTTGGAAGAGCAGGCACTTAACCCAACAGGATTTATCCAGTCCACATACAACTCTGTGAATGGCTGGCTGGCTATGCTTACCAAATGCACCAACTATAACCAGACCTATGTGCATCGTGGCTTTTCATTGGAACTTTGCTTGTTCGATGCACAGCTTTTGCTGGCAGAATCGCAAGAGCATAAGTACATTCTGGCAGGAGGCTTCGATGAACTCACCGCTGATTATTTTATCATTCGCAACAAAATAGGTTACTATAAAGCAAATATCCCTAACAGCCTTTCCCTTCTAGCACACAACAGTACCCCAGGCTCGATAGCCGGCGAGGGCGCACATTTTTTCACCCTTAGTAACAACCCGGAAAATGCTTCCAGTGCCATTCATGCCATCCGTATGCTACACAAACCTTCCTCCGAAAGCCTACAGGGAGCAATTGAAGATATATTACAACAAATCGGGCTGAAAAATGAGGACATTGATGTGCTGCTTTGCGGGATGAACGGCGACAACAGGAACAGTTTTTTGACGGAGCCGCTGATAGCCAATTGTGCAGAAAATACTACCGTAGCAGCTTTCAAACACTTATCCGGCGAATACGATACGGCTGCGGGATTCGGACTGTGGCTGGCCAACTACATTTTCAAAAAACAAACAATCCCACCGGTGACCATATACAGACAGGGTGCATCGTCGCAAACAAGGGTCATGCTTTTCTGCAACATTACTATTGCCGAAAATGTTTCGCTCATGTTGCTAAAAGCTTAACCTTCCTTATTTTTGCTGCATTTTTTATTGCCCAATTTGATCATTATGTCAAAGTTGAAACAACAACTATACCTGCTTTGCGGCGACTACATAAAAAAGAAAGAATCAGAAATAAGGACTGTAATAGCAGAAGCCCAGGATGCAGCCAACAATGAAACTAAAAGCAGCGCCGGGGATAAATTTGAAACAGGCAGGGCTATCATGCAACAGGAAATAGAACTGAACCTGGAACGGCTTAGTGAACTCAACAAAATGAAACAAACCCTGGAACGCATCATACCTGACCAGAAAGGCAGCATGGCGCAGGCAGGTTCGGTGGTATGCACCAATAATGGCAGCTACTATATTGCCATCGGGGCAGGGCAATTGCGTGTAGATGGGAAACTCTTTTACGCCATTTCCGTAGCATCTCCAATAGGTGCGAAGCTGGCGGGGCAAAAAGCCGGGGCTTCATTTACGTGGAATGGCAAGCAATATATCATTGATAGTGTGGCCTGAACTCGTTACGCACCCGGAAGAGCCGCTGAAAAAAGCGCTTCAAAACCCTGTTGAACCACGGATCCCGCGGGCAGTGCAAGGGCAACGATCACCGACTTCTTTTTTATGGCAGTAACGGACAGAACGCTTGCTGTTTTAAAATTGACGTGCCAGGTTCCATTAACGTATGCCGCTGAAGATATTTCAAAAAAAGACATTGGCAGCCTAAACCCCGTGCGCATGGCCTTCGCCACGGCTTCTTTTGCAGCCCATAAAAGGTGCAGCCCTTCACTTTCGTCTGGAAACAAACTCAGTAGCCGTAACTCCGACCTGCTCAATTGGGAAAGGATGGCTTCGTCATTTGAAGATGAATGATCTTCTATATCCACACCAGCAGGCAAAGCGCCATCTGCGCATATAGCCATTGCATGACTGTGAGTATGCGCGATGCTTATATTTACATTTTGACCTTCAATAATAGGGAAGCCCCAGACGCCGACATTAATAGTTACACTTTCAGCTGCAGCAGAAGGGGTATGCGTGGCAAACGCTTGCTTGACACAGTACCTGCCAGCAGCAAATTCCACTGCTTTAGCATCATTGCCAAATCCGTTAGCGGTATTCTGTTCCTCCTCATTTAGCCAAGAGATTAATGTACTTTGGCCCAAATCATTCAATGCAATAAAACTCCATGCGAGGTGAAAAATTTTACCCTCAAAATTGATCTCCATCTTATTTTGCATATCCCGGCAGGTTTGTATTGTCTCAACAAACAGGCAATATATGCTATTTCTAAAATCCGGCATATGGAATTTTGCATTTATTATTGCTACTTTTGCGTTTCCAAATATTAATTATGCAATTTCTTGATTTTGAGAAGCCGCTGGAAGACCTTTATGCGCAGATCACCAAGCTAAAGGAAATATCGGCTAAGAATAAAGTGGATGTTGTGAATAGCATACGTGAACTGGAGGCTGCAATAGAAAAGACAAGGTCGCAGATATACGAAAACCTTACGCCCTGGCAGCGCGTGCAACTGAGCCGCCACCCCGACCGACCATACACCCTTTACTATATCGAAAAGATATTTACCAACTTCATAGAACTGTATGGCGACAGGCAGGTAAAGGACGATAAAGCTATGATAGGCGGCATGGCCATGCTGGATGGTAATCCTGTTATGGTTATGGGCCAGCAAAAGGGTATAAACACTAAGATGCGCCAGCTACGCAACTTCGGTATGGCAAACCCCGAAGGTTATAGAAAGGCGCTGCGCCTGATGAAGATGGCCGAAAAATTTAACCACCCGATCATTACATTTATAGACACACCAGGAGCATTCCCGGGACTGGAGGCAGAGGAGCGGGGCCAGGCAGAAGCAATAGCCCGCAACCTTTTTGAAATGGTGAATATGAAGGTGCCGGTGGTGTGTGTGATAATAGGCGAAGGGGCAAGTGGCGGCGCGCTGGGCATAGGCGTGGGCGACAGGGTGGCCATGATGGAAAATACCTGGTATTCGGTTATTTCGCCGGAGTCTTGTTCTTCTATTTTATGGCGCAGCTGGAACTTTAAAGAAAAGGCGGCAGAGCAACTAAAGCTCACTTATAAGGACATGGCTGGTTTTGGCCTCGTGGACGATGTTATACCCGAACCACTTGGCGGCGCACATGCCGACCCGGACCGTATGGCCGAAGTGCTTAAAGCCTACCTTATAAACACTCTAGCCGGGCTAAGTGAATTTACGCCGGATGAGCGCACCGACCAGCGCATAGAAAAACTATCGAAAATGGGATTTTACGACGAATTGGAAACGCCTGTTGCA
>JABDBX010000099.1 GCA_013288445.1 Bacteroidota bacterium
AACATTTAGACTCTTTGCCTTATCCAGGTAGGATATCGCCAAGAGATAATTGCCCTGTTTTGTTAGGATGTCCCCTATATTCCTCGCCGCTACTGCAGCGCCGATTTTATACCCGATTGCCTCGCATGTGGCCAGTGATCTATTCATATGATCCAACGCCTTGGTGTAGTCTCCCTGTTTGCCGTAAACCTCGCCGATGCTCATAGAAACATCGGCCACACTTTTTGCGTTGTTGATTTCCCCTGCCAGCGCCAGCGCCTTTGTATAGTATTTCAAAGCGGTGGGGTAGTCGCCGAGCGTTTCATAAATGCCGCCGATATTCGCTGCGATGATCTCCTCGCCATTTTTATCACCAGCTTCTGCGTGCATTTTCATCGACTGAAAATAATACTGCATCGCTTTGGGGTAATCTTTTTGAAGGGCATATACAATTCCGGCATTCCCGGCCATGTTAGCCGCCAGAAATTTATCGCCGGACTCATTGGCAAGTTTTACCGCCTTCACATAATATTCGACAGCCTTCCCGTAATTATTTTGATTTTGATACGCAAGCCCAGTGTTTCCATACATTGTTGCCACATTGCCCAGATTCCCTGCCTCCTCATCCATTTTTGCAGCTTTGAGGAAATATTCGAGCGCGGTAGTGAGGTCTCCCTGCTGGGCGTAAATATTGCCAATATTTCCGGTAATGCTGGCTACACCTGCCTTATGGTCCATGGCCGCAAATATTTTCCGGGCGGCTATCATGCGGGCCAAAGCATTTAAGTAACTCAATGCGACCGAATCAGTTGCTCCCCGTCTACTACTTACTCCTTTCGTATCTTTTTCCCGCTGCAACCTGGCAATGATCTCATTTCCCTGCTGCAAGTAGTTGATGCCTTCGTCGAGGATAATATTCTTATAGCCGTCTGGTACCGCGCCAAGATCTGAAATTTCTTTTTTCCCTGGTATTAGTTTTAGAGAGGTATTGATAAGGGCAATTGCAGCCGAATCGACAGCTTTGCTTTGAACATTTGTCGCGGTTGTCGCGCTTTGTCCAAAACCGAGGGAAGGGACAAAGAGAATACTGACCACAATAAACGCTATTGTATGGTAATAGTGAGCAGTATTCGTCATTCGTCGCATTCCTTGAATAGTTGAACGCAAAGTATAAAATATCATCGTTTTTTTCAGCCTGGTCCCGATCTTATCATATATTTACTTTCTGCGCCTAGCAGACGGAAATAAATTGCTGATAAATCTAAAATAAATTCTGTTTTGCTTAGATTGCGTTCACATTTTTCAACACCCGATCGCTGACGTTTCAAAAGGACAAAAATAACATCGCCATGGACACGGCTAAACCAATTTCGAACACTTCCATGACCGCGGTGCCTGCCAATAGTACCTTGTATCAAAATAGGTACGTTCAATATGCGCTCAGCATTTTAATTTTTATTCCGGCGCTGGTATATTTTATTAAAGTAAACGAGTATGCGGTAAATATTCCCTACGTAGATGACTACAATGCAATTCTTGATTTCTTGTCTCAATTCAAGACAGCATCAGTTGGCGACAAGTTTCTTTTATTGTTCAGCCAGCATATAGATCACCGTATATTTCACTCTAGGGTTGTTTATGCAATTTATTATTACATTTTTGGCAAAATAAATTTTATCCATATCACGGTCCTGGGTAATCTGCAACTGGTTGTAATATTTTTAATTTTAGTTCACTTTATAAGAAAGGCCATACCGGACTACTGGAAGATAGCGGCCTTGATAGCAGGGATTTGCATTTTTGATCTCAGCAATTATGAAAACGCTACTATAGCTATGTTTGGAATGCAGAACTATGGCGTAATAATGCTCTTCCTGCTAAGCCTTTTCTTTTTCACAAAAAGGGGGGTTAAGTATGCTATTCTGGGAATTGCTTTCGAGTTCACAACCATTTTTTCCAGCAGCAATGGAATGTTCTTTGCCCTATTCATTTTTTTGTTTTTGCTGCCGCAGAAGGACAAACGGCGAGCCATAGCCAGCGGCATTACATTACTGGTCTTTTCCGCTCTTTTCTTGACCAACTTTACACGGGCCACTTCTACCACCGAGTCTTTTAGCTTTTTGGGGGATATGCGTTTCTTTCTGCTCATGATTGGCTCCCATTTTTCATATACTTATGGCGTTTTATTTGGTGGACTTATTCTTGCAATTTTGATTGTGCTTCTTCCCATAACGGTAAAAAGTAGAAAAATGGCGATAAAGGAAGATACTCTGCCGCTTGTTTGCACTGCCGCTGCATTGCTGGTTGCGATAATCCTTGTTTCCATATTCAGAAGCGGATTAAGAGGGCCGGTGGGCGCGTACTCAAGCCACTATCTTATATTGTCACATTTGGTAGTAGCCTTGGCCTTTGTATTTTTTTGGATACGGTTCCAGGGCAATAAAATAGCATGGCCAGTAACAATAGCGGGGACTATTCTCCTGCTTATTGCGTACAAAACAAATTACGAATACGGAAATGGCTGCATGGCAATTATAAGGGATAAGAAAGTAAATGTGCCCTATTGCTACGGCCAGAGCAGCGACTACCAGGCGATGGGAAAAGTAATAGCGGAAAAAGCATGCACTCTTGATATATACTGCATCCAGGATTACACAAACTTCCGGTGATTTTTGTTTGTCAGGAAGAATTAAAGTGTGTTGATTCAGTTTCCATGGCATGATGCACCAGAGAACACACAATGAAGACCTATTGGAAGGAGTTTTATTCCTCTTCCGTCGCCGTTCCAAATAATTCAGACAAGCTTAGTGAAAAACCCGGCAATACCGTTGATGTAACTGT
Source organism: Bacteroidota bacterium (assembly GCA_013288445.1). Taxonomy (GTDB): domain Bacteria; phylum Bacteroidota; class Bacteroidia; order Chitinophagales; family Chitinophagaceae; genus Nemorincola. Next base: position 2,821 of record JABDBX010000099.1, read on the forward strand.
ATCGCCGATGGTCATTTGCCGGGAAGGTTGGTACTTTCCATCGACTAATGTATTAACAACAAACGACTGGTATTTTGGCGATACCACCCAATATTCCCTTACACCAGCCTGTTCGTAAACTTCATATTTGCTGATCATTTCTTTGGCGTTGTTGCCGGGAGAAAGTATTTCTACGATTATATCTGGTGCGCCAACGCAGCCCCTTTTATCTGTTTTTGATAGATCGCAAATAACACAAATGTCGGGTTGCAGTACGGTGGTGATGTCCTGGTCATCTTTTGATCTTAGGGTAAGCAGCACATCAAAAGGAGCCGAGAATACTTTGCATTCTTTACCCCTGAGAAAGCTCCACAAAAAACCATGAATGTCTGATGATATACTTTGATGAGCATAATTAGGCGCAGGGCTCACTTTGAATATCTTGCCCTTTATCAACTCCACACGTTCTTCAAACTGCCATTTAAGGTAGTCGGCATAAGAGTAAGTTTTTGTCAAGTCAAGGTCTGAAAACTGCATACTGAATCGATGTTGTTTTTCAAAAATACCATAAAAACTTATTACGAAACATGAGGTTCGCGTAAGTTCAAAGTTTTCTCGTTATGCCCCTGGCTTCCTGCTCATATGGAAAACAGATACCACCCGGATATTGTTTCCTTTTACATAAAATAGTATTAAATAAGGAAAGCCTTTCATAATGCAAGCCCTTATGTTTTTCCTGCGAATGCCATAAGCGAGCGGATTAGATTGAACAGATAAAAGGGCAATATCAATAGCATCCATGAAACTATTACCTAATCCCTGTCTTTGTTGTTCATACCAATAATAACCTGATTGAATATGTCCTTCGGCTTTCCGTGAAATAACAAAATTATATTGCATTTGTTACTTTTTTGAAATAATTCTGGCCTTTACTTCTTCCCAAGACGAGTATTCCATAAGCCCTTTCTCGTCCAACTCTATACATTCATCCAATATTGCTTCCTGCTCAGGAGTGAGGGTGTACGTCGGCTTGCCAATTTCGGCATCTTTTTCCAGCATTGCATATACCATCCTTACTACTCTCTCATCGGCACGGTCGAGATATTTTTTCGCTCCATTTCTTAATGCTCTTAATTCTGCGGTACTCATAGCAGCTTATATTTATTACAAAAATAGTCGTTTAATTTTTTATTACGAAATAGGTTGTGCTTCAACTACTTTTTTTGCCAAACCCCTGATGGAATTCTGTATTTTCTGGGCCTGTTCTATAGAAGGATGTTTTGTTCCGGTTTTGTATTGGTTCAGCAAGGTCCGGTTTGTGCCTATCCGGTCAGCAATTACTGACAAATTAAAAAAGTCAAATTCTTCCAGAAAAGCCGCTAAGTCATACCTGATGTCAAATTCAACATTGTTCACGTCAACCTTGCACCAAAAAGTATCTTCCTTACCCTCGTGTTCTACATAATCTTCAATAGAAGCTTTAATATCATTTATCAGGTCAATTGTGGTTGCCCCTGCGCCAGTTGGAGTAAAGTTCCCCTTGTTTTCGATCCTACCCCAAAATAATCCGTCATTTTTCTCAATTATCAATTCTAGTTTTTTCATTGTTGTATTTTTGTTGCTACCAATAAAATGAGCATTTATTTAAGTCCTGCGTCTTTTAGAAGCGTATTAATTAGTCCCTTAGGAACGATGACAAAACAAAGTACACCATCTTACTCGCTCTTTTCCATTTTTACTTCGTTGCAAAAGTCTTTAAATAATTCATTATTCGCAGATTTTACGCCTCATAAAAAAGAAAAATAACTTCGCAATATGGTGTACTTTATTTCGTCAACGTTCCTTACCCAATTCCTTTGTGCCATGATCTGGTATAGACAGCGTTCTTGTTTTATGTGGATTTGCCCATATCTTATGGCTTCCTTTCCCGTTTCTTATACTATACGCCGGATAAAAATGTGCATTGAATTTAAAAAGCCAGGGAGGCTTTAATGTGAATAGCTCCGGGTGCAACCCGGAGTCTTCAGGGTTATACCAGTTGAACCCCGCCGGGGTTCAATGACCACATCTATTTTCCCACCGGTTTCACCGGTGGCTATTCATCATTTAAGCCCTATCGGGCTTGCCCGTTTATCATTGCACAAACTTATGCGGCGAGAAGTATAATAAATACCACCCATCCTCATCAGCAATTTTTTTAGTAAATTGTTTATAATTCACAGTCGCTATTTGTTCTGTAAAGGTATATAATTTGACACAAGTAATGAAATAATCATGCTGTTTTAACAATTTCAGCATCGTAATATTTCCAGTTATCGTGGTGTTTATCCACATTTCCACATCCCATATAAGGGCGCGCCGCAATTAAGCGCCTTAGCCATTTTTAAAGCGATTATATTTGCGTGGATGTCAAAGGAGAAGCCGGTGGAAACACCTTTAATGAAGCAGCATAAGGATATTAAAGCCAAGTATCCCGATGCTATTCTATTGTTTCGTGTGGGGGATTTTTATGAGACGTTCGGGGAGGATGCGCACATTGCATCGCGTGTGCTGGGCATTACTCTTACCAAGCGCTCCAATGGTTCGGCATCGTCTGTGGATCTGGCCGGTTTTCCCCATCATTCCTTAGATACTTACCTGCACAAATTAGTAAAGGCGGGCTATCGTGTGGCTATCTGCGACCAACTTGAAGACCCAAAACTTACAAAGGGGATTGTGAAACGCGGCGTTACCGAACTGGTAACCCCCGGTGTAGCCACCAGCGATAAGCTGCTGGAAAACAGGACCAATAACTTTCTTGCTGCCCTGCACCTGGGCGACCAGATGTGTGGTGTGGCGTTCTTAGACATTACCACTGGTGAGTTTTATGCTGCCGAGGGTAATATGGAGTATATGGACAAGCTGCTCCAGAGCTTCCAGCCATCGGAGATCATCCTTTCCAAATCTCAGGTGAAGCGATTCCGGGAACAGTTTGATACGAAGGTCTATACTTTTCAGCTTGACGAATGGGTGTTCAGGGAGCAATATTGCTACGACCTGTTGTTGCAGCACTTCCAGACGCAATCGCTGAAAGGGTACGGCATAGAAGACCTGAAATGTGCTATTGTAGCCTGCGGCGTGGCGCTGCATTATCTTAAAGATACAGAACACTCCCAGCTACAACACATAAACACGCTGCAACGCATAGTAGCCACCGATTTTCTTTGGATGGACCGTTTTACCATTCGCAACCTGGAACTGGTGCACAGCAGCTATGAGCAGGGTACAAACCTGCTGCAGGCTATAGACCATACTCATACGCCAATGGGCGCCCGCCTGATGAAGCGGTGGATGATCTTCCCGCTCTTTGATATAAACCGTATAGAGCAGCGGTTGAATTTAGTAAGCCATTTTATACTCAACCAGGACCTTAACCATGCTATCTCGCAACACATAAAGCAGGTGGGCGATATAGAGCGGCTGATAGGAAAGATACCATTGAAGAAGATAAACCCGCGCGAGGTATTGCAGCTTGCAAGGGGGCTTGGTTTTATGGGGGAGATACGGGAACTGTGCATGAAGGCTGAAGATGAATCGCTACGCCGGATTGCCGAGCCTGTGCAGCACCTTAATGATCTGCGGCAGCTTATCCTAAGGTCTATTGTAGATGAAGCCCCGGCATTAGTGAGCAAGGGCGGCATGATACGGGAGGGACTGAGCGAAGAACTGGACCAGCTACGCAAAATATCGCGGAATGGTAAGGATTATCTCTTACAGATACAGCAGCAGGAATCGCAGCGCACAGGTATATCGTCCCTGAAGATATCTTATAATAATGTGTTTGGCTACTACCTTGAGGTGACCCATACCCATAAAGATAAGGTGCCCACCGACTGGATACGGAAGCAGACCCTGGCCAATGCGGAACGATATATAACCCCGGAGCTAAAGGAATATGAGGAGAAAATACTGGGGGCGGAGGATAAGATACTGGCTATAGAACTGGAACTTTACCAGCAGCTGTTGGTGAGTATAGAACCTTTTATATCACCGATACAGAACAATGCCCACATAATAGCACAGCTGGATTGCCTGCTATGCTTTGCGACAAATGCACACAGGTATAACTACCACAGGCCGGTGCTGGTAAATGAGCCTAAGCTGGAGATAAAAGAAGGCCGCCATCCGGTGATAGAGCAGCAATTGCCACCCGGCGAAAGCTACATAGCCAATGACATAACACTGGATAAAGTCGGCCAGCAGATAATAATACTTACCGGGCCTAATATGAGCGGTAAGTCGGCATTGCTGCGGCAAACGGCGATCATAACCCTGATGGCGCATATGGGCAGCTTTGTACCCGCCGATAGCGCCGTGATAGGCCTTACGGACAAGATATTCACCAGGGTAGGAGCGTCTGACAACCTGAGCGGGGGAGAGAGCACCTTTATGGTGGAGATGAACGAGACGGCCAGCATCATCAATAACATCAGCGAGCGCAGCCTGGTACTGCTCGATGAGATAGGGCGGGGTACCAGCACCTACGATGGCATATCGCTGGCGTGGTCTATAGTAGAGCACCTGCACAACAGCCCGTCTAAGCCCAAGACCCTATTTGCCACCCACTACCACGAGCTTAATGAACTGGAGCACCAGCTACCCCGAGTGCGCAACTACCACATTACCCATAAAGAAACAGGCAATAAAGTTATCTTTCTGCGCAAGCTGGCCCCCGGTGGCAGCCGCCACAGCTTTGGCATACAGGTGGCGCGCATGGCCGGGATGCCCGTGAAGCTGCTGGATCGGGCCAATGAGATACTCACTCAACTGGAAGAGAAGCACGCAACTACAGGCAGCACGTTACAGAAAGTAAAAGGCATAAAGCCTGCGCCCCAGTTCCAATTGAATATATTTGATGGTGTAACGGAGGATATACGCCGGATACAGCAGCTACTTGATGATACCGATATCAATACCCTTACCCCTGTAGAGGCGCTACTAAAGCTTAATGAGATGAAGGGGATAGTGAAGCAGTATAGGAAGTAGGGGATATACGCAACAATGGATTCATAATGAATCACCATAAATATTTAAAATATAACATTTCATGCTCTCTTCCTTCTTTTCCTTGGCGGGGCTCTTTACTTCCAGATAGTAGTCGGTATTTTTAGAAGTGGTAACTGATTTTAGGCGGACAGTCTGTTTTGATTTTGTATCCAGTAATACGGTAAACCTGTTGGGTATTGCTTCGTAATCTTTCAACCGCGATCTGCTCACACAGAGATATTTGTATCCTTTCTTTTCTATCAATGCCAGGTTTTCTTCGGTGGCAATGCCCGCATCCAGCACCACTACTGCCTGCGGGCCCACGGTATGGGCCGCCAGTTTTTCTATCATGGCCGATAAGGTATTGCAATCGGCAATATTGCCTTCCAGTACAGAGGAATATTTTATAAACCCTTCCACATTGACCACAAGCGCCAGCACCACAAGTTTTGCATCGCTTCTTTTCTCCTTGCTCCTGCCATATTTTGCCAACTTGCTGTTGCGCTTCTCTCCTTCAAAGTAAGTATTGGTAAGGTCGTACAAAATAATCTTGTCCTCCAAATCAAACAGTTCGTTGGTGCGCCTGGACAAATGTTTCTCAAGTACCTCCTTGACTTCGTAAAGATGTAATGCGCTTTTGTAAAGCTTATCTTTTGTCAACCTTCCCATATCATAACCAGTCAGCTCGCAAACAGCAGAATTTTCCTGTATCCATCTTGCCGTTTTTAGTTCTGAAGCCGGATATACAGCCCGGCCAATGACTTGTGTGGCCGCAAGTGCCGCCTGCTCCTGCGTAAACCCGGCAGATAAAAGCAGGGGGTAAGCAGTAATTTCTCCCACGCCTGATAACAGATATGCTCGGCCCCTACCTCCCTTACATTGCTGTGTTGCAAGGTGTCGGCATTGACCATCCGGGATAATTGCGCTACCGATACAATGTCTAATTTCTTCGATGCAACTATACGTTGCCATAGTTCAACGACATATTTTTCAACTATGGGATCTTCCTGTTGTTCAAATAATGGCTCTTTGCGTTCATATTTTTCGGTTAGTACCTTTTGTATCCGGTTCAATTGTTCCGGCGTGGCATCTTCCATAAAACCCACATTCAAAATCGTCCGATGACAAATTCTATTATCGCCGTTACGATAGCTCTCCACCAGACGGTAATAACCGCTCAGTTTGCCGGTATCGGGATGTTTACGTATCGTGCTTTTGAAATACAAGCTACAAAGGTCGTGACACATACCTCAAAGACGAACACCCCTTGTGTACTACAAATCAAATGAAGCCTTTATAAAGGAAGCCGAAATTAATTATCCCTACATACCTACGGGAAAAATAAATCATTCCCCGTCTTTTTTGGGTTAGCTTAAAAAATCTTTAACAATTTAAACGGCGGGAACTGCAATGTGGGTTAAACGGTTAATCACAGATTTTTGAGTAAGCATTTTCTTATTTCATTTACCTGGTCAAGAATTTTTTTTGTTTCCACTCCATCGAATTTTTTATGCAATTCAAATTTATAATCAGGATACCTTCCTTCTAATTGAAATTGATCCATTTTGGCAAAAAAATCTTCTTCTGGTATTGAAAATTGTAAATTTGTTTTTGAAATAATATTTAAAAGATTGTGAGTTTTAGGAGGAAAGTTACTCTCGTTATCCTTTATCCAATTAGCTTTCGCTAATTTTTCCAAAACAAGATGAGCAAAAAACAAAGAATAAACATAAGTTTTAGCCTTGTACATATCTTGGATTGCCAACCAATCTTTATTTGCTGCTTCGATCCAATACCCTATATGTTCTTGTTTATACTCTGCACGGCATAGTTTTGTGCATCGTTGAAAAGGATTTCGCGTTTATAGGTGTGCCACACCTTTGAGGTGTGGCACACCTCTGTACTCGACAAATTGCACTAAACTATCCCGTTTGCACTATAGTCAAGCCTTTTGTATTTTTAATGGGTAAAATACCTAAACTATCTTATTTTGCTTCACAAAAGTAATTTTTTATTTGTCATAAAGAAAAAGCCCACCACAGATAACTCTATGGCGGGCTTTGTAGTCCCGACTGGACTACATTTGCCTTTGTCGTTATTTTCGGTTGTTAACCGTTTGTATCTGTAAAAGCCTTTACTGGTAAGCATTTCAAAGCATAGTATAATTAACAATGGCTAACAACAATTAAGAAACGATAAAAAATATTGTACCGTAGATTGTACCGTACTATTTATTTACTTACCTTTACTACTCTTAACTAAAAGGTATTTATGAGGGTAACGTTCTATCTTGAAAACGATAAAGGCACTAAAAGAAACCCCAACGGTAATTTGACGGCTATATTTTGCCGTATTAGGTACGATGGATACCAGGTGAAGTATTACACCCCGGAAAGCATATTGCCGAAATACTGGAATGCTAAAGCCAAACCACACCGGGCAAAGGAAACGGCGAAGTTTCCTGAATTCCCGGAATTTAATAAACGGCTGGATAACATAGAAACTGCCATAAAGAACACCGTCAGGAAGTATATCAATGATAACGGCAATAAAGCCCCAACCCCTGAAATACTGAAACCCCTACTAAATATTGCCATTAGGGACAATGGCAATGTGAAGCGTGAAACCCTTGTTACATTCTTTGATGCTTTTATTGAACAATGCAGGGCCGGGACTAAAACCACCAAGCGCGGCAAGCCCATAACGCCCGGCACGATCAAAAGCTACGTAACTACTAAAGCTATCTTAGAAGGTTATCAGGAACATAGCCGGAAATCATTGGAATTTGATACAATTGATATGACTTTCTTTAATGATTTTACTAAGTACCTTACATTGGTAAAAAAACAGTCTGCAAACTACATACATAAGAATTTCAAAGTAATAAAGACCGTTTTAAACTATGCTACCGATTTAGGGATAAATACCCACACGGCATTTAAGAGCAGCAATTTTAGCGCACCTACAGAGGAAACGGACAGCGTTTATTTACCGGAGTATGAATTGAAAGAAATTGCAGGGTTGGATTTGAGTAAGAACCTGTCATTAGACCGGGTGCGTGACCTGTTTTTGATAGGCTGCTATACTGGTTTAAGGTTTAGTGACCTGTCAACCCTTCGCCCGGATAATATACGCGATGGGATGATTTACATTACCCAAATAAAGACAGGTGACCCGATTGCTATACCAGTTCATAGTATGGTTGGTAAAATAATGGCAAAGTATGGCGGTCACCTACCCCGCGCATTGACTAACCAGAAAATGAATGATGCTTTAAAGGACATAGCAAAGCAATGTGACACACTTAAAAAGAAAGTAAGCATTACCTATACAAAGGCTGGGAAAACGGTAAGCAAGGTAGAAAATACCGACAAAGCAGCCCCGGAGAAATGGCAATATATTTCCTG
>JABDBX010000100.1 GCA_013288445.1 Bacteroidota bacterium
GGGGTAATCTTTATGTAGAGGGTCTGAGTTATGCCGCATTTACGGTTGATACATTTCATCATACTGTACCCTTAGGGGAAAGCGTTTACTTCCTGCTTAAATGCAACCCTGCTGGGGTGGTGCAATGGATAAAAAACATAACAGTCAATAACGCTTCATCAGCACTTAGCTATCCGGACGGCGGGGTTGGCACAGACGGAGCCGGGAATGTCTATTTATCCGGTGTTTTTAATTTGCCTGTTGATGATTTAGGTCCTTTCCTGCTGAACAACACCTCATCTGCCGGCCTGTATGATGCTTTTCTTGCCAAATTCGACACATCTGGAAACCCGGTGTGGGCAACGAGCTTTGGTGGCAGGAACAGCGACTATGTGTATGAAGTGTCCACAAGTATGAATGGAGATACCTACCTCTCTGGCATGTACGAATCTGATACCATGAATTTTAGCGGCACCAACCTATACAATCCGCTGACACTGGATATGACTTATGTGGCCCGGTTTGATAGTAGCGGTACTTTCAAATGGGCTAAGAACGTTGGTAATAGGGCGCATGTGAATGGACTGAAGGCAGACCAGGGGGATAATATATGCCTTGTGGGCTCAATTGATGTTCCTGTTATTATAGGAATGGACACGCTTGCATGCACAGGTGCTTCGGCTGTGCTGGTGGCTAAATATGATTCCTCCGGTAGCCTGTCGTGGGCAAGATCCGGTGGCGGGAGCCTTGACGATAAAGGATATGGCATAGACGTTGATGCCTGCGGCAATATATGGATAGCCGGATCGATGGGTGGGAGCGGATTAACCGCCGGCCTTTCTTACACAATGCATTTCCAGGGCAATATACTCACCACGTTGCCCGCCAGTAACGACCCCATGTTCATTGCCGAATATAGCAGTTCAGGCACTTACCAGGTGGGAAAAAGCATGGTCTCCGGCGGTGACGACCAGAATGGTATTGCTGTGGACAATACGGGCAACGCATATGTATTGGGCGATTACGAAGGTGCTAATTTTTTGGTAGGGCATGATACTATGGTTTTGTCGGGAGCAGCCTCGGAAGATCTGTTTGTGGTGAAGTATAATTATGCTTCTGATTCCACCAATGTATCCGATACGAGCTTATGCCAGGCCTTGCCGGGAACTCCCGTGCTCTTTAGCCCGCCGGGTGGGTTGGTCAATTACAGGTGGAGCACCGGCAGCGATACCAGCATTACTATTAGCAGCAATGGTACTTATTGGCTGCAAGGGTTGAGCGCCTGCAATATTATGACCGATTCGTTCGTGGTAACGCTATCTTTAGCAGACACCGTTGGTATCCGCAACGATACCCCCGTATGCCGACCAAGTGATATGCCGGTAACAGCTACACTTGACATGCCTTCAGGTCGCGATTACACCTGGTTTGACGGAAGCACGGGAAACGTAGATTCGGTAAATGCCAGTGGCTTGTATTGGGTGGCCTACCAAGTAAATTGCACCTACCATGTTGATACATTCAATGTTATATACCTTGCGTCCTCGCCACCCTGCACGGAAGGGGTCCGCCCGGTTTCTGCCCGTAATAAGAACAATGTGGAAGTCTATCCCAACCCGGCTTTTGATGAGTGTGTCCTGAAAAGTGATATACCCTTCCTGCCTGGCTCGAAGGCAGACTTATATGACCTTACCGGCAGGCTTATTAAAAGCAGCTACCTTACCGGTAGTAGCACAGCAATTTCCTTACAGGGGCTTTCGCCTGGCATCTACGAATTTGTTATCGCCACTGGCGGCGGAAGCGTTATTGTGAAAAAACTTGCAGTGATGAAGTAACCTACATTACCCAGGCACACCCAACTCTTAACCCAAAATTATAGTCTATTATTGTTCCATACTACGCGATAAAACAACCTTATGAGGAAACTATTTACTGTTACATTACTTTTTACCGCTTGCTTTATTTTTAATGCTGCAAAAGCCCAGACGGGCTGGCAATGGGCCATTAACTCTGTTCACGGCAATGGCGAGGCATGGCCTATTGCGTCTGACAACATGGGCCATATTTACGCTACTGGCTTCGGCTGTACCCGTATTGGTGCAGACTCTTTGTATGGCGGCCTTTTTGTAACTAAGGTGGACAGCGCCGGAAATTTTATCTGGTCCAGGGGAACTAAAGGCGCATCTGCCACAGATATAGGTATCGCTACTGACGTTGCGGGAAATGTATATGTCTTGGCCGTGTATGAGTACTTTACTACGGCGTTGACCGTGGATACTTTCACGCTATCCAAATTCTATAATTCGGCAGAGTATTTCTTAATGAAACTTACCCCCGATGATAGCGTAGTTTGGGCCAAGAATGTAACCAATAACAATGGCGGGCCAACTTATTATTATGGGGGCATAGGTGTTGACGGGGCGGGGAATGTGTACCTCACCGGTGTGTATAACTGCGCTATTGATACGGTGGGAGACCCCTCCAGTTCACTTATACTTACCAACAATTCTGACATTAACAACTACGATGCCTTTGTGGCAAAATACGATACATCGGGCAATGCAGTGTGGGCAAAAAGCTTTGGTGGAAAGAAAAACGATTTTACCTATGCAATAGCAGTAAGCCAGAAGGGTAATGTGTTCGTGGCTGGCCAGTACGCATCCGACACCATGGCTATTGGGGGAACAAACCTGGTCAATCCGCTGTATGCCTCTTATGATATGAGCTTTGTGGCAGAGTTTGATAGCAGCGGCAACCTGGACTGGGCTAAAAACATAAGCAGGAAAATAGGCCTCAGTGGTATAAAAACCGATAGATATGAGAATATATACCTGGCCGGCTATGTGGACTCGTTCAATGTTATCGCGAATGACACGCTTACCTGTACAGGGCTTAAAGATGTGTTTATTGCCAAGTACACCAATACCGGTACCGCAGTATGGGCAACCTCTGCCGGCGGCAGCTACACGGACGTGGCGAATAATATAGATGTGGACACCTGCGGGAATATATGGGTGTGCGGGGCCATGGGCGGCGGCGCATTGGCCCCGGGCGTTGCTTACTCCATGAACTTCCAGGGTACTACTATTTCAGTTCCCCCGAGCGATGTGGACCCTATGTTTATTGCCGAATATGATAACTCAGGCCATTACCTCACAGGCCGGTCCCTCGGCGGCGGCGGCGATGACCAGAGCGGCATAGCATTGGACGGGAAAGGCAATTTATATCTTTGCGGCGATTATGAAGATTCTTCGTTAGTTATTGGCAATGATACCTTCGTACTTCCCCATTCTTTTGGCTCACCGGAATATTTGTTTATCGCCAAGTATAACTATAGCGATGGCATTTGTGTAAATACCGCAGGTGTGACCAAGGTTGCAATGCCGGCTCCAGGCATTAACATATACCCCAACCCAGCTACTTACGAATGTACAATAAGCAGCGATATTGCGTTCCCGGCTGGCGCTAAGGCGGAGATATTTGATGTTACAGGCAGGCTTGCAAACACCTTTGGGCTTTCCGGCAACTATGCAGTGTTCTCTGTAGCAGGTCTTGCTCCGGGAATATATGAGTGCCGGATAACCGCCAGCGACAGAAGTGTTGTTGTGAAGAAACTGGTGGTGATGAAGTAAATTGCATTCAGAAATACCTGGCGCTTTGAGCAAACCACCCTGCACGCTGAAACAGCGGCTCCTTAAAATTCACCTGTGCCTGGTCATTTTTGTACTGGTAAATTTTGTCCTTTCGTTATGGGCGGGAGTGGCATTTCATAGCAGCGTTGTTTTTGCAGCCAAGATGATTATTTACGCCACTGGTGTCATCCTGTTTTTCATGACCATGCGGCCGTTTAAATGGTTGTCTTTTTATTTCTCGTTGTATGTTGTGTCACCATTGCTTGTAGTCGTTTCGTGGCTTTTAAATGGCTTGCTGGGCGCTATTTTGGGATCATTGTTCCTATTCATGTTTTATCCACCGCAACCAAAATTCCAGGATGGAAATTTTGTTTTCATGCAAAAGTTCCAGGGCTTTTTGGGTTCATGCTGCACTTATACAATTGTGCAGAACAAGTTCTTTATCTTTCAGAAATGTGTAGGGGAAATAAGACTGGATGGTAGCGATGCGTTTAAGAACAGTACATTCACCGCCTCCGGCAAAACAGGTTACTTAAAAGTAAACATAGAGGTTTACGATGGGGTCAATAAGCCATCGCGAAAAGTGGATACTACTTTGGAGGTTCTGCTAAAATGAAAAGAAAGCAATTGCACTTAGGATAGCCATCAAACCGAAGGCAATTATTGAAAACCTTTACGAAAACTGGGTTATTGCCATTTCAAAAGCCGTATAGAATTTATTCAATTTTTGTCTAGCCACGTCAACAGTGCAAATACCCAATTCAATTTCTTCAAAAATCGGTTTCAGGTAGATTCTCCGATAATCTGATATTGGTTCGAAGTTCAACCCGAGAGAAAATATGTCCTCCTGGATTTTAGTAATCATTTCCTGGTCTCGATTAACATTCGGAATGAAGAAATGAGTGACAACATCATAATCTAAAAAATAAAAAGGGCTAAAATTGCCTTTGTCTGGCTTTAATAAGTAATTAACGCTTTTCGACCGCTTATGCTTTGTATTTACATCGCTATGAATCATGAAAAAATTATTCCAATCCCACGCTTTCTGTTCTTTGAGAGAAGCATCGTAATGATCCAGTTGCCCTAAAAACTGAAATCTATTAAATCTGCCATTCTTCCATAGTTTCGGATTTACTTTGTCTTTATCGATCAAATACATTTCGGTATATGCACACAAACCTTGCTGCACCCATAATAGATTGGCTACAATGTCATAATAATATTCATTGGTTGAGGAATTGTAGGGTGGATGAAGCTTGTTTTCATTGTCCAGTTTTTCAATCCAGCTTTTATAAGCAGTAGCTAATTCGAGGGATTTATTTATTGCCTTCATTTAACCATTACATATTTGTATCCCAAAACAATTTGCTGCCTATCGCAATGTAGTTGTTGAAAGTGGTTTTATAATCAACGGCATCTGTTTTGTTTTGTTTCTTCATTTGTTCCAATTGCCTTTTTAAAGTCAGCATCTCCGTTATTTTCATATTCCTTTCATCGCTATTGGGTTGCTTTACGTCAAAAACCTTGCTAAGCATTAGATCATAGGTTAAGTACTTTGGAACAATGGAATAATTATCAACATGCCGTTCTCCTTCAAAGTATTTTTCCTGGATAACGTAGCCATCTTCAAACTTCAGTTCTACTATCTCCCACGGTTCAAAACACGAAGCAATTATAGGAGAATGGGTAGCAAAGAAAAACTGGGCATCTTTTGAAAAAGAAGTATAATAGTCAACAATTATTTTTTGCATGTCGGGATATAGAGAACGTTCGGGTTCATCATAGAGTATGATGGTATTGGTTAAATCGAGGAGGTATAATGGAAGGGCGCTAAGAATTATCTGTTTTGTGCCGGTACTTAGTAAGCCATTGGGGATCTCATTTCCATGATTATCCATGATTTTAATAAACCCAATATCTTCCTTGGTCTTAATATCCAATTCTGTTTTTACCTGGAGGTTAAAGTGTCTCAGAATAGGGTTGAGGCAATTTATAGCTAGATTAACCAGTGGATTTGATCGGGCATCTCTTATTTGCTTTAATTCATCTATGGCTTCCTGAAGCTTTTTTATGTTCCCATTTTCTTCAATTGCAATTGAAGAGATTTTTTGAGTTAATACTAATTCCTTTTCTTGTTGTTTCTGTATTTCTTCAAGCAACCGATTCCATACTTTGTTAATGTTATCCTCGCTAAAATCGTATATTTTGGCATTAGGCTCCTTCTCAATTTCCAAAGCGCTATTATCATACTTCATATCCGCAGGGAAATAGATAAGGTAGGTCTTGATTTTATCTAAATTGCTTTGATATGCAGAATCAAATTGCTGTTTGGTAAGACTACCTATATTATTGGTACTTTTCAGATCACTTGAAAACAAAAATTTGTCACCCTCTTGCTTTATCGAATTTCGAATGGTCCAGTTGCCCAATTTTTCGGTTACATGCACTTTCCCAATCAATTTCAAAAGACTGTATTCTTTGAGTATTTCCTTCTTGTGGCTGAATCCATAGATGAATTTCAGAAGAGTAGTTTTGCCTGTTCCACTTTGTCCAATAAAGCATACCCTATCCAGTGGCTGACCTTCTTTGGCATGGCCTTTGGGATATGTGAGATCAATATCTAAGTCTTTGAATTGATTTACGTCTTTAACCTCAATCCTTGTTATTTTCATTCGAACAACTTAATGGCTATAAAGATAAAGCTATATTTTTATGTAATCATGCGTTCATCAGGCACAGTCATATGTTTTCTTCGCTTTACAATCTCCCCCTAAAACTCAGCATTCTTCGGAGTCCTTGGAAATGGGATCACATCGCGAATGTTGGTCATGCCGGTTACGAAGAGTACAATGCGCTCAAACCCAAGCCCGAAGCCTGCGTGCGGCACTGTGCCGAAACGGCGGGTGTCTAAATACCAGTACATTTCGTCCACGGGTATGTGCATCTCATTCATGCGCTGGGTGAGCTTGTCTAAGCGCTCCTCTCTTTGCGAGCCGCCTACAATTTCACCAATACCCGGCGCAAGAATATCCATAGCCGCTACGGTTTTGCCATCATCGTTTTGGCGCATGTAGAAGGCCTTTATTTCTTTCGGGTAACCGGTCACGATCACGGGTTTCTTAAAATGCTTTTCCACCAGGTAGCGCTCATGTTCGCTCTGCATATCTATGCCCCAGCTTACATCGTACTGGAACTTCTTTTTCTTGTACGCTGGCGACTCCAGCAGTATCTGGATAGCCTCGGTATAAGTAATGCGCTCAAATTTATTGTTCAGCACTAACTCCAGCTTTTCTATAAGGCCCAGTTCGCTGCGCTCATTTTGGGGCTTTTGTTTTTCTTCATCCACCAGTCGCTGGGCAAGGAAGTCGAGGTCTTCTCTATTGTTCTGAAGTGCGTAGTCAATAATGTATTTCAGCAGGTCCTCGGCAAGGTCCATGTTGTCATAAATATCATTGAACGCCACTTCCGGCTCTATCATCCAGAACTCTGCCAGGTGACGTGGGGTGTTAGAGTTTTCCGCACGGAAAGTAGGCCCAAAAGTATAAACCTCGCTCAGCGCCATTGCACCAAGCTCGGCCTCAAGCTGGCCACTCACGGTAAGGTTGGTTGCGCGGCCAAAAAAGTCTTCCTTAAAATTTATACTGCCATCTTCGTTGTGCGGGGCATCATCAAAAGGCAGTGTCGTTACTTTAAACATCTCCCCTGCGCCCTCGGCGTCCGATGCGGTGACCACTGGCGTATGCAGGTACACAAAACCACGGTCGTTAAAAAACTTATGTATAGCATATGCCAGCGTATGCCGCACGCGAAATACAGCGCCAAAAGTATTTGTGCGGAAACGAAGGTGGGCTATTTCGCGCAGGTATTCCAGGCTTGGGCGGTTTTTCAGTTGTAGCGGAAACTGCTCTGGGTTGCACTCGCCAAGTACGGTAATGCTATCGGCTTTAACTTCTACCTTTTGCCCCTTACCCAGGCTGGCTATTACGGTGCCATCCACACTCACGGAGGCGCCGGTAGCAATGCTCTTGATTATCGCCTCATCGGTATCGAGAGTTATAACCACCTGTATATTGCCTATGCACGAGCCATCATTCAGCGCCACAAACTGGTTGTTGCGGAATGAGCGCACCCATCCTTTTACATTTACTTTATAATCGGTTTGTTCGTTCTGTAAGATGTCCTTGATCTTTGTCCGTTTCATTTGTTATGCTATATGTTATATGCTCTATATTATTTGCTGAAAAACAGGTATTTCACTGCCAGTACCATTAAAAAAATGCCAAATATCCTTTTTATTATTGCTTCGGGCAAATTAATCGCTGCGAGGCTGCCTAAAAAACTCCCGGCAATAAAAGCCACGCAAAGAATGCCAGCCACCTTCACGTCCACGTAGCCTGCTTTGTAATAGTTTATCACGGCCAGTATGCCAATAGGCGGTAACAGCATGGCCAGAGATGTGCCCTGCGCCATCTTCTGGCTCATGGCAAGCGATATCACCAAAACCGGCACAATAAGCACTCCGCCGCCAATTCCTACAAGGCTGCTCAGCAAGCCGGCTGCAAGCCCGAGTGTCAAAAGGATCAATATGGTTGAGGTAGTCATATTCATAGCATCCTATTTTCAAAAAAAATATTGGACAAAAATACAAAGGAAAAGGCTTAGAATTACGTCTTTGTATATAGGTGGCAGCAAATAAGCCTGTAAAATTGGACAATAGCGATCAAATTGACTGGAACAATAATATAATCGTTAATTCGTTTAAGGAAAGTTAATAAAAAAAACATAACAGCCAATTTGGACGCTGATAATTTTAAACCCCTATATTTGAAAATATTTTTACCTGCAAAATTGTTTTTTTGGGTGGTACATATATCTTTGCAAACTCACAAATTTTCATTAATTAATATTCAGAAAACACCAAAACAAAAATCAGAATTATGGCAGATGTAAAAACAGCCGCAGCAAGACCGTCAACTCCTCAAGGACATGCAGGCAAGCCAAAAAACTCAAGCAACTTTATGGTTAACCTCATTGTTGTGGTTTCCTGTATCGTAGTAGGTTATGTTACCTGGAAGTTCGTGCTGGGCAGTGATAGCAACTTTTTGGATGCCGAGAAGGCAAAAGCCAAAGGTGTATTTGGCCTCATGTACCAGGGTGGTTTTGTGGTACCCATACTTTTAGCAACCCTCTTCACTCTTTTATGCTTCGTGGTAGAGCGCGCGCTTACTATTATCAGGGCAAAAGGTAAAATGGACGCTGGTGAATTTGTACGTAAAGTGCAGTATCATCTTGCCAATAAGAACGTGGATGCTGCCATCGCGGAGTGCGACAAGCAAAGCGGCTCTGTAGGCAATGTAATGCGTTCGGGCCTGGTAAAATATCGTGAAATGACAAACAATCACGATCTTTCTACTGACCAGAAAGTGCTGAGCATCCAAAAAGAAATAGAAGAAGCTACTGCCTTGGAGCTGCCAATGCTGGAAAAGAACCTGGTGTTCCTTTCCACTATCTCCTCTTGCGCTACCCTGCTTGGTCTGTTTGGTACGGTGTTAGGTATGATCCGTTCGTTCCAGTCAATGAACACAGCCGGCGCTCCAGATGCTGCTGCACTTGCGGGTGGTATCTCTGAAGCGTTGATCAATACCGCTCTCGGTATCAGCACTTCGTTCATCGCCATCATTGCCTATAACTTCTTCACCACAATTATAGATGGTATTACTTACGGCATCGACGAAAGCGGCTTTACCCTCACTCAGAGCTTCGCTGCTAACTACAAATAATAAACGGTTTTTATCTTTATAACGTCAGCGCTTACGAGTAAGCGCTGACGTTATAGAATAAAAGATACGAAAAAGATTTGTGGAAATTTCATTGCCATGTGTCTTATTAGTTTAACAGTAGAAGATTTTTTAAAATGCCCCACGCAAAACTCCCAAGAAAAAGTACGCACATTGACATGACGGCAATGTGTGACGTAGCGTTCCTGCTGCTCACATTTTTCATGCTGGCGACAAAATTCAAACCCGAAGAACCGGTAGTTGTAAAAACGCCGTCTTCCATATCTGACATTCCGTTGCCTGACCTGGATATAATGCTGCTTACGGTTGACCCGAGAGGAAGAATATTTTTTGCCATCGATAAAAAGCAAGTACGCCAGTCGCTCATTGAAGTTATTGACTACGATAAGCAACTGAAACTGACGAAAGAGGAAATGGCCACTTTTGATATTGACGCCTCTATCGGGATACCCTTCAACCAGCTGAAATCTTACCTGGGTTCAACCCCGGACCAAAGAAAATTAATGGAAGTGAGTGCACCGGGTATCCCTTCCGATACATCGGCTTATGCGCCAAACAACGAGCTTGCAGAGTGGATAAAAGCGGCGAGGAATACCAACCCAAGATTACGTATCTGTATCAAGGCTGACGGCGATGCCTCTTATCCAAGTGTGCAAAAGATCATAAAGACGCTGGAAGGGTATAAGATATTTAAGTTCAACCTGATAACAAACCTGAAATCCTTACCTCCGGGTACGGCTGCTTACCAGGATGCCAATGCAAAAAAGGCATCGTAAGCTAGCGGGAAGAATAAGTGTAAACAAGATTAGTGAAAAACAGTAAAAATAATTTTGGTATAAGGCAGAATTAGATACCTCGGGCGGGGGGCATAAAAAGGGCCCCGGCGTCAAAAAAGGTAAAAAACTAAGTACTCGTATTGATCTTACCCCCATGGTGGATCTTGGCTTTCTGTTGATAACATTCTTTATGTTCACCACAACACTGGCCAGGCCCAAAACCATGGAGATAAACATGCCTTATAAAGATCCGAACATGAAGCAAGAGGATCAGAATAAGATAAAGGAAAGCGTGGCCCTGACCATCTTGCTTAGCAAGAACCACAAGATATATTATTACGAAGGTATGGCCACAGACCCCACCAAGCCACCCGATCTGAAAGCCACAACCTTCAACCAGAAAAACGGCATCAGGGACGAGATCATAGCCAAGAATAAGATGGTGGACGATATGAAACGGGCTGGCACACTTGGCGTGAAGGATTTTACAACGGTTCTTATTAAACCGGATACCAATAGCACTTACAGCGACCTGGTGAATATACTTGACGAAATGAGCATTAACGATGTGAAGGTATATGCGATCATAGATATATCGGACGTGGACCAGAATTTTATTAAGGAAACAGAAGCTGCGAACGGGATTAAGTAAGGTGATTAGTTAATAGGTTAATAAGTTAAAAGGTTAATTGGTTAAAAGGTTGATAGTTAAAGGGCAAATTAGTGTACTTTATCGCACATTGCCAAATAGAAATCCTGTCATGGTGAGCCTCGCCGAACCATGACATGTTGAATCAAGGCATTAAGCTAAATCAGGGTGATAGATGCGAGTTTATCCGTGTAAAGCACAAGGTTTGGAAGGTCAATGAGGAAACATAAAGGTGACGAGGCTTAAACTATAAAAGGAATAAAATGGATATCAATAAAATATTAAAGAGTGACTACATAGACATCATTTTTGAAGGC
>JABDBX010000101.1 GCA_013288445.1 Bacteroidota bacterium
TCTCCCTCAGCAATTTCTTGGCAGTCTTCAGCATTCCGAAATCATACAACGGTCTCCCGCAGCAAAGCATTTGTTTTGGTATCACTACCTCGAATCCCGCAGCTTCCAGTACTTCCATGCCAGCCACGAGTGTCTCGGGCATAAAGAAATTATTAAAGGTGTCGGCCCACAGAATTACCTTTTGCCTGCCCGTTGGCGGCGCTTTCCTGCGCGCCTTGAACCAGTCGCGGAATGTGGTAGCGGCGAATTTCGGCACATCGCGCTGCTGGGCAATACCGCCGGCGGTCTTAAATAAATTGCTTAAAACAGGCGCATGTGTAATAAAATTGGCAACGCCCGGCATTACCGATGCGATGCGGGCCCACCAATATATCCAGCCAAAAGTATAGGCCGTTCGGGGCCGTATTTTCCCCTCGTAGTAGTGCGACAAAAATTCGGCCTTGTAGGTAGCCATATCCACGTTTACCGGGCAATCTCCCTTACACCCTTTGCAGGAGAGGCAAAGATCGAGCGAATCTTTTACGTTCTCGTCTTTCCACCCGTGGGCTACATCGCCCATCAGCATTTCAAACAGCATACGCGCCCTGCCTCGTGTAGAGTGCTTTTCTTCCTTGGTCACACGATAGCTGGGACACATAGTACCCCCCTCCGACCTCCTGCATTCGCCCACTCCCACACAACGTGTCATAGCGAATGAAAAGCTGTTTTTTTCGTCCGGGTATTGGAAATGCGTATCAGGTTCCTCCGGATGATAATGAACGCCGGTGCGCAAGTTAGTGAGCTGTCCATATGGCTCCACCATTTTGCCAGGGTTCATTTTCCACTCGGGGTCCCATATCTCCTTAAATTCACGGAATGCCTCCAGTAGTTCTTTCCCATACATTATCTCCAGCAGGTCCGCTTTCGACTGGCCGTCACCGTGTTCGCCAGATATGGAGCCGCCGTAACCCACTACAAGATGTGCAGCTTCCACTGTAAATTTCTTATAGGTCTGTATCCCTTCTTCAGTAAGCAGATCAAACGGTACACGGCAATGCACACAACCTTGCCCGAAGTGGCCATACAGCGATGGATTCCAACCGTATTTATTAAATAGTTTCTTTAGGTCGGCGAGGTATTCCCCGATGTTTTCGGGTGGCACTGCCGAATCTTCCCAGCCTTCTTCAGTTGTAGGTTCGCCTGGCACCCAGGCAGTAGCGCCCAGGCCTGCTTTTCGCACTTCCCAGAGTTTCTGTTCCTGGGCCGGGTCGTCAAATAAACTCATTTCCGGTGGGTTGCCCGCCGCTTTCAACCCTGCCATCATTTTCTTGCCCTGTGCATCCGCATCGTCTTTTGAGTCGCCGCCAAACTCTACCAGCAGCCATGCATTGCCCTTAGGTAAAAGGGGCAGGTATTCCACATCAAGCCCTTTCTTTTTCATATAGCCTATCAGCAGATCGTCAATACCCTCCAGGCCTATGGGTTTGAACTTCATAATGTTCATTACATCTTTGCCAGAACTATACAGGTCGGGATAACCAAGCACCACTAAGGTTCGGGCTTTGGGGTTAGGCATCAGTTTCAATGTTGCCTCCAGTATTGTCACGCAGGTGCTTTCCGTGCCGATCAGGGCCGATGCTACGTTAAACCCATTTTCAGGCAGCAACGCAGGCAGGTTGTAGCCGGAAACACGGCGCGGAATGTTTGGGAATTTCGTTCGGATCAGGTCCGCATATTTTGCTGCGAGGTCGCGTAGGCCTTTGTATATTTCAGCTTTTCTTCCCCCCGCTTTTATTATCTGTTCATACTCATCATCAGATGTTGTGCCAACCTCCATCTTGATGCCATCGTAAGTAATAACGGTCATGCGCTCTGTATTGTCCGACATACGGGCGCCATAGCCGTAGAACGCCGACATAACAGAGTGCGTACCGCAGGAATTGTTACCAAGCATTCCGCCAATTGCGCAATGGTTATGCGTAGAGGGATCAGGGCCAAAAGTTAGTCCCAAATGCTCCGTTTCCTTTTTCATGTGGTCCAGTACAATGCCTGGCTGCACGCGTACCCGTTTCTTTTCCACGTCTATCTCCAGCACTTTGTTAAAGTACTTAGACATATCCATTACTACCGCTACATTGCATGTTTGCCCTGCGAGGCTGGTTCCCCCGCCACGTGACAGGATGGGCGCGCCATATTCCCTGCATAGGGAGATGGTGTTGATTATATCGTTTTCGGTTTTTGGTATTACCACGCCTATGGGTATCTGCCGGTAATTGGAACCATCTGTGGAATAAAGTGCACGGCTGCCTTCGTCAAATCGAACTTCACCAGAGATCATTGTTTTTAGCGCGGCTTCCAGGGCGGGAATGTCCACGTTTTCAGCATAGGGTGAAGACAAATAGTAATTGAGCGGCGGGGTTTTGCTGCTATCGCCCCTGTTTGTATTTGTAGCTTCTATCTTCCTTTTTACTTCTGCTGTTAACATATGCCGGTGGCTTTACGAATTTCTTTATGGAACTCTTTTTCAAACTTTATATTTGGCTGCGTCTGCTTCTTTCAGTGTCAGGCCCAAGCCAGGCTTCGTAAGGTCAGGGGTCAATACCCCGTTCACAGGTTTTGCCACACCATCAAAAAACATTTCTTCTATCCGCACATGGTCATAAAAGTATTCAGCGATGTAAAATGCCGGCAAGGCCAATGAAGCGTGAAGGTGTATTGCCGGTGCGCAGTGCGACGAATACGGTAATTGATAAGCCTCGCACAAAAAGCCGGCCTTAAGAAATCCGGAGATACCGCCGCAACGCGTGGCGTCCCCTTGCATTATGTCCACGGCGCCAGCGTCAAGCATGGTCTTAAAATACGGAAGGTTGTATCCATATTCGCCGGCCGCAATGCTTACTGCTGGGGGCATGTGGTCCCTGATAAAATGCAATCCTTCCAGGCTGTCTGAAGGTACGGGTTCTTCAAACCAACTTACATTGTAGGCCGCAAACTGGTGCGCCATTTCTACAGACTGCTTTGCGGTGTATGCGCCGTTAGCGTCAACAAATAAGCCGGTATTTTTTCCTATGGCACTTCTTGCACATTTTATCCGTTCAATATCCTGCTCCGGATGCTGCCCTATTTTCATCTTCACATACCTGATGCCGCCGGTTACCCAATTGCTTAGCTGGCTTTGCAGTTCCACCTCTTCGTAGGAGGTAAATCCGCCGCTCCCATAGATCAGCATCTCATTTTTTACCATGCCCAGCAATAACGCCAGCGGAAGGTCCAGCACTTTTGATTTCAGGTCCCATAGCGCATTGTCAACAGCCGACACGGCCATCATCGCAATACCACATGCCCCGTTGTTCCTCACCGCTCTTATCATCGCGGCCGTTATAGCTGGTAACTGCATCACGTCTTTTCCTACCACCAGTGCTTTCAGCGTATTGTGTATTACCTGGGCTGCTGCCACGTTAGCATAAGTATATCCTATACCTTTCTTTCCTCCTGCTTCCAATTCCACCAGTATCATGCTGGTGCTGTTCCATTCTATGGTCCCATCTGCTTCCGGTGAAGAGGTGGGGATAGTATAGACAGTAATATTCAGGTCTGTTATTAATACTGCGTCGCTTGTCATCGTGGATTGGGGATAGTCTATTTCGAATGGGGAAGAAAACTCTCAATTGCGTCTTTGTACGTTTGTTTTATCATATCCCATGTATCCACGTCCCCTTTTATTACCGAGGATGCAAACATCCTGGCTTGTTTAATGTTGATATGGGGTGGTAACGGTGGAACGTTGGGGTCGGTGTAGGCTTCAAAAACTACGGGCCGGGTGGCGCTAAATGCGCGGTCCAATGCAGGGCCTATATCCTCCGGCTTGTCAACTTTGATTCCTTCCAGCCCAAGCATTCGTCCGTATTCGGCATACGGAAAGTCGGGTATATCCTGCGAACCTTCAAATTTTGCATCACCTTCCATCACCCGCTGCTCCCATGTTACCTGGTTCAGGTCCCGGTTATTCAGTACCAGTATCATCAGGCGGGGGTCTTTCCATTCCTTCCAGTATTTTGAAATGGTTATAAGGCCATTATTGCCCAGCATCTGCATAGCGCCGTCGCCTACAAGCGCTATCGGCATCCTGTCCTGGTGCGCAAATTTTGCGGCTATGGCGTACGGAACGCCGGGACACATTGTAGCCAGGTTGCCAGATAGCGACGCCATCATTCCTTTTCTTATTTTCAGGTCACGGGCAAACCAATTTGCAGATGAGCCGGAATCTGATGTGAGTATGCAATTATCCGGAAGTCTTTTTGAAAGCTCCCAGAACACGCGTTGTGGGTTTATGGGTGTGGCGTCATTCATTGCGCGTGCCTCCAATACTTTCCACCATTCTGCTACGTTGCTTTCAATGTTTGTGCGCCACGTGCGATCTGCTTTGTTCTTCAATAATGGAATAAGCGCCCGTAATGTTTCTTTGCTGTCGCCTTGCAGGTTCACATCCATAGGATAACGAATGCCCAGCATCTTTCCATCTATATCTATTTGTACTGCCTTTGCCTGCCCTTCTTTGGGAAGGAATTCGGAATAGGGGAAACTCGACCCCACCATCAGCAATGTGTCGCACTCCATCATCAGGTCCCAACTTGGCTTAGTGCCGAGTAGCCCTATGGCCCCGGTAACATATGGTATGCTATCCGGCAATACGGCCTTCCCCAAGAGGGCCTTTGCAACGCCGGAGCCCAACAAGTCAGCTACCTCTACCACTTCATCAGCCGCATGATAAGCGCCCGCGCCCACAAGCATGGCTACTTTATTTCCGGCATTCAATATATCAGCTGCCTGCTGCAGATCTGTTAGTTGTGGAATGATCCTTGGCTTTGAATAATTGAGGCTGGAGTGGACTGTTCCGTGTTGGCGTGCGGGTTCTTCATAATCCAGCTCCTGAAGGTCGTTTGGCATGATGATGCAGGTCACCGTCCGCTCATTTTTCGCTATACGAAAGGCCCTGTCTATCACATGTCGCAGTTGTTGAGGCAAAGTTACCGTGTGTACAAATTCATGGGCTACATCTTTAAATAAAGTGTTCAGGTCCACTTCCTGCTGGTAACTGCCGCCCATAGCAGCCCTGGCCTGCTGGCCTATTATAGCAACAACCGGCTGATGGTCCATTTTGGCATCATAGAGGCCATTGAGCAAATGAATAGCACCCGGGCCTGATGTGGCCATACATACGCCTACCTCCCCGGTGAACTTTGCATGCCCACATGCCATGAAAGCTGCATTTTCCTCGTGCCGCACCTGCACAAAATTTATCGTTTCTTGTTGGCGGCTCAGCGCGCCCATCAGACCGTTAATACCATCTCCGGGATAGCCGTAAATACGTTTTACGCCCCATTCGTGTAAGCGGCTTATTAAGTAGTCGCTGGTTGTCTTAGCCATGATTGTAGTGGTTGTTTCTTGAAATAGTTATTGCTGGTATAGAGACAAAAATCGCACCACGGAACAGGCCGGGTGAAAATACCGGAAGTGCCAGGGTTGTTTTTATAAATTGGCTTATCCGCCGTGGGCAAATTCGGGGTATAGGGTCATACCGCCATCCACATAAATTGTGGTGCCCGTTATGTAATCCGCTTCGTCAGATGCCAGCCATGCCGCCACTTTCGCCACATCATCCGGTTCGCCGATCCGCTGGTAAGGGATAAGGCGCAATAGCTCCGCAGCCTGTTGGGGATCAGACCATACCTTTTTGTTTATGTCTGTTTTTATTGCCCCGGGGGCAATGCTGTTTACCCTTATTTTTTGTGGTGCCAGTTCCTGTGCCATGGTTTTCATCAGCATGGTCTCGCCGCCTTTGGAGGCAGTGTAATTGGCATGGCCAGCCCAGGGAACAATGTTATGCACCGAGCTGATAAAAATTATTTTACCAGCTGCCACAGACCTTTCTCCAACAAGCCCCCGCCTGCAAAACTCCCTCGCTGCCTCACGGGCGCATAAAAATTGCCCGGTAAGATTTGTATCCATCACAGTCTGCCAATCTTTTAAAGACATATCAACAAACTTGCTGTCCTTCTGAATACCCGCATTGTTTACAAGAATATCCACCGTCCCGAATTTCTTAATGGCCGAGTTGAACATTTCTATGACTTCGACCTCTTTACTAACATCGGCTTTTACAACCAACCCAGTGCCGCCCAATGCTTCTATTTGCCTCAACGTGTCATCTGCCGCTTTATCATCTTCATGATAATTGATTATCACATTTGCACCAGCCTTTCCCATAGCTATCGCTATTGCCTGTCCTATGCCCGAGCTGGCACCGGTAACCAAAACCGTCTGATGCTGCAAATTAGCTGCCATAATAGTTAATTTATCTTGTCTAGCCAGCCACCGGTGAAACCAGCACTGCGAAGCCCATTAACAACGTATGGGCTTTTTTTTATCGTTGCCCAGATAAGCCCTGTCTCGTAATTTTCGATCATTAAGATGATGGGTCCCTGGTTCAAGCCGAATTGCCACGGCGAGATCCAACCGTTTGGGTTAGCTCCCTTTTCAGGATAAGTTGGGTTAAAACTTGCATCAAAGCCATAATCGCTATACTTCTTTAGGTCCAGCTTTTCTATTGCATGACGAATGGTTTTTAGCACGACCTTAGAACAGAAAGGCAATGAAGCTACAACGGCCCAAGGGGAAATGGTGCCATCGTCAGGGCCGAAGGGGACGCCTCTTGCCGTATAATTGTAAAACACTTTAGGTACGCCATTTACCTCCGCCACACATGGCCCTGGCCCATCGCTGGCTGTAAAACCCCAGCCGTTTTCGCCATAGTGGGCAAAGCCTAATGGGTTCTTTATTGCATACTCTTGCTGCACACAGGTTGCCCGGCTGCTGTTTTCGAAATAGTCTATCCCGGTTTTTTTATTAAAGTCATCGTGTATGCCCCGAAAGTCGAGCCAAATATGTGACATTTGGTGAATGAAAAGAGGGCCGGCGTATAAATATTCACGGTCATAAATGTTCTTACATTCAAAGGTATTTATCCATTTCTTATAGCCCGAGGGTTTGATAGGGTACGTTGGAGATCCTAAGGCCAATATATAAAGGATATGTGCCTCGCTATAGCCAGTATCCCAGCGATAGGGGAGAAAGCCTGATTCAGGCTGCCATCCGTGAGTTAGTGTATCTCCGCCATTCAGCGCCCATTGCCAGTCAACTCTTTTATACAATTCATCTGCAAGTTCCCTGATCTCGACTTCCTTTTTTTGCTTACCATCAAAGTAGTTTTGCGCGGTTAGTACTCCCGCTAACAGAATGGCCGTATCCACCGTTGATAGTTCACTTTGCCAGGCTCTTTTTCCCGTTTGCATGTCGAGGAAATGGTAGTAAAATCCTTTGTAGCCTGTTGCGTCCGCTTCCGGCCCCTGGTGGCTTAAATACAGAAATTTCAAAACGGTGTGTGTCCGGTTCACAGCCTCGGTGCGGGACAGGTATCCCCGTTCCACGCCAACGATATAGCTGCTAAGCCCCATACCCACTGCCGCTATACTTGATGGCGCTCCTGGTTCTGTTTTATCTGCTATCAACCCGGTTTTTGGATTCATCTCTTTGAGGAAGTACTCAAAGGTTTCCCGTTGGAGCAATTGCAGCATTTCCGCATCTGTACCTTGCGGATTTACTACTGCCAGTTGCTTATGTTTTAAAGAGTTGGTCATTCTATTTCTAATGTTATGAAAGCTATTCCCTGTGGCGGTATTGTCAATTCTATATTGGACCTGTCCGGATCAGAAGTAACCGCAATCGGCTCTTTTATTAGCGATGATGCCAGCTCCAATGCAGATACCTGCATTGGGGTCAGGCTGCCGGGACTTCCCATATCTTGCCACGCTTTTCTTGGATTGGCGTTACTGTCGTCAATGCGCTCCACGAACGCGGCCTTTATAATCCCGGCGTTAGCTAGTTGTATTTTTACCATTTCGGTCTTAACCGGATGGCGGGGTAGTGCCCAGTTCGTTATCAGGATATTTATTACTTTTTCCTTTCGAGAGATCCATATATCTATATTTTCCTGGCTACCCTCCATTGACAACAGACTATCACCCAGCCTGTGCAGTAATTCAAAGGCACGGTAAGCAGGTTTTGGGATACCATAAATGTTCAGTAGTCCGAACCCTCCATGAAATGGTATCGATGAAAAATAATTTTCCTCAAAAATATCAGAGAAGGTCCAGTAGCTGTAGCCATCCACAATGCCGGTTGATTCCATTACTGTTTTAACAATAAATGCGGCCGCGTAGGACGTGTCATGAAGTTCATCAAATGGATTTGAAGAACTGCTCCACTCGGTATAGTAAACCGGCTTTCCTTTTGCCTGTTCTTTTACCTGCTGCGCCTCATCCCGTAATACGCTGCGCCTGCTTTCCGATAGTTGGGTAATAGTGTCATCTCCCGGCTTTCCGAAGGAATCGGTAGGGTAGTGATGGGTGGAAATAAAATCAAAAGGCAACTCATTTTTTTCGCAAAAAGCCACAAAATCGGAGATCCACTCATTATTTGCAGTTGCCGGGCCTCCCACTTTTAAAGTCTTGTCTGTGTTTTTAATTGCGTTTGCAGTATGACGGTATAGTTTGAAGTAATCGTCTTGGGTTCCCTTCCAGAATGCGTCAAGATTTGGTTCGTTCCACACCTCAAAAAACCATTGGCTAACCTCTTCGACGCCATACCGATTCACCCAATGCCCTACCAGTTTGCTTATCAGCACTTCCCATTGGTCATAATCTTTCGGGGGGGTGACATTTCCTTTGTAATGGAAAACTATGTCAGGGCCTGAAGATAGAATTGTTGGCATGAACGATAGTTCCATGAATGGGCGCATGCCAATAGAAAGCAGGAAGTCACAGATCTGATCGGTATTGAAAAAAGAATATACAAACTGGTCATTTTCATCAACGAGTGTACCCATGTCATCTGAAAGGAGTCCGTGAAAGCGTACATGTTTAAAACCGAGTTCTCTTGTGCAACGGGTTAGCTGTCGTTGCCAGTCTGCTCGTAAAGCCATCGTTGCATGGCAACTGCCAACACAGTGCTCCCAGGAGTGTGGAAATGGGAGTATTGTACCCGTTACATCGCATTTGAAATAAGCGTTAGCGACCGTCATCTTAGTTATATACCAGAGTTTATAAAAGATGGTATAAAATCATGCCAATCTGATGATGGATAGGGAATATTCTTTGCAAAAAATATTTTGGGGATAAGATATCCACATTTCTGAACCGTTGATGAAGCTGATTATTTTGATATCGCTGAATGGGCAGAAGTGATATGCGGCATTTTTAGGAAGCGTGACGCTTCGGCATGTGAGGACGAAGGGAGCACCTTCGACCAGTGAGAGATTTCTCCGTTTCGCCCGATGAAAAACCGGGCTTCTCTGCGAAATGACGGCTTCGATTTTTGCGGGGTGTGGTGCCTTGATTAGGCTTCACCGCTAGTTCTCGGGAGATTTCTCCGTTTCGCCCGATGAAAAACCGGGCTTCTCTGCGAAATGACGGCTTCGATTTTTGCGGGGTGTAGTGCCTTGATTAGGCTTCACCGCTAGTTCTTGGGAGATTTCTCCGTTGCGCCCGGTGGAAAAACCGGGCTCCACTGCGAAATGACGGCTTCGATGGGGCTTTTCCCGCATTGCGATTACCACAATAGAAATTATTTGCAATTATTTTACCACCATCATTAAAAATTCTATAATTTTATAGAACAAAAATATCTCACCTTTTACGCCATGTTTATGAAACAACCTATACGCTACAAATGGCTTATGCCCTTCATTGCCCTGCTGCTGGCAGTAAGCGGGCAGGCTCAGACTATAAGTACCTATGCAGGTGGTAATGGAGAAGACAGTTCCGCTAAGGTTTATGGGCGGCTGAATGGCCCTTATTCTGTCGCGGTTGACGCTTTGGGAAAAGTATATATTAATGATGGCCGTAGCGTGCGAGTAGTGGACCCGATTACGGGCATCATCACCACCGATGCTACAATACCTGTAGGCTACATGATCTTTGACAGCGTAGGAAATAAATATATTTACTCTGGCTCGGCAGTTTATAAAATTGATATTTCAGGGAATAAGACTATTATCGCCGGAACTCCTGGCAGTAGTGGTTTTAGTGGAGATGGGAGTAGTGCAACCGCTGCTACACTAAGTAACTACGCCTCCGGTATGGATATTATGTCAGGTATAACCATGGATGGCATAGGGAACATTTATATAGCAGATCAAGACAATAACAGGATACGAAAAGTAGATACCTCCGGAATCATCACGACAATTGCAGGAGGCGGCAGCACGTTTGTTGAGGGCGGCCCCGCAATATCAGCCGAACTTAACACTCCTAATGGAGTAGCGGTTGACGGACATGGGAACGTATATATAGCTGAGGGGTATGAATGTTGTGGTAGCGGCTATATACTCAAAGTGAATTTAGCAGGGATCATCACCACCATTGCCGGTCATGGTTCCGCTGATTTTAGTGGCGATGGAGGGCCGGCAACCGCGGCGGAACTTGATCAACCTCTTGATGTAAAAGTTGACGTTGCCGGGAATCTATATTTTTCAGATAACAATAATCACCGCATCCGTAAAATAAACACTTCGGGAATTATTAGTACGATCGCAGGTGGCGGTGGCATTTTGGGTGACGGAGGTCCCGCTACTTCCGCACTAATGGGTCCCATTGGAATTACATTTGACGCAGCAGGCAATCTCTATATAGCAGACGGGCCTACTGAATTTTCGGGTAGTTCTTTCCATAATCGCGTCCGTAAAATAAATACATCGGGCATCATCACCACTATCGCAGGGAATGATATTCCATTCACTGGTAATGCGGGTAACGGTGCCAATGCATTATTGGCTGAGTTTAGCGGTATGGGTGACATAACTGCTGATCGTTTTGGG
>JABDBX010000102.1 GCA_013288445.1 Bacteroidota bacterium
TGTCATACACCATCATCAGGTAAAGGAGCGCTGAAAAATAAAGCTTTATCTTTGCCCCAATTTACGCTCATGCCTGCAAAATTTTATGAAAACGAAGTAAAGTCAGCGTTAAAAAATAAGCGCAGGCTTTCTCCCTTTTTAGATGAACTTGTTTTCAGTCATTTAAAAGAGGTAAAAACCACAAGCCTTACCTACATCTTTTGCGGTGACGCCTACCTGCTGGAAATGAATAAAAGTTTCCTGGATCACGACACCTATACAGACATCATTACCTTTGACCTTAGCGAAAATAAAAGCGCACTGCAGGGCGAGATATACATAAGTGTGGACCGGGTAAAGGAAAATGCGCTTAAATTCGGCGCCACCTACCCGGACGAATTGCACAGGGTAATATTTCATGGTGCACTGCACCTGTGCGGGTTTAAAGACAAAAAAGAAAAAGACCGAAAAATAATGCGGGAGCAAGAAAACCGCTGCCTGGAACAATATAAAAATGAATTAGCCTGATGAAGATAGAAAAGCTGTATGAAGATGATGACCTTATTATTGTGAACAAGCCCGCCGGATTATTAGTGATCCCAGACCGGTTTGACCATGCACTGCCCAGCCTGAACAAAATACTGGAGGCTATGACCGGCCAGAAAGTATGGGTAGTACACCGGCTGGACAGGGATACGAGCGGAGTGATCTGCTTTGCCAAAAATGAGCAGGCTCACAGGTATTTATCGATACTCTTCCAGGAGCGCGATGTGAATAAATTTTATGCAGGGCTGGTAAATGGTATTGTGATACCACCCGAAGGCCGCATAGAAAACCCGATAGCCGAACACCCGGCTGTACATGGTAAAATGGTAGTGAACAGGAAGGGAAAAATGGCGGTCACAGATTACAAAGTGGTGGAGCAATGGCCGTTATATTCGTTGCTGCAATTCCAGATACATACCGGGCGCACACACCAGATAAGGGTGCATATGCAGTCTATAGGGCACCCCATAGTTTGCGACGAACTTTATGGCGATGGGGAACCATTTATGCTATCCGGCATAAAACGAAAATACCGCATGTCAGAAAAAGACGAGCAGGAAAAACCCTTGCTCAGCAGGCTTGCATTGCACGCTTACCGCCTTGAGTTTGTGAAAGAAGACGGAACCCCTATCGTAGCCGAGGCGCCAATACCACGCGATATGTCGGCATGTATAAAGCAGTTGAACAAATGGACAAAGCCGCTCAACCGTGAACCGCAAGTGGAGGAATAGATAGAGATTGCTCAACCAATTAACCCTTTACCCAATTAACCAATAATAGCAATTCCTTAACCAATTAACTAATTAACCTTTTACTCAATAAGCCGTACTTTTGGCTAAAGACAAAGAATCGCAATGAAATCGCATATTAATATACAGATAGAGCTTGCCGAAGACAAAATGCCGGAAGCCATACAGTGGACTGCACCAGACGGCGGCGTTGCCGACTGGCAGAATGCAAAGGCTATATTACTGGGCCTGTGGGATGGTGAAGAAAAGTCGGCACTGCGCATAGATCTTTGGACAAGCAAAATGATGGTGGACGAAATGAACGACTTTTTCTACCAGACGTTTTATGGCATGGCAGATACCTATCTGCGTGCCACAAAAAATGCTGAGCTTGCGGCTGAATTAAGGGAATTTGCCAAAAGCTTCCTGAAAAAGGCAACTGCGGCAGTAGAGGCAGCGCCAAGCAACTAACTTTCATTAGACGCTCGTTTGCGTTTATGTTTGGCAGCGGAAGACTATCTTTCAGAATGTGCTTTGCAAGAGCCTTTGCGGTCTTTGCGTGAAATTTTAGTTGCCGATTA
This sequence comes from Bacteroidota bacterium, assembly GCA_013288445.1. Taxonomy (GTDB): domain Bacteria; phylum Bacteroidota; class Bacteroidia; order Chitinophagales; family Chitinophagaceae; genus Nemorincola. The sequence continues at coordinate 1,835 of JABDBX010000102.1, forward strand.
AGCCTCGCGAGGTATAAAATTCCGGAATTCTTAATTATTTTGTAGTCACTTTCCCAATCCGGGTTGGGGTAAAATTATTTGAAAATGGCTCTCGAAGAAAAAGTAATGGAAGAATTGAAGAACGCAATGCGTGCTAAGGACGAAGCGGCATTGCGTACTCTTCGTGCTATTAAAGCAGCGATTATTATAGAAAAAACGGCAGAAGGTGCAAGCGGCGAGATAAACGAGGCAACAGAACTGAAGATGCTGCAAAAACTGGCCAAGCAGCGCCGTGACTCATTAGAGATATTTGAGAAACAAAACCGCGAAGACCTTGCCTCAAAAGAAAGGGACGAACTGGCTATCATAGAAAGATTCCTTCCAAAACAAATGTCTGCTGACGAGTTGAAAGCCGAAGTGGCAGCTATCATAGCGCAGGTAGGCGCCAAGTCGCCTGCCGATATGGGCAAGGTAATGGGTGTGGCCAGTAAGCAGCTTGCCGGGAAAACGGATGGCAAAGCCATATCTGAAATGGTAAAACAATTGCTGGCGTAGTAAAAAAACAGCAAAGAAACGGGGCGGGGAGCGGCCTGTAGGGTTGCATATTTTCGTTGCGCTTTCGATGGGCGATGCCCATCGCTATTAGATTTCGCCCCTGCAGGCAATGTCATTAAGTTAAGCAACTATAACGCTTTCAGTGCCACATTCAACCCCTGCGGGGTTGGCGCTTGTCAACATTTCCCGCCGGTTTCACCGGCGGCTATTCATATTGAAGTCCTCCGGACTTCCTTACTTAGTGACCTTTCCCTGAAGGGCTGCCCGCGTGGTTGCCCGACACCCTTTTCAATAAATGCACAAACCTATACCAAGCAAAAAATATAGTGTGGCGCCATAATGAGTTGTTAGGGTGCAAAGAAAATATACCCTACTATAATAGCTGCGACCAGACCTATAAGGTCGGCAATAAGCCCGCATACCAGGGCATTGCGCGTGTTCTTTATCTGCACGCTACCAAAATAAACTGCAATGACGTAAAACGTAGTTTCGGTAGAGCCCTGAATTATGGCTGCCAGTTTACCTTGGAAAGATGCTACCCCATAATGCCGCATCACGTCCACCATCAGGCCGCGTGCGCCGCTGCCGCTAAGTGGTTTCATAAGCGCTACGGGTAGTGCAGGCACAAAATCGGTGCGCAGGCCACACATGGCCACAACCTTTGCTATTCCGCCAATGATATAGTCCATGCAGCCAGATGAGCGCAACACACTGATAGCCGCCAGCATAGCCACTAAGTAAGGTATTATGCGCACAGCTACTGTAAAGCCCTCTTTAGCGCCCTCTATAAAGTTGTCAAATACATTTTGCCGTTTTATCATTCCGGCTGTCACAAACAGGATAATGACCGACAAGATAACGGTGCTGCCTATAGCGCCGATCGTTTGGTTCATTTTATCGGATGGCATACCGGATAGGGAATAATGAAGTAGAGCAATAAGCCCCCCGAAGCCGCAAACAAACAATATTACCGGTAGCCGGAACAGATTGATGCGCTGGGAAATAGCCACAATTATCATCCCGGAGATAAAGGCAATGAACGTGGCAATAAGCGTAGGCAGGAAAATATCGGCCGCGTTAAAATTCTGCACGTGCTGCTCCAGCGCTATTGTTTGCCGCATGGCTATTACCGATGTGGGTATGAGTGTAAGCCCCGCAGTGTTCAATACCAGGAACATTACCTGGGCATCGGTAGCAGTATCTTTTACAGGGTTCAGTTCCTGCAGCTCATTCATAGCTTTAAGTCCCAGCGGGGTAGCAGCATTGTCAAGCCCCAGCATGGTAGCAGAAAGGTTCATAATAACGCTGCCATAGGCGGGGCTTTCCTTAGGTATGTCTTTGAACAGTGTTTTGAAAAGCGGGGATACTAATTTTGCGAATACGCTCAACACCCCGGCCCGCTCACCTATTTTCATAATACCCAGCCATAGCGACATGATACCAGCCAGGCCAATAGAGATCTCAAAACCATTTTTGGCGGCGTCAAATAGCGCGGTCATCATCTCGGAAAGTAGCCCGGTTTGCCCAAGCACAAATGCCTTGATGATGCCCACCACAAAACCGATGAGGAAAAACGCTATCCAGACATAATTTAATGCCATATAGCCATAAAGATAATTAAACAACGGAAACCCCAAACCCCATAACCGGCGGGAAATAATTTAGCCATCAATGCTTCATGGTATCCGTCATACTGGTATCGGCAGGAGAAGTCCCCTGGCTGGTAGTATCGGCGCCATTAGATTGGTCTGTACCTGCCTCGCCATCTGCCACATCGGTCTTAGAGAATGCCGACAGCCATTGGCCATTTTGCTTCACAAGGGGTAGCTTCAGATCTTTATCTGGCATGTCAGAGAGCGTATATGTTACTACTGCGTTGTCGCCGTTTTCTTTTACATCCTTTACGGTTATCACTATCCTTTTCAGCGCTTCCTTGTTAGAATCCGCCGTCATATTGCTAAGTTGCTGCAATTGCATCAGTAGCTTTTTGGTATCTTCGGTAGATGTTTTTTGCGGCGCTTCATAGTCGCCATGCCAGAATCCGTTCAGCCAGGTAGTGGCCACATCCTTAGGGGTGTTTTTCTTACAGCTTACAAGCGATGTTGCAAGTAATAATAAGGCAGAAAACAAGACGAAATACTTCTTCATATTGATATAAAATTGGCGGCAAAGGTACAAGTATTATTTTATCAACATCACTTATAAATAGCCCGCAAAATCATGTGCGCATGCTTGTTAAAAAACAGATCATCAGTACCGACAAAACGCATCCCCATTACTGAGGTTGGGATTATATAACCGGTATCGCACATTGTCTTGTTTATGGCTTTATATACAAACTCGGCACAGTACAGTTTATCGTCTGTCGCCAGGTCAAACTTCATATCAAATTTTGGCCGTGTCCTATAATAAGCGCTAACCACGTTTTTAAGGTCGCTTACGTTGGCTGCACTGAAATCATACCGCACAATAGCCAGTCCTGTATTATGTACAGGTGAGAAAAAAAAGTTGGCTGAATCCCTTCTCAGCCGTTCGTCCGGGTTGTCTTCCCCGCCTATACTGTGATATACAAAGGGGTAGCCATGCTCCATCATTACAATACCACAATGAGAATAGGTCTTATCCTTCCTGTTGAACCGGGAGAGCAGGTAACTATCAGCCCCTAAACCTGTGCGCAAGACCACATCGCCCGACCTTAAAAGCGATACGGCAGAGTCTATAGTATGCTTATTTCGTGAAATAACATCTCTTGCTGTAGAAAGCTTTACCGAGGGCTGTTTTCTTACACCCTTGTCGGAGACATTCATTGCAGCAAGCGATAAGATACCAGCTACCAATAAAAGAGAAATACCGATTTTTGCTACAATCTTCATCACTAACACTATACGTTAAACCGGAAGTGCATAACATCGCCATCCTGCACCAGGTATTCTTTTCCTTCTATCCTCAGCCGTCCACTTTCGCGGCAAGCGGCCTCGCTTTTGTACTTAATAAAATCGTCGTAAGCTATTACTTCTGCCTTAATAAATCCTTTTTCAAAGTCGGTATGTATCACACTCGCCGCCTGCGGGGCTTTCCAACCCCGGTGAATGGTCCAGGCACGCACTTCCTGAACGCCTGCAGTGAAATAGGTAGCAAGGTTCAGCAACTTGTATGCCGATCTTATCAACCGGTTAAGGCCGGGCTCTGTAAGGCCATATTCGGCAAAGAACAGCTCTTTATCCTCCAGGCTTTCCAGTTCTGATATTTGCGCTTCGATAGAGTTATTCATCACGATCACCTGTGCGCCCTCATCGGTAGCTGCTTTTACCAATGCATCGGAATATTTGTTCCCCGTCAGCAGGGCTGCTTCGTCCACATTGGCCACGTACAACACCGGCTTGTCGGTGAGCAGGAATATGTCTGCGATAGCTTCGCGGTCATCCCCTTCCAGTTGCAGGGCCCTGATGTTTTTCCCGTCCGACAAATGCCGCTGACAAAGTTGTAGCACCTCCATTGCGTGCTTTATCTTGGCATCGCCTGTTTTTATCATTTTCTCCACCCGCTGTATCTTCTTCTCCACACTTTCCAGGTCCTTTAGCTGCAACTCCGTGTCTATGATGTCTCTATCGCCTATGGGGTTTATTGCCCCTTCGTCGCGCAGTATATTCTCATCTTCAAAGCAGCGGATCACATGCACTATGGCATCCACCTCGCGTATGTTTGCAAGGAATTTATTGCCCAGCCCTTCGCCCTTGCTGGCGCCCTTTACAAGGCCGGCAATGTCCACAAACTCAATGGTAGTAGGTAAAATGCGTTGCGGCTGCACCAATTCGGCGAGTTTTGCCAGCCGCTCATCGGGCACGTCCACCTGGCCTATATTAGGTTCTATGGTACAGAAACGGTAATTAGACGCCTGCGCCTTTGCGCTGTTGCTCACCGCATTAAACAATGTTGACTTTCCTACGTTGGGCAAACCCACTATACCTGCTTGTAATGCCATGCTATGCTTGAAATTTTGCGCAAAGGTAAGTTTAATCCCGGATAGGTAAAGACAAGATGTGCGAATTAGTGATATGCACAATTCAGACAATTACATTGACGAATGAAAAAGCCGCATTATCTTTCGAAAAAAAGCTAATAATGAAGAATATCTGCATAGCGTCATTTGTAGTATTAATGCTGGTCGTAACAACCGGTTGCGGCAGCAATCCACCCCAGGCCGCAAACGATTCAAAACCGGCAGCCGAAAGCGGGGAATCTATTTATAAAAGAACCTGCATTACCTGCCACCAGGCCAATGGAGCAGGGTTGCCCAACAGTTTCCCCCCGCTTGCAAAATCTGACTACCTGGCCGATAAAGTGAAGACCATAGGACAGGTAATAAAAGGAAGCTCCGGCGACATTGTGGTGAACGGCAATAAATTCAACAATGCCATGCCCGCACAAACGCTTTCTGACGAGGAGATAGCCGCAGTACTCACCTATGTATATAGCTCTTTTGGCAATAGCGGCGCTCCGGTAACTGTCGGCGAAGTAAAAGACGCACGGACCAAACTCTGAAAATTATGGCCGACAATTTCAACAGGATGATACAATTGGTGACTTCATTTTTTGATGTAAAAAATGACCCCGACCAGTTGGACGTGAACGAGCAGGTGATAAGGCGGTTGCAGGAGATACACCCTGCTGCGCTATCGGAATATATAGATGGCGATGGCCCTGTGCTGTGGATACTCATTATTCCAACAACCCGGGCGGTAATGGAGCGTTTTCTGAACCGGGAAATATCGGAGCGCGGATTGTATGAAGAAACGGTCCCAGGAATGGTATATGAAAGTATTTACCTTTGCTCTGCAACGGTGCTGCCCGAATACAGAAGAAAAGGACTGGCTAAGAAAATGACCATTGACGCCATTAACGAAATACGGAAACTGCACCCCGTAAAAACCTTATTCTACTGGCCTTTCAGTGATGAAGGAAGGTATCTGGCAAAGGCAATTGCGGCGGATTGCGGCCTGCCGCTGTTGGAAGGGGAGCATGATGCACCGCATGGAATATAGCATCGCGGTGCTACGGTTTATAAAAGATGTATTGTGCGTGCCAGATTTGACAACCTTTTGAAGGTTGTCAAATCTACTATCCTGTTTAGCAAGACTAATTTTTTACAAACATTTTATTGCCACAGGGGTTACCCTCGTTATATAAGCTAACGATGTAGCTGCCACTGGGAAGTGTGCCTACATCCACATTTTGTGTGCCGTTATTCATGCTGCCGTCCAAAACAATTTGCCCAAGCAAATTTTTAATGCTGTATCTGTCTGCATTTATGCTTGTGGGATTGCTAATGGTAATGCTTGTAGTAGCAGGGTTAGGATATATGCGTAGCTCCTCCTTGGGGGTGGAAACAAAGGGCACACCCGTAGTATTCCTGCAGCTATCGTAGTGTATATACCGTACACGCTTGTTGTAGCCGTCCGTTATGTACAGGCCCGTATGTGGGTCTATACAAATGAATGCAGGTTCGTGTAACTCTGCAGCTGTGGCAGGTCCGCCGTCCCCACTGAAGCCACCAGTTACTGTGGTACTTGTACCCGCCCCATACCCGTTACCCGCAATTGTAGTAATTATGCCCTGGTCATTTACCATCCTGATGCGATTGTTGTAACAATCTGATATATAGACGTTGCCACAATCGTCAGGAAATACGCCAGTAGGATAGTTCAATCCGGCAGCTGTGGCGGGGCCACCATCACCTAAGTAAGCTGGCGTCCCTCCCGCACTTGAGCCCGCCACTGTGGTGATAATACCAGCAGCATCAATCTTCCTGATACGGTTACTACCGCCATCCGCTATGAATAAGTTTCCAGAAGCATCAAGCGCAATCTGAATAGGGCCTATACCCGCATTTGTAGCCGGTCCACCATCTCCACTGAAGCCGCCGGCTCCGTTTCCGGCAAAATTGGTAATGACCCCAAATGTATCCACTTTTAATACGTGCAAATTCCCGGATATATATATATTCCCGGCTGCATCACTGCAGACTCCAAATACTCCGCCTATAGCAGCTGTCGTTGCCGGGCCGCCGCCCACAAAAGTTCCGGGCATGCCATTGCCTGCGAAGGTGGTGATGATACCTGTTTCATCTACTTTACGTACACGGTGATTGCCCGCATCGGCAATGTAAGTATTTCCCTTTTTGTCAAAGCAAATACCCTCCGGCACATTTAATTTTGCGGCTGTGGCCGGGCCATCATCGCCGCTAAAGCCTGCGGTATCGTTGCCGGCAAAAGCGAATATAATCCCTGCACTATTTATTTTACGGATAGTATTATTTAAACTCCCGATAAAAATGCCGCTGTCATTTATAGCTATAGAATGTACGCCACCCAACACCGCGTCTGTCGCCGGGCCACCATTTCCAGCATCTACAAAAAAGGTGCCCGTGCTGGTGCCTGCAACGGTGGTGATTATTTGCGCATTGGCGCTATTAAATACAAATACGAAAGCCAAAAAAAGCTGTATAGTTTTTTTCATCTGAGATAGTTTATGAATTTTGTTGCGAAGAAATGGGTTAGGTAAAAAGATTTGACAACTTTATAAAAGTTGTCAAATCTCATACGGCATAATTAAAGGATTAATTTTTTACAAACACCTTGTTACCACATGGGCTGCCTTCGTGGTATAGGCTTATGATGTAGCTGCCTCCGGTAAGTGTTCCAATATCCACACTTTGTGTGCCGGTATTCATGCGGCCGTCTAAAACAATTTGCCCGAGTACATTTTTAATGGTGTATCTGTCCGCGCCTATGCTTGCCGGGTTGTTTACCGTTAGGCTATTCGTTGCCGGATTAGGATAGATGGACAAACTCTGTGGTAGTGTGGTAATATTTGTAGGCTTTGATGAGCGGTAATTGAAACCAGTGCTGGACGACCCATCGTATACAGCCCTTTTATAATTTATCCGTCCGCCCGCTCCCGTAATCGCCCAGGCCATCAGAGATGTATCCCCTACATTGTTGCAAGGCGTGCTTATGGAGTTCGCGTGGTTAATAGACGTAACGGAATAAGGCTTAGCCACTTCAAAATACGACGGCGTACTTGACGGATCTGGCGCAATGCCGCCACTACAACTATTATCCAGCGGCTCCATCATAAAAAAATCACCGAAACCACCGGGAATATTGGTGCATTCGGAAATCATATACTCGCTACTGTTATTAGCTCCAAACGCGACTGTGGGGCAATAATGGAAGTAAGGAGACGACAGAGTAGGCGCGGGGTAAGTCAAAAGAGGTGGTAGTGGAGATAAATCTATATATGAAGAAGTAGGAATAACGCCAGCACTACCTGTAGCATCATAGGTATTTACTTCAGCATAACCGGTAGCTGGATCCACATATTCGCAGGCTACTTTATACTGGCAGCCACTGCCATTAGTAGCGTAGTCATCATTTGCGTCTATGCGCGGGTGGTCGAAGCCGGGGGCACAAGACAAAGGGGATACAGTTCCAATGATACTGCACGAGGATATGGTGCTTGCCGTTACGTCCCACTCCTGGTAATATAAATATTCATAGCAGGTTTCAATAAAGCTCAAACATCCTATAAGATGCGGTGAACCACCAACCGATCTTTCTATTCCGGCCACATCGGGTTTCCAGCCGTCGCTACATATAAAGTTTACCGGGCCGGAAAGCAAGGCATCGTATGCACTTAAACTACCGTAACTGCTATGTACGGTGGCCGTTTCCACGTCCCATGTTACAAAAAACTTATCGCAGAGCGGCAGGGAAATAGAGGTAAGCGCAGAGCTTTGTGCCACCACGTCTACATGCACCGTATAGCATATAATGCTGGGCGGCGCGGTATATAATGTCTGGCTCGAATTGTAGGTAACCGTAAACGCGCCGGGCATAGCCCCCGGAAAATTAATATCGAAATAATCTATATCCACATTGCCGCTGTTGTCTATGAAAACAACGGCCATAATGAAATCTACAACCGAACCGATCTTATTGCCGATAATAACATCGGGTGTTGACGCCATAAGTACGCTACCCGTTACAGGGTAACTGATATTCACGGTATTACCGGAGCCAAAATCAGTAACCACGATACCCCCCCCCCGCCGTATGCGCAGGCACCGAGCTGGCCATAACGCTGTGATTGGTCTGTGACACCATAATCAATAAGGGCGGTGTTGAGACCATGGGTTACCGATGCGCCGGTGACCCAGTTGTTGTCTGTGATGGATGGCGTCACAACTTGTGCGCTTGCCTTGTCTTGCATTAATTGGACAGTAATCAGTGTTACGCCAATAGCGATAATTGTTTGTATGCGTTTCATAAAAAAGCATTGAGTTTTTAGCTTACTAAATATTTTCGGACTAATTCAAAAACCAAGTGCGATGAATGTTACAGTGTTTTTTTTCCGGGCCTGACTCCGGAAGCGGCTGTTTGATTGATAGCGCCATAAGCATAAAATTTACCGGTGATGAATAAAACGAGATAATGCAGTTCTTGTTCTG
>JABDBX010000103.1 GCA_013288445.1 Bacteroidota bacterium
TCTTTACCCACGTCTATTTTCGATGGAATCTCATAAGCAGTGACCAGGATGATAACAAGTTTGTAGATTGCTATGTTGCTGCCGGAGCACAATATCTTATTTCGAATGATTCGCATTTTTCTGTTCTAAAAACAATTTCATTTCCTAAGGTTAATGTAGTGAGATTAGAGGACTTCAAAGACATCCTATTGGGGGAAGGACTGACGTAATGGTCAGTTCAACCGGTGTGGAAAATGAATTGGAGGGGATTACTAAGACTAGACTTCCGGGTGATTTTTAACGTTACTTTTTATGGCTTATTTGATTAAACAAATAAGCTTTCCTACCTTGTACCTATTAATACACATAAATGAAAAAATACATCATCATCCCGGCATTGCTATGCCTTGCAGTAGCTGGTACTGCAAAACACAAAAATAAGAAGAACGATGCACCTGCGCCGCCCGCTACGCCAGGCAAGCCCGCCGATAGCAGCGCCTCCAAAAAAGGGCCCAAAGCCTACGACAAGGTGATCACCGATAAGGCGATAACCAAGCATGGATTGTTTACCGTACACAAAGTGGAAGACAAGTGGTACTTCGAGATACCGGATTCCATACTGAACAGGGAGATGATCGTAACCACGCGGTACAGCAAAACAGCTGGTGGCGGCAGTGTATATGCCGGCGAACTGGTAAACGACCAAACCATACTTTGGGAGAAGGGGCCGAACAACAATATCTTTTTGCGGGTGGTAACAGTGATAAGTGTGGCCGACTCATCGAACGATATTTATAAGGCCGTTACTAATTCCAACATGAACCCTATCGCCCAGTCTTTTGAGATCAAGGCTTTAGGCAAGGATTCATCATCGGTAGTTATTGATGTTTCTGATTTCTTTAAGGGGGATAACCAACCGGTGAGCCTAAGCGAATTTGCAAAGAAAAGATACAACCTTTCGGGGCAAATATCAGACAGGTCGTACATCTCAGGGATCAATACTTTCCCTATCAATACAGAGGTGAAGGTGGTGCGTACTTACAATTCTACACCGTCTTTTATGCCGTCTTCATCGCCAAGCCCGTTTCCTTCGGTTACATTTCCGGCTGCATGGGCCACGGGGGCCGTTACGTTGGAGACAAATAACTCTTTTGTGTTGCTGCCAAAGGTGCCAATGCAAAAACGTGAGTACGATCCCCGCGTAGGCTTCTTTGCCGATGACTTTACAGTATTTGACGATAACCAGCAGAAAACCACAGATAACGTATTCATAGTGCGCTGGCGCCTGGAACCAAAGGACGAGGATATAGAAAAATGGAAGAGGGGAGAACTGGTAGAGCCTAAGAAACCTATTGTATATTACATAGACCCGGCAACGCCGAAGAAATGGCGGCCATACCTGATACAAGGTATAAACGACTGGCAGAAAGCCTTTGAAAAAGCCGGGTTCAAAAATGCAATAATGGGAAAGGAATGGGATAAGGGCGATTCTACCAGCAGCCTTGAAGATGCACGCTATTCCGTACTGCGTTACCTGCCTTCTGATATAGAAAATGCCTATGGCCCCAACGTACACGACCCGCGCAGCGGCGAGATCATTGAAAGCCACATCGGCTGGTTCCATAATGTAATGAAGCTGCTGCACGACTGGTATATGATACAAGCAGCAGCAGTGGACCCCAAAGCCAGGAAAATGGAGTTCGATGACGAACTGATGGGGCAACTGATACGCTTTGTGTCATCACACGAAGTGGGGCATACGCTGGGCCTGCGTCACAACATGGGTAGCAGCAGCCGCACGCCGGTGGAAAAGCTGCGCGACAAGGCATGGGTAGAAGCGCATGGCCACACCGCCTCAATAATGGACTATGCAAGGTTCAACTATGTGGCACAGCCCGAAGATAATATAAGCGAAGTAGGCTTGTTCCCGCGTATAGGCGACTATGATAAATGGGCTATAATGTGGGGCTACAAGGCCAGTTTTGCCAAGGATGAAAAAGAAGATAAAAAGATAGTGAACAAATGGGTGGTGGACAGCCTGAAGGCCAACCCACGCCTTTGGTTCGGTACAGAGAGCAATCCTGTGGACCCGCGCTCACAGACAGAGGACCTGGGCGACAATAGCATGAAGGCGAGTGAATATGGCATAATGAACCTGAAGCGCGTTATTGTGAACCTGCCAGAATGGACAAAAGAAGAAGCAGATAAATACGATAATCTTAAAGATATGTATGGCCAGTTGCTGGGCCAATATAGCCGTTATATGGGGCATGTGGTAAAGAATGTAGGCGGTGTTTATGAATCGCCAAAGAGCATAGAGCAGGTGGGCGAAGATGTGTATGAGCCAACACCAAAAGCAATTCAGGAAGAAGCGGTTGCGTTCCTGAACAAGCAGTTGTTTGAAACACCATCCTGGTTGCTGGATAAGAATATCCTCAACAAGATCAGTAACCCGGTGGTGACCGAAATGGTAGGCAATGTGCAGGCGAACATTATGAACAGCCTCTTGTCCCCGGTGCGGCTGAACAGGATGGTTATAAGCACAAACAGGTTTGCCGGCCAGGATACCTATACGGTGGACAAGATGATAGACGATTTGAAGAAAGGCGTATGGAGCGAACTGACCACTAAAAAAACAATTGATGGCTACCGCCGCAACCTGCAAAAAGCATATGTGGATGCGCTCATAAATGTGATCAATCCGGCCGCTGCGCCTATACCTACATTCACAGGGTCGGCAGTAGTTAATGTTAACACCCGGAATACCGATGTTGTATCTGTGGCCAGGGGTGAGCTCGTGGACCTGAAAGCACAAATAACGGCAGCAATTCCAGGCACTACCGACAAAATGAGCAAGTACCACCTGCAGGATATGGCCTTCAGGATCACCAAGGCGCTGGACCCGAAGGGGTAGGGAGATTGTTTGTAAAATGAACTTTTGAATTGAATGGTAACTTTGATTTGTGAGCGCAGGGATCAAACGTTTTTTATGGTATAGTACCCTATGGGTAATAGTAATAGCCCTCAGCCTGGCTGGGGGCTATTGCAATTCCATTTTAACTGATGCCCCTTATCATATCGGGCAGGAATTGCCTTTTCTTGCCCGTTGGATCGTTTGGATCCCGTTGACGCCTCTTGCAGTATTTCTATCATCTAAAATGAGCTATACCGGCAGCAAGGGCTGGAATTTCGTCATTTATCATTTTTCCGTTTACCTGTTGCTATGTACCGTGCAGGTTTTTGCTGCGTCCCTAACGGCAAAGTTGATCAATGTGTTGCTCCAACAGCCTGCCCCATATGCCATGATCCTACGGAAGTGCGCCCTAACCGGGTTGTTTTTCAATTTTGTTGTTTACAGCCTCATGCTCCTGGCGCTGAATGTTATGCAATATTATAGAGCTTTTGAGTCTGAAAAGCTAAAGACCGTCACGCTTGAACGCTCCTTGCTGGATAGCCGCTTACAATTTCTGACGCAGCAGTTGCAGCCACATTTTTTGTTCAATACGCATCATTCTATTATTACGCTGATAAAGCTTGGTGAAAAAGATAAGGCAACACAAATGCTGGAAAAACTCAGTGACCTGATGCGCATCGCCCTACGCGAGGCCCACAACCAGAAGACTACACTGGAAACGGAGATCGAAACACTTAAACTGTATGTTGACATACAAAAGACCCGTTTTGAAGATAAGATGGGTGTAGAGTACAACATTGATGAGCCAGCACAACTGGCGTTGGTCCCTTGTATGATATTACAGCCATTGGTTGAAAACTCGATAAAATATGCTGTGGAATGCGCTCCCGGTGCAACTTGGATTAAGATATTTGCCACCTGTGATGATGGTAAATTGACGCTTATTGTAAAGGATGTATGCAGCAACGGTAGTCCGGCAGCAGTTAATAAAAAAGGTACTGGCCTCACCAATTCCGAAGAAAGGATACATAAACTTTATGGGGGTAATTCCTCTTTCTTAATAGCGCCCTATGGAGATGATAAAGAAGGTGGGATGCAGGTAAAAATAACTATGCCGTTACAATATGCAGCGATGTAAGATACTTATAGCCGATGACGAGTTGCTGGCAAGAAAAGCAATAAAGCTTGCCTTGCCCAGCAATGATGTACTCCTCGTTGTTGCTGAATGCAGCGACGGGGAAGACGCCGTTGCTAAAATACAGCAACACTTTCCAGACGTAATTTTTCTGGATATACACATGCCATTGGTTAATGGGTTTGAGGTGCTCGAGAAATTGCCCGCAAATTATGACCCATACCTGGTCATAGTGTCTGCGCACGATGGTTATGCGCTGAAAGCATACGAGCATAATGCAGCCGATTATTTATTGAAACCATTTACGCAGGCTCGTTTTGACAAGGCATTTCAAAAAGCATATAGCCGTTGGGAAGCAGGAAGGGAGCAGGATCATTCTTCTCTTATGCGATCGCTAAGCCAGCGAATGCAACAGTTGCTGGAACCCACAACTTCGTATAAGAGCCGGATAAGCATAAAGGACGGCGCAAAAATACATGTGGTGCTGTGCGACGAGATCATGTTTATTGAAGCAAGTGGCGATTACACCTCGATACACTCAAAGACTAATAAATACCTGCATAGCGAAACGCTCAATAACATGGAGGCAACACTTGATCCCGTGGTTTTTGCCAGAATCCACCGCTCATGTGTAGTAAATATCAGGTTTATCAAGGAGCTGATATCCCACTACAATGGCGACTATACCGTTGCGCTGCAAAACGGGCACTTGCTGAAGCTAAGCAGGAACTACCGGGCGCATTTGCTACAATTGATAGGGTAGCGTGTACTCCTCTTATCATTCCTTTTCATCGTCCTGCCGAATTTGAGATCAGCGCTAAAAGTCGCCCTTGTACTTTTGGTAAAAAAACAACAGCACTTATGCGCACATTCATCAAATGGATCATGAATCCCCCGGTTAACAATCAAAATTCAATACTTATACTTCGCCTGATGGCAGGAGGGGTCTTCTTTTGGGAGGGGATACTGAAGTTTGCTTTCCCCAACCAGGGCGTGGGGCGGTTTACGAAGCTCGGATTCCCCATGCCCGAAGTAACAGCTGACCTGGTTGCCACCTTCGAGATCATTGGCGGCCTGTTGCTTATTCTTGGGCTGTTTACAAGGCTTACTGCATTTTTGTTTGTTATCGAAATGATAGTAGCCATTCTCACCACCAAGATAAGCCTGTACCTGGGTACAAGTCCGCTGCCGTTGCCACCCGCACCTCCCAAAACAGGATTTGGGGCCGTGCTCCACGAGATCAGGTCCGACTATGCACAATTGTTGGTATCTCTTTTCCTTATTGTAGAGGGGGCTGGTAGAAGATCATTGGATCATTTTTTCAGTGGCAAAAGGGAGTGAGGTTGAAATCCGTTATTCATCACCGGCATTACCTGACCAAATTAATATAAGAAAAAGGCTGATAGCTGGACAGAGCATAACCAATGGTGGCAACGGTAACTCCGTTTACCGAACAACTCTGGGCACTTCGGGTACATATAGATGGGCCTTTATCAGGGCAGTGCGACATTTCCACCTGGGTGGGCCCGGCGGCTGCAAGGTTGGTTATGTTGTAAGAGAGCGTATCCTCCGGAAAAACGCTCTTGCAGGCCATCCCATGAGGCATTTCTATTTATACTATACATTTTATGACGAGGCATTAAAAAATAAAATATATATATTTGTCTATTAAAATATTCACTTATTGTTATAAGTTTGAAAAACAGTAGAAGTGCCATAGCTGATAGAAAAATATTATGAGAAAATTTGAAGCAAAGTAATATCCTAAATTAGTCAGAAGAAACTAAATGGGCGCAATGAAAAAGATTTATCCAGTCATATTTTTGCTGCTTGGCTTGTATGCGTGCAGAAAAACAAACACTGCACAGCCGCAGGGAAATACGTTTTTTAAAACGTACGATACGCATCTCAGCAACTGGAATTATTCAAAGAGCTTCATCTACGCCACTGGGGGTATCACAACTGATAACGAAGGCAATTTATACACATGGTACTTTGATACATGCCTGTCGCACGCCTATACAGCAAACATATTGGGAGCCTTGAATACAGTGGCGGTGCTAAAAACAGACAAGCATGGCAATATGATATGGAATAGACGCCTGTTTGCATTTACGCCGGCGTGGATTCCGCGTACATACGGTCTTTTTTCCAACGATGACTTTGCTTGTATCGGTGACCAACTATATCTCGCCGGTCAAGACACAAACGGGCACTTCACCATTCTCAAATTCAATGCTGATGGCAATTACCTGGGAGAAATACCATTAAATGGACTCGCCCCTGCGGGTGCTGCAATCCGGGGATTCTACAGCATGTGGCCTACCAAAGAAGGCAACCTCCTGCTCAATTTTACCTGTAGGCAGCCCTCGCTGCCTGAAACTACTGCTCCATACGTTGTTATGGTCAGCGCATCCGGCGCGCCAATATGGCAAACATCCGCCTTCCCGTTTTCGGTTAGTGATACGCTGAGCGATTCGTCAATGTTATCTTCAGTTGTTGAAAACAACGATGGTAGCTTTACGTTTGCCGGGTTGGGCTATAACGACAATTTCGGCCCATTTTCGTATGTTCAAACCAATATCATCAACTGCTATCATCTCGATAAAAACGGTAGGTTGCTGTTTGCCCGTTCATTGTATGAAGGTTCCGGGTTGGTTGCTACGGGTCAGCAAATACAACTCTACAAATGCAATGGTTTGGTTTTTTTTCCTAAAATTTTTGTTGGCGCAAGCGGATATATTGTGGGGGCAACTCAATTATACGACCAGACTACCGATTATGATCTTAAATTCTTTCATTCAGATACTGCATTCAACGTGCTTGATTCTTCAGAGATCAGGGAGGGATCAAGTGTTATTGAGTTAAGCGCCATAATGCAGAAACAGAATGGCAATCTTATTTTTACTACTTGGGAAGACAAGCCTCCCAGCGTAACATATTTATGTCACTTTTATGAAATGTCGCCCCAATACACCATTATTACAAAGAAACAGATTGGCTTAAACAACCTGGCAACAACCGTATCGGGAATCACATTGAATGATGGTGATCATATTGCCATAACAGGCCTGATACAACCCCTGGGAGTTGATACCGGGAAATTATTCATACTAAAAATGGACAACAATGAACTATATTAAGCTCGGTGTTTCGCTGTTTTTGTTAGTTTTTTTTGTTTCCTGCTCAAAGAAGCCCGCGGCTTTTTTTTCCGGGTATAAGCTGCATTCGTTTTCATTCCGGCCATATATTCAACCTTATTACGGCGGTATAAATGCCTTATTTAACGATGGCTCTTTTTTCATTCCGGTAGTGGACGTAAGTAACCTGCATTTAATGAAATTTGATAAAAACAGCAATTTTTTAAATGAAAAGATATATCCGTCAGGGCAAAAGGACTATACTGATATTTTTACCGCAAACAACCGGCTTCTTGCGGTAGGCTACACATCGTCAAACCTCTCTTTCTTTGCCACAATGTACGATGCAAACGGAAATGTGGTATGGGATAGTACATATCAGTTCAAATACGGCTTCATTGAATCGGTATGTTGCTGTGTAGGAACTGATGGAACTGCTACCCTGGCGATTGGCTGCTATACTACCGACTCCACGAGCCCCTCGGCATACTTTGCAACTATTGGCAGCGCTGGCTCATTAGTGGATCTGAAACCGCAAACAGGAATGCCGGGATATTTAAAATGCCTCCCCATGGTGGTGAGAGCCGGGAATGACGGCGGATTCTACTGCACCGGTTATTACCTATGTTACAATAAGGCCAGTGGATTAGCGCCGGCGTTAGGCAGCCAGTTCCTTCTTAAATCTGACGTCGCAGGCGCCACGCAGTGGTTTAAAAAATGGGCGGCTCCTGCTGATGGTGCAACGCCTGTTATCCCGTTAGACCTGGTGTGTTCAACCGGCGGTTCCATTGCAACCGTGGCAATTATTAACCCTTATAATAGCGGACAAACATATTTCAGGAACTATGCCGGAATAGGAAATAAGGTTGGTTCTATTGCCGCTTGTTCGTATGATTCTCAAAACGGTGTTGTGACTGATTCTATTGTTGTAGATAACAATAAAGATCTCTTTTGCCAGATAATTGCAACCCCTGATGGTGGCTACATTACGTCCACCACATCCAATCTTGACGTCAATTCTACCACGCACTATCCGCATATTCTGCTTACAAAAACCAATGACCATTTTGACAAGCAATGGAGCAGGACCTACTCTTTTGATTACAACGATTATGTTGCCTTTGGCTTTTGGCAAGTGAACCAGGGCTACCAGATTGGCGGAATCCACACCAACATAGTTAGTAACCAACTTAACGAAGGGATGTTCTTTCTGAGGACAGACCTGAACGGAAATCTCACCGATTATTAAAGTAGTTTTTTAAAAACAATTCAATATGGCTGTCGAAGGTAGTTCAACTATTGACTATTGTCGAAAAATATCCACCAATTTTTTCAAATCCTCAATGAAAGATGCTGGAATAATTAAACCTATTCTCTCATTCCCGATTATCAAGAGGATGCCTTAGCATATCGACTGGTGCAGAAAGACTTGCTTACCCCTTCCTCAAAACAATGAACAAATAATCCCCCTCCTCATTCTCATACTGTTTCCTTATCTGTTCAAATTCGCCAGTGTCAATGCTTTCACGTAGATGGCGGAGGCCGTTTGTTTCTTCGTCTTTGTTTTTCAGGGTAGAGAACCACGATATGCCCTTTCTTATAAGTGGATCGAAGTATAATTCCGGGTTGTTCTTACCACAGTAGCCAAACATATCTTCTACATCATCTTTCACAAAGTATTTTTCGGTTTGCACAATGGTCATTCCGGCCTTGGTGGCTGCGTTGTTTACAGCTGTTAATGGCACAGATATATTTCGCGATCGCTCCATTATTTCAGGGAAAAAATGATTCAGCCAGTAACCCTGCTTCTGTTCAGGTGTAAATGAGAAAATGACGAAAAGCGAACCGGGTTTCAGCACCCTTGCAACCTCGCTGAAGCCACGCTCCAGGTTGCCCCAATGATGTATAGTTAGCGTACCGACAGCGCCATCTATCGAACTGTTGGCCAATGGGATGCTTTCTGCGTTGCCATGCACCCATGTCACAAGGTCGCTTTTGCTTCTTGCCTCTTCCAGCATTAGTTCCGAAAGCTCAACACCAATAAAATCAGCGCCCATTTCAGATAGTTTGATTGTGTAATTCCCGGTGCCGCAGCCTATGTCCATGTAGGTTTTTCCGTTTTCAGGGGCAAGCAACGAAAACAACCTTCCGGCTATGTGAGGGTCTGCCTTTCTTGTCGTATTGTAACCAACGCCAATTTTATTGTACATGATGGTTTCTTCCATAGTAAGCCAGTTGCTCTTTATACAGTTTTTATTAGCGATAGGTTTGGCGTGGCAAACCGTTCGTTAAAAAGGGAGATTTATACCGCTAAATTATATGAAAAAATATCATTATCAAAATCTGGGACGACAGATTATTTTTTATTGTTTGAGGCAAAATAAATGAGATCAAATTTTTTAAGTTTTTGAACTAAGTTTATATCTTTTTAGCAATGAATAAAGTAACCATTGGCATTACTGGGCACCGCCTGCTGACCGCAACTCAAAAGGAAAAACTTAAACCGGTTATCATAAAGGCGTTGCAGAACATTGTGTTTGTTGTAAGAGAACACAACGATGCGGTGTCTATAACCGCATTAAGCCCACTTGCCGAGGGTGCCGATACTTTATTTGCTCATGCAGCCAAATCGCTGGGACTGCCACTTAAGTTATTGTTGCCTTTTGAGCGGGAGGATTACCTTAAAGAATTTTCATCGGATGAAGTACGCCGCGAATTTGACCGGTTATACAACGAAGTTGCCGATGAAAATAAAACCGTGCTTTATGAAATTGCAGGCAATGAGGTGAACCAGCTATATTTGGATATGGGTAAGGAGTTGGTGGGTAGGTGTGATTACCTGGTAGCTGTATGGAACGAGAAGCCTGGCAACGGTAAGGGCGGCACCGCGGGCGTAGTGGCCTATGCACTGGAACAAAAAAAGGACATTCTGCTCATTAACCCGGAAGACGAGCATCCTTTCATCAATTACCTGCACCCGGACAATTTCAAGCGCTCCGGACAGAAGGAAGTAATAGACATGAGAGAGACAAACCATCTGACGGTGGACATAAACAGCAAACAACGCCATTACAACGACAATGCGGTACGGTTCAATAAAAAATACAAGCAGGTATGGACATTGGGCTTTATCTGTGGCCTGGTAGAGGTGTTGGCCTTCTCCGTTATCATATCATTTCATGTGCCGCTAACGCTGCATTTCTGGCTGGCCGCTATAGAGTTCTTCTGTGTTATGGTCATTGTTTTTTTTGTGCTTTTTGGCCGCTCAAAGCAACTGCATAGCAGCTATGTACATTATCGCATCATCAGTGAGCGGCTAAGGATAAAACGGTTCTTCTCAGAGCTAGGCTTTAGGATATATCACACAACAGTAAGCCCCATTTATTTTTCCTTCAAAGAGAAGCCGGAATACAATATTCTGGATAGCACCATAAAGGTCATAAACCTTAGCGCATATTCTTACCTCTCGTTCGAGAATAAAAAACAGCGACTGGAAAAAGAGTTGATCCAGGACCAGGAAAGCT
>JABDBX010000104.1 GCA_013288445.1 Bacteroidota bacterium
TGTCTTACCTGCCTGGTCTGTAATTCATCGGTAAGAGAAAACGACCCAATATAGTTGTGAATTGAATATCCTCCTAAGGTGGAATCTATAGTTGACCTTACCCTGTATTCATTTAATTGCGCATAAGTGACAAATAAATCAATGGAGTTATTATCATTGATTTCGTAATCAGCTTTTGCTTCCACTCCGGTCCTTTCATTTCGTGTGGAATATTGCCGCACTAGTATGTCTGAAAAAGATTGCGTATTGGGTATATCAGGTCCGGTGGAATTCCCCAGCGTGGCATTTTGTTTAAGTAATTCAGAATTGGTACCGCGATTCAAATTCTGAAAACTTCCGGCCAGGATCACACCAAGTTTCTTTTTTAAATACCTGTTGCCAATGGTGATGCTTGCAGTAGAATTGGCGGGGGAATGTGATGGAGTGGTGAGCAGATTTTTATAAGGAAAATCTGACGGAGATGCATTTATATTCGGACCGCTAATTTCGGCTGGTGATTTTAACGAAACACTTCCTGCATCGAACTTCAAAAAATCCCTGTTCTGGAAAATATCGCTGTAGCCTGCGCCTATACTAGCTTCCAGGGTCAGCTTATTGGGCGCATTCTTCATTACCATGTTTATGGTACCGCCGGTAGCATCTCCTTCCATTGAAGGCATAAGCGTCTTTATTACTTCAAGCCGCTCCAGCAACTCGGCAGGGAATATATCTAATGGCACGTAGCGTTCCTTATCATTGGGACTTGGAATTTTGATTCCATTTACAAGCGTGACGTTATATTTTTTTTCCATTCCCCTGATCACTGCGTATCTTGCTTCGCCCGAATTTCCCTTATCCATGGTTACACCCGATATTCTTTGCATTACATTAGCAACGGTAATATCGGGAGATATCTGTATTGCCTTTGCAGAAACAATATTCACCAGGCTTATAGACTTTTGTTCGGCCCGGAGAGCATATTCATCTGAACCACCATAGGCTTTCGCTTTAACCTGAACAGAAGTAAGTTGCTTTGCCTCAGGCGACAAATAAATATTGAGTTTGACAACCTCTTTTGCTGACGCAACAGTAATACTTGTGTCAATACTATTATACCCTATATACGCAATATTGACCACGTAAGTGCCCGGCTCCAGGTCTTTGAAATGAAAGGAGCCGTCCAACTCAGTGACAAAATTCTTTCCAATAGATTTTATTGTTACATACGCGCTTACCAACTGCTCCCTCGTTGACCTATCGTAAACACTTCCCTTTATCTCGGCAGCCCATGAAGAACTAAATTGGCCAGCCAATAAGATTAACAAAAAGTAGAATTTTCTTAACATAAAGTAATATGAGCCTTAAATTTTTCTGCAAATGATTTACTGATAATAATATACAAAATAACTATATTTACAATAATTATTTAATTAATATTATACTTATATCAGATAGCAAACCCTTATATGGTTTACAGAGCAAAAGTATTAGTACAGAACATACCAATGAACACTAATAAATTTGGTAACACAACCATAATCTTAAAACAACATAAACTTAATGTTTTGGTAATATGGTTGATTGTTGCGTTCAGAATTTCTACAGAATTGGCGAATACCCACAAATGAAAAAAAGCGCCCTAAAAGAGCGCTTTTTCAATATTATACATTAATATAACCTTACTGGCTTGCCTTCACAGCACCGTCTTTTGTTTTATCCTTTGCCTTCCGCTCCAGCATATCTATTACACTGGCTATGTTAGAATGGTCCAGCCTTTTACCGCGGATTATCTTCTTATCATCAAGCAGGTAAATAGTGGGCGTGCTATATACATCATACTTGTTGTGGTAGTCGCTGGTATGCTCCGGGTCCCAGGTATTCGTCCACTCGGTCATATTGTTCTTCTTCACAAATTTGGCAATGGTTGTATCATCAGTCTCGGTAGCCACCGTGTACATTTTCACACCTTTAGACTTCAATACTTCTTTGTACAGCGAGTCTAATTTTGGTATCTCGTGCTGGCAATGGCCGCAGTTGGGGGAATAGAATACGACTACGGTATATTTTGCTTTCAGACCAAGCATACTTTCTTCCTTCTTGGTAGCTATGTTGGTCAGCTTTATTTCGGGCGCCACGTTACCAATTACATTCGGGGCTATCTTCTGGGCACGTTCTTCGTACTTGGTAAGCTCTTCGGGCGAAAGCCAGAATGCATCGCCTTTTATATAGTAATTTTCTACCAAGTACACAAACACCTCGTCCATGCCCATTATCTTACTGTCTTCGGCATTCTTGGTAAGCCACCAAAGGGTATAGTGGAACAGGTCTTTCGTACCCTTTGTCTTCTTCAGCAGTTCATCGCCTTCTTTTTCTACACTGTCGGGCCACTGCACCACCAGTTTAGAAAAATACTCCTCAATGCGGGCATCATAGATAGGCGTATAAATAAGCCGGTCGTCGCGGAAATTGAACCCATCCCAATAGTGCGACTTATAATATTTGTATGCAAAGGTGGAATCCTTAGTTACACCATCGGCCAGGTAGTGTGTGCCTTCCGGTATTTCAGGCGTTTCCATAGAATTGAAAATAGTGGCCAACAATGAAGAAGGATGTTCCTTCTCATAATTATGCCGGTAGTCGGTTAGTTTCTTCTGTGACGCTAGTGATACTTTGCGTATCTCTTCTGTATCAGCAGTCGTTTTCGCAACTTTTATTTGCTCTTTCAGTTTCTCCTGCTCTGCACTATAGCCTTTCAGGTACTCTATGTATTCTGCAAAATGATCGTTTTCAGGAGAGTTTTTGAACTTTACTCCATCTGGTAGTTTGCTTTTAGTGGCTGTAATACCAATATTATCTCCCTTATTCAGCAAAAACTCAAAATTGGTCCTTGCCTTATCCCCCAATAGGATAATGTAAATACCCCCAACAAATGCCGGGTCTTTACTGTCGAATACAGCCTCGCCGTTGTGGTTAAGGTTTACGGAGTCTGTGATAAAAATGGTGGGGCGGCCTTTCCCGTAGTAGTGTACCAGGTAAACTAAGGTATCCTTTACATCCGTCATCTTCAGGTTGATGTGATACCCCTCGCCCGCGATAGATAGCTCGGCCATGCTCATAAGGAACAAAATGGCAATAAGTGCAATTCTTTTCATATGCAAATCGTTATTTGTGTTGGTTTATGGCTTCAAAAATAAATCATTAAAGTGGTGTATGGCAAGAGGTAAGAACTAAATTTGCAACTTATTATAAAAACTATAACAAAATTTTGGCACGTAAAAAGAAAAAAGCGCTACCCCTGCTGAATATAACAATGGAGGCATATGCAGCTGAAGGTAAAAGTATTGCAAAACTGGATAACGGGAAGGTTTTATTTGTAGAAAATGCCATACCTGGCGATGTAATTGACGCTGTAATAATAAAAGAAAAAAAGAGCTGGGCTCAGGGGCGCATTACCAGGCTTGTGGAGCCCTCGCCGATGCGGGTGACACCATTTTGCCAGCACTTCGGGGTGTGCGGCGGGTGCAAATGGCAGATGCTACCTTATGCGCAACAGCTTGTGTATAAACAACAGCAGGTAAGCGACCAGCTAAACCGTATAGGCCACGTGGAACTGCCGGAGATGCAACCCATAATAGGCAGCCCAAATGAGCGCTACTACCGTAATAAACTGGAATTTACTTTTTCTACGCACCGATACCTCACTTTCGATGAAATATCTAACCGCGAAGAAAGGTTTGAACCTGAGCCTGCCCTGGGCTTCCATGCCCCCGGCCTGTTCGACAAAGTAGTGGAAATACGCACTTGCTACCTGCAACCCGAGCCTACAAACTTATTGATCAATTCGGTAAGAGAATATACGGAAGCACACAAACTGCCTTACTACGATTTTAAAGCACAATACGGCTGGCTGCGCAATATGATAATAAGAGTAGCCACCACAGGGGAAGTGCTGATAAACCTGGTGATGCACCACGAGGATAAAGAAAATAGAGAGGGCCTGCTACAGCATATCCTTCAAACTATACCAAATATTACCTCCCTTAACTATACACTGAACGGCAAAGTGAACGATACCATACACGACCAGGAAGTTGTGTGCTACCACGGCAAAAATGCCATTGAGGAAAAGCTGGAGGGGTTCCGGTTTAAAATATCACCCAAATCCTTCTTCCAGACCAACACTGTGCAGGCCGAGGCTTTATACCGGGTAACCCGCGAATTTGCCGGACTTACCGGTGTGGAAACGCTGTATGACCTTTACTGCGGCACTGGTAGCATAGGCATCTTCTGCTCGGCTGGCGCAAAAAAAGTGATAGGTATAGAGGTGGTGGAAGAAGCCATAAAGGATGCCTATGAAAATGCAGCGCTTAATGGTATAGATCATTGCCAGTTCTTTGCCGGCGATGTGGACAAAGTGTGTACCGACGCATTTTTCGCAACCCATGGCCGCCCCGACGTGATTATCACGGACCCGCCCCGCGCAGGCATGACCGTAAAACTGATAGACCAACTGCTAAAAATACGCGCGCCAAAGGTGGTATATGTAAGCTGCAACCCCGCCACCCAGGCCCGAGACCTGCAACTGCTAAACGATACCTACCGCATAACCAGGCTGCAACCGGTGGATATGTTCCCGCATACGCACCATATAGAAAATGTAGCCTTGCTGGAATTGCGATAGCCGGTGTGGGACACTAGAAAAAGGTGTCCCACGTGTATGATTATTGACGTAAGAATTGATTATCGTTTGATAAGATTCTTGATCGCACACACGTTGGATGTACCGCAGTTGTTCGCTACGAGGACGATAACTCGGGTGATTGTACGGGTTTTAAATTGATACATCATCTCGGTGCTATAAATTAATTGAATATTTTTTATGGAAAAAGACAAGAATAAAAAAATGGCTATACTGGGCTTAATGCTTTTGCTCCACGGTATAATTATTCCATGTGCCATTTTGGGTGTTGGAACTTTCTTTCAGACAGGTATAATATATCTGTTTATAGGACCGCCCATTGCGGGATTATGGATACTCATTTTTGTCAGAATCTATGTAAAGAAGATTAACAAACTGAAGCAGGAAATTGATGCAAGCTAACGGCGCGAAATAAATGCTTTACTATTACTTGCTATGAACCTGACCCCAATGTCTGGAATCCTGGTTTTAAAAAAAAATGAATTTCTATGATTTGCGTAATATGTAAAACCGGCAATTGCAGACCTGGCAAAAACTCACTTCAGCGCTTTTGTAAAGGATGCTTTTGTAGTAGTTAAAAATGTTGACGCAATGATCTGTGATAATTGCGGCGAGGCATACTATGCCACGGAAACTACAAACCATATTCAAAAACAGGTAGAACTTGCTTACAACAATACTGCTGACGTAGAAGTTACGAAAGTGTGACCGTCCGGTGTTATTCGCTTACACACCTTATCTTGCGCGAGAGTTAGCACTGCGCTCTTGTGTCATACGATTCAGCCCGTTTGCAACGGGAATTTACCTTCAGCAGCTAAATCGAAGCTCACATGTCTGTTTATACCCCATGACCTTTTCGTTGCTGCCGTATTTTATTATGCGACACTTCGACTGTATAGGTTTGGGTTTCACCTTTCAGGTATTTTTCGGCGCGCTCATGTAGCATATTCAATTCTGTGGGGGTGCATTCATATTGAGGGTCAATATCATTTTGAAGGAGTGTATAAATCGCTTCTACCTTATTATCATCTGTCGCATCCAAATATTGGTGCAATTGTTTTCTTTTCACAGCAGTTGTCATAACCGTAAGCTTTGTACAAATTTACTATTTTTCTTGTGCATGAACAACTGCTTTTACTTCTTCGGTTATCTCCTCCATCGTTAAACCAGACAGTCCATTTTGTTTTGCAAGGGCTATGCTTTTATCCAGTTTTTGTTTGGCCATGCCTTTGCTTACGATCTTAATAATATCTGCAAAGGAAAGCTTATCATTTTTTATGCCGTATAGCTTATATTCTATGTCAGAAATAGAAACATTTAATGTTCTCATCGCTTCCTTATTTTATACAAATTTACCAAAAATAACAAAACAAAAATATCTGCTTGTCATGTTGTGCTATTACCCATGACCTTACTCCAATTAATACACCAACCCCTCCCTCACGCCCGCATTCCCCTGCAGGCCACCAGTATGTATGCATAGCAGCCGGTCACAACTGGAAAAGTGGTTATCTTCCAGCATTTCATGAACGCCATACATCATTTTGGCAGTGTAAATAACATCGAGGGGTATGCTGGTTTCCCCATAGAACTCATTCATAAAGCTGATAAGTTCATTGTTCCATTTCCCGAAACCGCCAAAGTGCCATTTATCAATGAGCTCCCAGTTCAGGTTCTTTGCAGGTTGTAAATGTTCGGCTATATAGTCTTTGAGATAAGCGCCCTGCTTCATGGGTACAAAGCCCATTATTTGCTGGTTATCATTTAGCTTGTCCCGCAGCCCTATAAGGGTGGTGCCAGTGCCCACAGATACCGCAATGTGTGTGTACCAGTCGTTAATATACCTTTTTAGCAATCCCGCACCTTCCCTGCCCCACTCGTTTGCGCCACCTTCTGGTATTATAAAGAGTTCATCGAAGTGCGCTACAAGATCACTGGCCCATCCGGGTTCATGTTTGTTTTTATAATCCTCTTTTGAAACGAAGATCAGTTCCATGCCCTCTTCCTTACACGCTACGAGCGTAGGCGTAAGATGGTCATAATGGCCTCGCACAATACCCACCGATGCCATACCAAATCTCTTGGCAGCATATGCAGTAGCTATAAGATGATTGGAGAAGCCACCGCCAAAGGTGACGATAGTTTTGAAGCCGCGTTCCTCAGCGTGCTTCATATTTAGCCGCAGTTTGAACCATTTATTCCCGGATACAACAGGGTGTAGCAGATCAAGCCGCAGCATGTCTAAGGCGGCAACCTTTTTTTTATACCAGAATTTATTTACGGGCTGTATCACAGCGCGGCTGTCATCAATTATACCCATACTCTTTCAGGTAGTTGTCGTTGTCGCGCCACTTGGGGCGCACCTTTACAAATAGCTCCAGGTGCACTTTCTTCCCCAGGAATTCCTCCATCACCTTGCGGGAATTGATGCCTAATTGCTTTATCATGCTGCCGCCTTTACCGAGCAGTATCATCTTTTGAGTTTCGCGGCTTACAATAATATCAGCCTTTATAACATTTAACGTCGTTTTTTCTTCAAACGACTGCACCAGCACCGCTGCATGGTATGGTATCTCTTCTTCATAAAGCGCATATATCTGTTCGCGAATCATCTCACCCACGAAAAATCGCTCTGAGCGATCTGAAATACTATCATCCGGGTAAAAAGGAAACCCTTCGGGAAGCCGCTCCATGATAAGCGGCATTATCTTATCTGTATTCGTTTCCTTCTTTGCTGATATCGCCAGCGCGGTCCACTTGGGGTAGCGGTCCTCGTATTGCTTTACCTGTTCGTCTATTTGGGTTTTGTCTTTCAGTGCATCGATCTTATTCAGCAGCAATATCACCGGGGCCTTTAGTTTTAGCATACCGCTTATTACTTCAAAATCCTCTATCGGCTGGTTTATGTCGTGCATCAGTATGGCCACATCGGCATCTTCCAGTGCACTCTTCACCTGCATCATCATCTTTTGGTGCAGCTTGTACTTCGGCTCAATAATACCCGGCGTATCAGAAAAAACCACCTGGTAACCCGGCTCGGTAAGAATACCAAGGATGCGGTGGCGGGTGGTCTGCACCTTTGGAGAGGTTATAACCAGCCGCTCACCCAGCAGCAGGTTCAGTAACGTGGACTTACCGGCATTGGGAGCGCCAAAAATATTTACAAACCCTGATTTAAAGCTTTCGGCCATAAGGCTGTAAAAATAGGTGGATTTTTGGCAACGTTACTTTATACAGATAAAAAAGAGGTCGCTCATACCGACAACTTCTTCCAAGTTATTTATTTATCCACACTAATTAAGATCGGGCTGCGGAGTGTATCGTAGATACGGCTTTACAATTCTTAATCCCTTTGGGAACTTTTTCTCTGCATCTTCGGTTGACACTGCCGGTACTACTATCACATCTTCGCCATGCTTCCAGTCGGCGGGAGTTGCCACGCTGTAGTTAGCTGTTAACTGCAGCGAGTCTATCACGCGCAGCACTTCCACAAAATTCCGTCCAGTGGAGGCCGGATAAGTAATGGACAGCTTCAATTTTTTATCCGGGCCAATGATGAAAAGCGAACGAACCGTAGCTGTAGCTGATGCATTTGGATGTATCATATCGTACAAAGTAGCCACATTGCGGTCGGCGTCTGCTATTATCGGAAATTCCACTTTGGTATTTTGCGTTTCGTTTATATCGCTCACCCAGCCGCTATGCTTATCCAGCGGGTCCACGCTCACGGCAAGTACCTTTACATTCCTTTTCGCAAATTCATCTTTGAGCTGTGCTGTTCTGCCCAGCTCGGTAGTGCATACGGGCGTATAGTCGGCGGGGTGGGAAAACAGTACGCCCCAGCTATCGCCTAAGTAATCGTGAAAGCTTATGTCGCCTTCTGTAGTTATTGCTTTAAAATCGGGAACAGTATCCCCAAGATGTATTGCCATGATGTTTCAGTTTTAGAGCCGCAATTTAAGGATAAATGATTATCTGCGGCGGCAATGAAGGCACCAAATCCTTAATTATTCATCAAAATTGTCTTCCTTAATCCAGGCATGCCAGCTTTGTCAAACCAAAACAATCCGGCATATGTGATAGTAATATAACGTATTATCTCCCCCAAAAGACATTTCGCATTTTGGCATTAATGATTACTTTTGCAGTCCAAATAAAAAATAGGAAACCCATGGCTACAACAGCAGATATGCGTAATGGTCTCATCATAAAATTAGATGGCAGCCTTTATTCAGTAGTAGAATTCGGACAAAATAAGACAGCGCGCGCAGCAGCAAAAGTGTGGGCAAAGCTGAAAGGTGTGGACAACAACCGCTCTATAGAACATACCTGGAACTCCGGCGACAATATATTCCCGGTACGTGTGGAACGCCGCAACTACCAGTACCTGTACAAAGACGATAGCGGTTTTAACCTCATGGACGTTAACTCATTTGAGCAAATAGTGATTAGCGAAAATCTTATCGAACGTGCTGATCTATATAAAGATGGTCAGGAATGTTTCGTGGTATTTAACACAGAAACCGAAGTGCCTATGGGTGTGGAATTACCCCCGAGCATAAACCTGCTTGTTACTTATTCAGAGCCAGGCGTTAAGGGAGATACTGCTACCAGGGCTACAAAGCCTGCTACTTTGGAAACAGGAGCCACAATTAATGTGCCGTTGTTTGTGAATGAAGGCGAGCTGATAAAGATAGACTCAAAGACAGGTGCTTATATCGAAAGAGTGAAATCGTAAGTTGATAAGTAGTATTACTATTAATTTGATCTTTAACTTTTGACTTAAAAATAATTTTCATGGAGTACAAACAGATCCAGGAACTGATAAAAACGATCAATAAATCGAATATCAGCGAGTTGTCTATTGAGGAAGGTGATTTTAAGATCACTATTAAGCAGGAACATACTTTGGCTCCTCAATACGTACAAATGCCGCAGATACAGGCGTCAATGCCACAACCTGTTCCGCAAATATCAAGTCCGGCACCTCAACCTGTAGGTGCGCCATCAGCCGAAAAACCGGCAACAGCACCTGCAGCCAGTAACGCCATCACTATTAAGTCCCCAATGATCGGAACCTTCTACCGCAGCCCTTCTCCCGACAAGCCATTATTTGTGAATGTAGGCGATGAGATAAAGGCCGGGCAGGTGCTTTGCATAATTGAAGCCATGAAATTGTTCAACGAAATTGAAAGCGAAATAAGTGGTAGAATAATAAAAGTGATAGCAGACGATTCATCTCCGGTAGAATACGATCAACCTTTGTTCCTAGTAGAACCGATGTAAATATAATGGCTGAATTGCTTAATGGCTGAATTGCTCAATTACCATGTTGCGGGCATAAATTCGCTGAATGCATGATTGTAAGACCAATAAATTTGTGGTTATTTTATGAAAAAGGAAATGTTTGACAAGAACCCTGTCTTAAAACTATCTTTCGATTTTTCGTTAATGGTCATTGAATACTGCGAGCATTTAGAGGCTAATAAGAAATTTATAGTTTCCCGGCAGTTGATGAGGTCTGGCACTTCCATAGGGGCAAATGCAATGGAAGCACAAAATGCAGAAAGCAAGGCAGATTTTATTCACAAAATGCGGATTGCAGCAAAAGAAGCCGAGGAAACCCAATACTGGCTGTGGCTATGCGCATACAGTTCAAATTACCCAAATTGTGATAACCTCATCCAAAAACTGGATGAATTGAATAAAGTAGTAGGGGCAATAATAAACACTTCGAGAAAGAATTTAATTAAAACTTAAACCATCAAAGGTATCGCGCTAATATTCAATTCATTGAGCCATTAAGCATTGTCATCGTGAGCCCTTAGCCGAACGACAGCCATTGAGCCATTAAAAATTGAGCCATTAAGCCATTGAGCCATTGAGCCATTTATTAGGGATGTTTAAAAAAATATTAATTGCCAATCGCGGGGAGATCGCGTTACGTATTATACGCACATGCAGGGAAATGGGTATCCGCACCGTTGCGGTCTATTCCACCGCCGATAA
>JABDBX010000105.1:0-1972 GCA_013288445.1 Bacteroidota bacterium
GGCCGGCTACAAGTGCTCAGTTGTCAGAAGAGGAGGGAGTATGGTTAGATGCAGCACATAATATTTACATCGCCGATATGGGAAATCAGCGCATTAGAAAAGTAAACGCTTCAACTGGCATTATCACAACAATAGGAGGCACCGGTATTGGCGGATTCTCCGGAGACGGGGGACCCGCGACTATCGCCCAAATAAATACTCCTTATGGACTTTGCGTGGATACCCTCGGGAACTGTTATTTCGCGGATAGAAGTAATAACAGAATCAGGAGAATTGATGCAACAACAGGAATTATTACAACCGTTGCCGGAACCGGTGGTTCCGGGTACAGCGGCGATGGCGGGCTTGCTATAAGTGCACAGATCGATTTGCCGATGAATGTCTATGTTGACAATAACACAGGGAATTTATACATTGCCGCCGGGGGAAGAATAAGAAAAGTTGCTGCAGGCACTGGAATTATTACAACGGTAGCCGGAAGTAGCTCTGGTGGGTATTCTGGAGATGGCGGGCCGGCCACAAATGCCCAGATCGATAGCTGGGCTGCTGGGATAGTTACTGACGCTTCGGGAAATATCTTCATAGCGGATCGTGGGAATCATCGAATTCGTAAGATCACGGCCAGTACGGGTATTATTACAACTGTTGCAGGTACTGGCGTTGGAGCCTATAGCGGTGACGGTGGCCCTGCAACGATTGCTGAAATTAATGGTCCAATTGGTCTTTCAATCGATTTGGCAAATAATCTGATCATTTCAGACAATCAAAATAACAGGGTCAGAGAAGTTTACTCATCAACCGGCATTATTACTACCATCGGTGGAGGCAGTACCTCTTTGTCAGAAGGTGTTTTAGCGCTGAGTGCATTTATTCATCCTGAATTCTTTTGCCTGGTCAATGGATGTGGTGGCGGCCTGTACTTATCGAACTGGGTGGAGTACAATCAAATCAGAATGATCACCAATGTTGGCATGACGTTCGCTCCTTCACCCATATTTGGCGATAGTGTTATTTGCGTGGACGATACAACCACGCTCCACCCTTCGGGGGCATCGGGTGGCACTTGGAGTTCGGGATCATTGGCTGTCGCGACTGTCGGTTCATCTAGCGGTATTGTCACTGGAATAACAACTGGCACAACAACAATAACTTATTATCCTCCGACCGGTTGTTTTTCAGTAAAAACTGTTACAGTTAATTCGACACCAGATACGGCTACTATTACCGGCCCTGTATCTCTTTGTATGGGGAGTACATTAACTTTATCTGCCACAATACCCGCAGGAGCTTGGAGTTCAGGAACTCCTGGCATTGCCACTACAAGTGCGACTGGCGTTGTTACTGGTATCACATCTGGTTCAGCAATTATCAGTTATTCACTATCCAATGCATGTGGATCTTCAATCGCTACAAAATCTATCATTGTTCTCACTAGAGATACGACATTTCACGACCTGGATACGTCCTTATGTGCGGCCATTAGTTCAATAACCTTGTCAGGTCCGACTGGTTATAGTTCATATGAATGGAGTACTGGCAGTACCGCGCCATCAATTACAGTTGCAGCATCGGGTAGTTACTTAGATTACGCCACAAGTGGGTGCGATGTCCGAATTGATACCTTTAATGTAGTCTATTACTCTACGGCGATTCTTGGAGATAGTATTGCTTGTATTGGGGGCATTATTCCACTTCACCCTTCTGGGGCATCGGGTGGTACTTGGAGTTCGGGATCGTTGGGTGTCGCGACAGTAGGATCATCTAGCGGTATTGTTACTGGAATTTCCACTGGCAGCACAACAATAACTTATTTTCCTCCGACCGGTTGTTTTTCTATCAAAACCGTTTCCGTTAATTCGGCACCAGATACGGCTACTATTACCGGCCCTGTATCTCTTTGTATGGGGAGTACATTAACTTTATCTGCCACAATACCCGCAGGAGCTTGGAGTTCAGGAACTCCTGGCATTGC
>JABDBX010000105.1:2072-10376 GCA_013288445.1 Bacteroidota bacterium
ATTACCGGCCCTGTATCTCTTTGTATGGGGAGTACATTAACTTTATCTGCCACAATACCCGCAGGAGCTTGGAGTTCAGGAACTCCTGGCATTGCAACTATAAGTGCAACCGGGGTTGTTACAGGTATAATATCTGGTTCCGCAGTTATCAGTTACGTGATAACCAATGCATGTGGCTCATCAATTGCCACAAAATCTATCATTGTTCTCCCTAGCGATACAACTGTTCACCACATGGATACGTCTGTATGTGCTTCCGTTAGCTCAATAACTATTTCCGGCCCGACCGGATATAGTTCATATGCATGGAGCACTGGCAGTACAACGCCTTCCATTACTGTTGCGGCTTCAGGCAACTACATTAATTATGCCGTGAGTGGCTGTAATACCCATATTGATACTTTTAGTATTTCTGTTTACCCTTTGCCTGCAGTATCGTTGGGTAACGACACTGTATTTTGTTCAGGTAATGCGTTTGTATTGTCATCACTACAACCGGACGGCAGTATTTACATATGGAATACCGGTGTTACTACCCCTTCAATTTCAGTAACGGCAACAGGTGTTTACTGGCTTGATGTAACTAACATTTACGGTTGCAGCGCGACGGATACCATAAATATAACAGTGGTTGCCACGCCTGTCGTCAACTTAGGGCCTGATGTAACAGCTTGTGTCGGAACCACAGTATTACTACAATCTTTAGACACTTACATTTCTCCTTCATATTTCTGGAGCACGGGTAGTGTATCTGCAAGTATTGAACCAACACTAACAAATAACTATTGGCTTCGAGTAACAATTTCAGGATGTATCGGTACGGATACAGTAAATGTTACTTTTAATCCGATTCCAATTGTTTCTTTAGGTAACGATACTTCCATTTGTGCAGGTGATTCAATAGTTCTTTCGTCTCCCGAGTCCGTCGGCTCCTTTTTATGGAATACAGGCAGTCAAAGCAAGTATCTTACAGTTTCAAAGCAAGGAACATTCATACTAACCGTTACCGAGGAGGGATGCATTTCTTCGGACACGATTCAAGTAAACCAATATACGACTCCACTACTCAATCTTGGTCCTGATATTACACTGTGCGTAGGCCAGATAGTGATGTTGAGCTCGGGTACTATTCCTGCGCTATGGAATAATGGAGTTATTGATACTGGGATCGAAGTAATTGAATCCGGCCGATATTGGGCATCAATAACAAATGCATGCGGCACTGCAACGGATTCCATTAACGTGAACCTCGAACACTGCGATATATTTTTCCCAAGTGCTTTCACGCCAAATAATGACGGGAAAAATGATCTGGCCCGGGCGATAGGTTCGCTCGACTTTTACCGTGACTATTCTCTCAATATCTATAATCGATTTGGGCAATTAGTGTATTCTACGAAGGATATTTATTCTGGTTGGGATGGAACATTTGAAGGCGTACCTCAGGATATTGGCACATACTTCTACCTTATATTTTATTCAATTGATGGTAACAAGCGGATGATGAAGGGAGATATTACATTGATCAGATAGCCCCGAATGGGGTCTTCGCGATGGCGCTCCGTTCATGCCATAGACTGGGCCGGCCGCTATGAATATATATGCTAATATATTTATACTTCTCGCCGCATAAGTTTGTGCAATGATAAACGGGCAAGCCCGACAGGGCTTAAATGATGAATAGCCACCGGTGAAACCGGTGGGAAAATAGATGTGGTCATTGAACCCCGGCGGGGTTCAACTGGTATAACCCTGAAGACTCCGGGTTGCACCCGGAGCTATTCACATTAAAGCCTTCCAGGCTTTTTAAATTCAATGCACATTTTTATCCGGCGTATAGTATACTTCATGTACTTATCATGCAATGCAACTTGTGACTGAGCAGCGAATGTTCATTTAATATAGTTTAACAAGATAAATTCCCGTTGCGTCTGGCGGAAATGGAGGGAAGAGTGTGCCCGTGCTATAGTTTGAGCCAACTAGAAGCTTACTATTTTCTATCTATAAAAAATTTTTCCAAAAAAATTTGCTTAAACTAAAAAAATAGTTTTACATTTGAACTATAAACATAGTTTTAGATGAGGTCATTAACACGCGCAGAAGAACAGGTAATGAAGGTGCTCTGGAAACTGGAGCACGGATTGTTGATGGAGGTAGTGGAAAATATGCCTGCACCCCAGCCACATAAAAACACCATAGCCACAATACTGAAGACCCTGGTGGATAAAGAATTTGTGCAAATAGAACACGAAGGGCGAATACACCGGTATCATCCGGCAGTATCGAAAGACGAATACTCAAAAGGTACGCTGACTAACGTGGCCAAGGGTTATTTTGAAGGGTCGTTCACCAACGTGGTCTCGTTCCTGGTAGATGAAAAAAAGCTAACGGTAGCCGACCTGGAGTTGCTGCTGAAGCAATTGAAGAAAAAATAAAAAATCTATTTTATGAATGCATTCATCCTGTTTCTGCTGAGGAGCATATTTGTAAGTGGGCTGCTTGCAGGCTGGTATTGGCTGGGGCTGCGCAATAGAAGATTGCACGAGTACAACAGGTACTTCCTGCTGCTTGCTTTGCCGGTTAGTTTGCTGGTGCCTCTGCTGCATTTTCAGTGGTTCCACATTCCGCAGAAAGCTGCTACGGCTGCATCACCGGCAACATATATATTGCATATGGCAGACGGTATGATCTTTGATGAACCCGGAATACGGCACCAGGCTGCTACAGGTATTGACTGGGGTTTGGTGGCGATGGGCATCGTCATTACCATAAGTGCCTCGCTACTGTCCCTATTATTGCTACGGGTAACGCGGATAATAAAGATGAGCCGGAAGTACACGCGCACAGAAATGGACGGGGTTAGTTTTATTCTTACTGATCTTCCCAACGCACCATTCTCTTTTCTCCATTATCTTTTTTGGAGCAGCGCGATCTCTATGGAAACAGACAATGGCAGGCTGATATACCGGCACGAGCTCACCCACATCACGCAGCGGCATACTTACGATAAGCTGGCTTGCCAGGCGCTCACTTGCATATTCTGGATGAATCCGTTCTTCTGGATCATTCAAAAAGAATTAGGCATGATACATGAATTTATTGCCGATGACAAGGCCCTCACCGGCATGGAAACAGGGCAACCCGAGGGGATTGCCGATGCCTTTGCGCGAATGCTCCTGGCCACTCACAACAGCGGTCGCTACCTGATACCGGAACACCAGTTTTTTTCTTCACCCATTAAACGACGATTGACTATGCTACAAAAAAACACAAAGACCAGCCACCCCACCATGAGGCGTATGGCAGTACTGCCACTACTGGCAGGCGCAATTTTCCTTTTTTCGTTTACCGTCAGCCTGGGCAGTAGGCCTGTTGCGATAAAAGCAGCTAAAAAGATAGTGCTGGTGCTTGATGCAGGGCACGGGGGCGATGATGCCGGGGCGACCCAAAATGGCCTTGCAGAAAAGGACCTGAACCTGCGGATCGCGCAGCACATTAAAGACCTCTCGCCCGAATATAATGTAGAGGTACACCTTACAAGAAGTAAGGATGAGACCATGTCGCTGGCCGACAGGGTAGCCCTTTCAAACAGCCTCCATCCCGACTATTTTATATCCGTTCATGTGAACTACAGTCCTGTGCAGGAACAAGTAACGGATGAATTTTCCGTGGCCATTGTTGTGGATAAGTACAGCCCGGCGAAGGAAAGCATATCCCTGGCGAAGTGTGTGTATGACAACACGGTATTTCTCGGTAAGCCCAACCAACAGCAAGACCGTTACACACGCAAAGGACTTTACGTTTTACGCAACAACAAGGCGCCCTCCATTCTGCTGGAGATAGGCGATATAAAAAGCAAAAAGCAAATGCAGCATATCACTGACCCGGCGAGCCTTGACGAATTATGCGCAGCTATATTAAAAGGGGTTGTAGCTACTAACAAGGGGTAGCCAAATTTTGCGGCATGAAACTTCAAAAAATGAGAGCGGAGCGGGTATCGCACTCCGCTCTCATTTTTTGCCCAAACCGGGCTATCTCCCGAATCAATGGTGTCAGGACTGCATACATGCATAGGCCACAAACAGGGCCTGAAGCAAGAAAGCCGAATTTATGATCGCATGACGAAATTCCTTACGCCTGACGTGGGTGTATATGGAACCTGTCATTATTATGGCAATACAGGCCGCGCCAATAATAGTAAAGTTGCGTCCATATCCCAACAACCGGGGTACGAATATGAGAAGCCCGCTGATAAGTTCTGCGGCAGCTATCAATTTAATTATGCCCGGTTTAAAATCCTCAGCCCAGGCGCCACCACTGGCAATAACTTTCTCTTTGGTCTGAAAAAATTTAAAGCTGCCGGTAATTACAAAAATCAAACCCAACAAGCATTGTATAATCCAAAGCGCTAATGCCATAATATTTTGGTTTTAATCATCAAATGTATAAAATAGGTGTTTATACTGCAAACGGGATAGTTTCGTGCATTTGGTGTGGTGTTTCGTGTCCTACGCGAGTTCGATGGGCGATGCCCATCGCTAATAGATTTCGCCCCTATAGGCAATGTCGTTAAGTTAAGCTCAAGTCAGGGGTATTGCCTTCTTCCAAGCGCGTGTCGGGACATCCCCCTTTCCCCCTTCATCGGCGCACATGGCCTACGCGCAAGGGGGAATACACCCGAATATGCTATCAACTGCATCATTCTACTCTACTTTTTCCTTAACTTAATGACATTGCCCTATAGGGCTGCCCGTGCGATTGTCCGACACCCCTTTCAATAAATGCACAAAACTATGCCGAGCAAAGTATAAAACCGGAATTAATGAGAAGCGCCAATTAAGATTTCTCAGAAGCACTTATGGGCTGATATTCCAAAATCAGAACGCTGTTGTCCAACGTGCGTGCCTGTTTGATGCTGAATTTCTTTAGCTCCAGGTTATCATCAAAAAGCCTCAGCCCGCCGCCTACAGAGAGGGGGAAAACCATCAGCCGCAGCTCGTCTATGAGGTCGTGATGAAGCAGGGCCTTGACCAGGGTAGCGCTGCCATAAACGAGGATATCGCCACCTTCTGACTGCTTCAATGCGGCTACGTCTTTGGCCACATCCCGAAGAATATGGCTGTTGTTCCATTGTGCCGTTTGCAGCTTTGTGGACACCACATATTTCGGCAGCCGGTTGAGTGGCTCAGCGAAGGCGTTGCCGGTCGTCTCGCCAGGCCAGTACGCGGCAAACGCGTCATATGTGGTTCTGCCCAGCAAAAAGGCGTCCACGCTCATTAGCTCATCAAGCTTGTACTTTCCCCCTTCCGGAGATCTGTAATTAAACTGCCAGCCGCCATGGGGATGAGGGGTCTCATTGCCACCTGGGGCCTCGATAACACCATCTAAGGTGATGAACTCGGAAACGATAATTTTTCGCATGATCTTTTTTTTGTAAAACTACAGAACGCTATTTGATCAAACGGGGGGAGAAAACGACATTCAATAGGGGCAAATGTGTCTGGTGGTTGGTGGGAGCCAAGATGATCTAAGCACTAAATTGCCGCAAGTGATGGTCGGCATGTTTATAAGCCATCTGTCCCACTTGCTCTCTCGTCATTTTCCCGAAGAAAGTATGAATGAACCCGGGGTTTGAGAAATGGTCATATTCGTTGAGCAGGGCGATCCACTTCCTTTTTTCTGATGCAATATCACCGTTGGTCTCCTTTATTTTGAATTCCTCCAGTGTGGGCGTATTTCGTGCCAAAGGCGCATCATCTTTCAGCACTTTTTTCAAAGCCATTTTCCCAAACAAACGGCCAACGAATACCTGTTTGTTGGTCTTATTGCTTTGTACCCATTCGTCCCATAGTGTACAATGCTTCAGGCCCTGGTAAACATTCATGGTTCCCCACCCTGCCTTGCTGTTTTCATTGAGGGTATTGATCCGGCTGATCAATTCATCTCTTGTCGATTTGTCAAATACTGTTTTCATGTTTGTGGCTATGAGCGTTGAATAATTGTTATTTTAAGCAAAACAAAATTATACTTTTAGTGCATTCTTTTCAATCGCTAACTGTTTTAGCATATCCACTGTGTCGTAGAAATGAATGAACCGGATAATAAATTCTATGTATTTTTGTGATATTCACACTCAAAATCAAACAAGAATGAAACATTTATACCTCCGGAATACGCTGCTGTTTTTAATGCTTTTTTGCTGTTCGTCAGCAGCTTTTGCAGGGCCAGGTGACACCAGTGTTGTTTTAACAAGCCCTGTTTTGAACGCTGATGGCAGCGCCAGTTTCGATACTTTAATTGTATTGCCAACTAC
Organism: Bacteroidota bacterium; assembly: GCA_013288445.1. Lineage (GTDB taxonomy): Bacteria > Bacteroidota > Bacteroidia > Chitinophagales > Chitinophagaceae > Nemorincola. The sequence goes on from JABDBX010000105.1 coordinate 8,386, forward strand.
CCTGACGTACCGAAAAATTTTTCTTGTCTATACCGTAAATTCACACGCATGTCCCTCCGGCTCCACTTATTGCCACCAATGGGATTATATTGGCAATGTAACCCTGAAGTCGCCGCATGGAGATACCGTAGAGCTTGCCCGCATCATTACTCCATTTGCCACCTCGGGCTGGTCGCGTTTTCCTAATCCGCCAAATTGGTCGGAAGATTATGTATTCGATGTAACGGATTTTGCCCCGCTGCTTAAGGATTCTATCACCATCAACAGTGCGCTCGGAGTAGGGTCTCCCGGCTTCGGTATTTACACCAAGTTCATCTTCATTGAGGGCACGCCAGACAGGAATACCATCGCCATAAAGCGGTTATACGCGCATGGCGGCACTTATGGCAGCGCCACAAACCCGATCGATAATAACTTCCCGCTGCTCAGTGAGACTGCCCCGGCAGGTACCGTTAGCGCCGACTTCAGGTTTATCGTGTCCGGGCATGGTTCGGATGTGAACGAATGTTGCGAATTTGCAGAGCATTATTACGATCTTTACCTCAATGGCGCTTCCATATTTGAGCAGAACATTTGGCGCGATTGTGGCATGGGGGAATTGTACCCACAGGGTGGTACCTGGCTTTACAACAGGTCTAATTGGTGTCCCGGCGCATCTGTGGTCCCGTATTATGATGCACTGCCGGGTGTTGTTGCCGGGTCCAGCTACACCATCAAAGTTGGTTTTGAGCCTTATACAGTCGCCAGCCCTTCGGGGAATTACGATGCTTCGGCATCGGTGGTTTATTATGGCGGCATGAACAAAACGCTTGATGCATCTTTAGAAGATATTATTGCGCCTTCTTCCAGCCAGCAGCATTTCAGGGAAAATCCGTCTAATAATTTGCCCATAGTGCATATACATAATTCTGGCAGCACCACCATCAATAATGTTTCTTTCCAGTACGGTGTTGTTGACTCTGCGATGCAGACCTACACCTGGAGCGGTACGCTGGCGGCACTGGCCGATACCATTATTTCTTTGCCAGCGTCCACAAGCCTTGCTTATATGTCGTCCATGTCAGCATCAGGGTCTTTCCCTTTTATGGTGGCTATAACCGGGGTAAACGGCACACCCGATGTGGACCAGACCAATGACACCATGAGATCACAGTTTATTGTAGCCCCGAGCTGGCCGGATACTATAGCAATAAAAATGCTGACCAGCAATTTGGGAGCCGACGGGTTGAGCCTGAATTCGAACCCGGCCGACGCCAGTTGGTATATTACTAATGTAGCCGGAGATACCCTGTTCTCCCGCACCAATACAAACTACAGCACGCTTTATATTGATACGCTTGCATTACCAGGCATTGGGTTCTATAAGTTTACTGTGAGCACACCCGGATTTTGCGCGGGCCTGCACTGGTGGGCATTCGATGGCGGCATAACAGGCTACGCCCCCGGCTACCTGCAGGTAAAAAGGCCGAATGGCGCTAACCTCCCGATGCATGGCTATACCTATGCAACAAGCACCTCATCGGGCGGGCTTAAAAATTCTGGTGAGCACGATGATTTTGGCTGTGGGTATTCCCAATATTTTTACGTTTCCCACCCTAATACTACCGGCATACGAAGCGTTAATAATTCCACATCTGTTGCCGTATATCCCAACCCCGCTAACGAGGAGATCAGGATAGACTTTGACAATGCACCGGTGATTAGTTCATCAATATCCATCGTCAATATTCTGGGTCAAACCATATATTCCACTAACGTAACTTCGGCCAACTTAAAGATAAATAGTAGCGCCTTCCCCGCCGGGGTTTACATGGTGTTGTGCAATACAGCCAACGGTAGCAGGACTATTGGGAAAGTTGTTATTACCCATTAAAACATCCCCCTGCCGCCCTTCGCTCACGCACAAAGCAAACGCTAAAGGGGGAATGCGCAAGAACAAATTTTCAACTGTAGCCCTTAGTGACGATAGCGAAATAAATACCACCATCTGA
>JABDBX010000105.1:10386-10654 GCA_013288445.1 Bacteroidota bacterium
CTATTCGCGGATTTTGCGCCTTGCATAAACGAAAAATAACTTCGCCATATAGTGGTATTTATTTCGCCAACGTCACTTACTTCAGCAATTCCCTATTGTGTTGAAATAAGTACACCATTTTATCGCCGTTGCAGGTCTTATCTTCTGACCTGCAACGCTAGCACGGGGTAATTTATATTATCATTTTTTACAAATTTTAGCTCACACCTGACCCCATTGTGATTTTTTTTTGTGGATAAGTCATATTGCGCTGTTTGTGCTATGATAT
>JABDBX010000106.1:0-394 GCA_013288445.1 Bacteroidota bacterium
GTTTTAACGTATATAGTTCCGAGGCATAAAATAAAAGCAATTTCCTGCGCAGATGATGTTTCTAAATAGAGTTATTGAGGTGTTTGGGAAGTATCCGGACAGAAATGCTTTTTGTATCAACGATGAGTTTTATACATACCGTGAACTTGCCGAAAAGGTTGGATCCATACAGAATAATATAGCTCAGATTAGCGATCAGAGGATAGGTATTGTAACGGGTAACGAGCTGGAGACCTATGCCTCTATATTGGCGGTACTGCTGTCTTTAAAAACCTACGTGCCAATTAACCCCGGCCACCCGGCAGAAAGAAACGGTCAGGTCATAGTGCAAGCCGGAATAAGTATTTTGTTATCAACGGAGAGGACTAATGATTATCCGGCAATAAATGTTATT
>JABDBX010000106.1:404-10612 GCA_013288445.1 Bacteroidota bacterium
CGATGCGAACGCAAGCTTTATAAGGTCTAGTTCAGCATCTATTGTTGTAAACCCCATCCAGTTCACCTCATAATAAAGAAGAAGTAGCGTACAAGAATTCTGAAATTGAAGCGAGCGACACAGACGCCTACATACTTTTCACATCAGGCAGCACTGGCATCCCCAAGGGTGTACCCATTTCTTACTACAACCTCGATTCATTCATAAACGCGTTTATTGGTCTGGGATATGAGGTTAGTGAAAGTGACCGCTTCCTGCAGATGTTTGATCTGACATTCGACCTGTCGATATTCTCCTATTTAGTGCCTCTTTGTTTTGGCGCCTGTGTATATACTATTTCTGATTCCGGTATGAAATATACCAATGTGTACAACGTGCTTGAATCTTACCAGATCACAGTTGCGTTAATGGTGCCATCCATGCTTTTATCTTTGAGGCCATACTTCAATGAGATAACATTGCCGGAGTTAAGGTATTCTTTATTTTGCGGTGAGGCACTGTTTAAAGATGTGGCAACTGAATGGATGCAGTGTGTGCCGAATGCAACAGTGGTAAATGTATATGGCCCAACCGAGGCAACCATATTTTGCACGGTTTATGAATTAAGTGATAAGGACAATGTGAGCTCTTATAACGAGGTGGTGTCTATTGGGCACACCATGGAGGGGACGGAGGCGATAGTAATTGACGAGCATGGTGAGATAATAACGGATAATACCAAAGGGGAATTATGCTTGCACGGTGACCAGCTAACGAAGGGCTACCTTGACGATGCAAAAAACAAAGCGGCTTTTGTAAAATTAAATGACAAAAGATATTATCGCACAGGGGATATTGTATATAAAGACGGGAATGGTAACTTTATGTATTGTGGCCGGGCAGACCAGCAAGTGAAAATACAGGGATACCGGATAGAACTAAGCGAAATAGAATATCATTTGCGACTGATAACAGGTAGTGCTAACATAGTGGTGCTGGCAGTAACCAGAGCCGGTGCATTGGCCAGCCTGGAGGCGGTATATGATGACGGTAGGGTGGACGAGGATCTGGTTATGGCAGAATTAAGGACGAAATTACCAGCCTATATGATGCCTTTGAAGATGCATTTCGTGGCTGCGTTTCCGCTGAATGCTAATGGTAAAACAGATAGAAATGCCTTGAAAAAAATGATCGATCCGCTATGAACATTAATATCAGACAAGCTACGGAGCAGGATAAGGACTTTATAATGACCGCAATCATTGAGGCAGAGAAAAGCGGCGCCGATATTACCAGCTATGGCGCTATCTTTTCACTTTCGGGCGATGCCGTGAAAACGCTGGTAAGCAATATACTGGACGAAGGCATAGAAGAGCAGGAAATGTACATCCCTAATTTTCTGGTGGCCGAGGTGGACGGAGAGAATGCAGCTGCGGTGAGTGCATGGATAGAGGGTGAAAGCGGCATGACCAGCAATATAATAAAGGCCAATATGCTGGCTTATTTTCTTAATGCAGACATACTTGAAGGCGCTGTTGCCAAACTGGGTCTGATGAATGAAGTGAACATAAGCAGGGAAATGGGAGCGCTGCAACTGGAGTGTATTTATACGGCGGAAAAATTCCGGGGGATGGGGTTGAGCGGTCAATTGATAAATGAACATATAAAGCGGAAAAAGGCCGAGTGGCTGTCTGTGGACAAAGCACAGATCATACTGCTGAAGAACAATAGCAGTGCCCTGATGTGCTACGAAAAAGTGGGTTTCGCCATCGTGGCCGAAAAGAAATGTGAGGATGAAGCAATTCTGAAGGTATTGCCATGCGACACCAAGATTTTGATGGAGCGGAAACTTAACGAATAGAAAACTATGGAAGAACAGGAGATACTATTGCAACTGAACAACGTATTTAGAAAGTGTTTTAAAAGGCAGGATATTACAGTGTCGCCTGAGACGTCAGCGGCGGACGTAACCGGCTGGGATTCGCTCACGCACATGATATTGATCAACGATATTGAAAGGCATTTTTCTATTAAATTCAAGCTCATGGAGATAATGAAGTTCAACAATGTAGGCGATATGCTTGCCTGCATAAAAAAGAAGGTGAACACTTAAATGTTCATGCAACTGAAGCAATATGCTGTTTAACTCTTTTCAGTTCCTGCTGTTCTTCCCGGTAGTAACGATCATTTATTTTTTATTGCCGCATAAATTCAGATGGATACACCTGCTGACGGCGAGTTGCGTATTCTATATGATGTACATTCCAGTGTATATTCTCATACTTTTCTTCACAATAATTATAGATTACTTAGCGGGGATATTGATAGAGAACGCCGATGAAGAAAGGAAATTCCGGTTCCTTATAATGAGCGTTATCGCTAATGTAGGCGTGCTCTGTTTCTTTAAATACTACAATTTTTTTGCTGCAAATGTGGACCTGTTATTGCACAAAACAGGTGGTACTGCAAACTTACCTTTATTAAATATCCTATTGCCTATAGGGCTGTCTTTTCATACATTCCAGGCAATGAGCTATACCATAGAAGTATATAGGGGCAATCAAAAAGCAGAACGGCATTTTGGTATATATGCATTGTACGTGATGTTCTATCCACAACTGGTAGCGGGGCCTATAGAGCGGCCCCAAAACCTGCTACACCAGTTTCATGAGAAGAAGAAGATAGACTACGATAATGTGGTAGCAGGGCTGCGTAAAATACTGTGGGGCCTTTTTAAAAAAGCTGTTATTGCTGACCGCATAGGCGCACTAATAGACCCGGTTTTTGACAACCCGCATAACTACTCATCGCTTGCTATTAATGTGGCTGTATTCCTGTTTATCTTTCAGCTATACTGTGATTTTTCCGGTTATTCTGATATTGCCATTGGTACGGCCCGGGTGATGGGGTTTAAGTTAATGACCAACTTCAACCGCCCGTTCTCCAGCAAAAGTATTACTGAGTTCTGGCGCAGGTGGCATATATCCCTTTCTACCTGGTTTTATGATTATGTGTTTAATCCATTGGTTGCGATTCTGCGGAGCTGGCGAAAATGGGCCATTGTATTTGGGTTGCTGCTTACATTTTTTTTGAGCGGTCTGTGGCATGGCGCCAGTTGGAGTTTTATATTATGGGGAACAATTTATGGCGCGGCGCTTGTATATGAGTTTTTTACGCAGGCCGTGCGGCGCAGGCTGTTCGGCATGTTACCGCTTTGGCTGAACCATGCACTTAGTAAGGTCATTACATTTACGTTCATTGCTTTGACTTCTGTTTTTTTTAGGGCAAAAACAGTAACTGGCGCATTCTATATTTATAAAAGACTGCCCGGTATTTTTTCAGAATTGTCAACATCAAAAAGTGCCGCACGCTCCCGGCTGTTTGGAGATTTAGACAAAGGCGCTTTGCTTACCTGTTTCTTGCTGATATTGTTGCTGGAGCTTACTCATCATAAAGAAGGGAAGGAGCCCCTTGATATGTTCGTTGGCAGGCAGCCAAGAGCGGTAAGGTTGGGCGTATATTTCGCAATGGCATTTTCTATTTACCTGTTTGGCGTGTTCACACAGCGGCAATTTATTTACTTTCAATTTTAGCGAATGAGAACGAGCGTTAAATATGCATTGTGGTGCGGATCGTTTGTTGTGCTTTTGATGTATGCTGTCCAGTATGCAGTGGATAGGGGATTGCGAAAATCGAAGATGCAATATTTTGCTACCTGGAATGATATCTACAGCGGCAAAATAAATGCGGACGTTATTGTCAACGGATCATCAAGGGCCTTCCTGCACATATCCCCTCAAATTTTAGACACTATATTACACCTCAACAGCTATAACCTGGGCCTGGACGGATGGGGCTTCCCCATGCAGTTTGCACGATTCAGGATATATCTACAGCACAACAAAAAGCCCAGGTATATTATTCAAAGTATAGACCTTGATAATTTTGAAGACCGCAAGGACCTATATAGCTATCGGCAGTTCCTGCCTTATTTAAATGACCGGGAGATCAGGGATATTACCTCCAGGTATGAAGGCAAGTTTACTTTCCCCGAGATGTATTTCCCGTTGTTCAAGTACAACAATAATCTTAACCTGGTAAAGGAAGGATTGTTTTGCTATTTCAATATTGGTAAGGTTGCTACCAACAAGCTGTATAAGGGTTTTGGCCCGCGCTCATTTGCCTGGGACAGTTCGTTTGAGCGGTTTAAAGCAGCGTACCCTAATGGCACCGTGAAACCGGTACAGGAAAATGCGGTCAGAGAATTTGAGCAATTTCTCAACTATTGCCGTGACAACGATATAAAGGTCATTTTTGTTTTTACACCCATACTGCGTGAAGAGTTGGCAATGGAAAAAAATGCGGGCGAGATCATTGCCATGATCGACGGCTACTCGAAAAAGTATAACTTCCTGTTTCTCAATTATGCGAACGATACGCTTGGCGCTGACCGAAAATACTTTTATAATTCGCAGCACTTAAATGCGCAGGGCGCAGCCCTATTCACCACCAAACTCGCCAGCGACCTGAAACCTTTTGTACAGGCCGCGCCATAATGCTATTCAGCAGTTCCATAGACCCCTGCGTACTTCTGCCTCGCATACTCCAGAAAATAAGCGACATCCAATTTCTGGCCGGTAATGCGCTCGCACAGTTCTTCGGAATTATACCTGCGGCCATGAATATGTACTTTTTCGCGCAGCCAATGCAGCAGGTCTTCCAGTTCGCCGTTTGTTATTTGTTGTTGCAACCCTGGTAAATCTTTTTGCGCCTGGTGGAAGAACTGGGCTGCATAAAAACTGCCCAGTGTATAGGTAGGGAAGTACCCAAAACTGCCGTGGCTCCAGTGTACATCCTGCAATACTCCGGTCTTGTCGTCAGGCGGGGTTACGCCAAGATATTTACTGTATAGTTCGTTCCACTTCGCAGGTATGTCGCTCGTTTCAAGCGAGCCATCAATAAGCGCCTTTTCTATTTCGTAGCGTATCAATACATGAAAGTGATAGGTAACTTCATCGGCCTCGGTGCGGATCAATGACGGCTCAACGCGGTTCATGGCTTTATAAAAAGTGTCGAGGCTTACATTGTTAAGCTGTTCTGGGAAATAGGCTTGTAGTTGCGGATAGAAAAAACTCCCAGAATGCGCGGCCGCGACCGATGCAGTTTTCCCAAAATCGGGACTGCGATTCGTGTATGCCCAATGATACCGGTGAACCTAATGGCAGGCCATACTGGTTTTCCGGAAGGCCCTGCTCATACAATGCGTGTCCACCTTCGTGGATGCAGCTCCACAACATGGATGCGAAGTTGTTTTCATCAACCCTGGTGGTAATACGAACATCGGTAGCGGCGAACGATGTGGTGAAAGGATGTTCGGAATAGTCTTGCCTGCCTGCTTCAAAGTCATAGCCCATCCGCTTCAGTACATCGATACCAAAGTTCCATTGCTTTTCTTTTGGGAAGTGTTGGTGAAAGCAACCGTTGCTTACCTGCTTTGCCGCTTTAATTTTGTCAAGTATCGGCGGCAGTTGTTCTTTTATTCCCTGGAACAATGGGTCGAGGGTAGCCACTGTAATACCTTTTTCATAATCGTCAAGCAGTGCATCGTAGGGATGGCATGTGTACCCGTAAAGTTCCGCCTGTTTTCTTTTCAACGCAATCATTTTCGCCAGCGATGGCGCAAATACACTGAAATCATTTTGCTTGCGTGCTGCTATCCAAGCATTGAAACACTCGCTTGTTTGCATAGACATCTCCTCCACAAACTCAGGTGAAAGCTTGCTGTTCTTTTCATAATCATCCAGGCTATGCGCTACATTGCTTTTCTCCGTATCAAACAAGTATTCCTGCTCCGATAGCGAATGAAGGAGTGCTCCATAATATGTGCCAGTCAGCAGTTGGTGCGCCATAGAAGCAAGCGTAGCCAATTGACGTCCACGTGCCTCGGCACCTTTAGGCGGCATATAAGTTTCCTGGTCCCATCCAAGCACAGCAGAGGCATAGTTTATGTCTGCGGCTTTTTGGGTTACGGTGAGGTATGTGGTGTAAAGTGGATTAGTGTCTTGCATGGTTAGTATTTATTGTTGTTGAAAAGCCAATAGTTCACGAACTAAATGGTGAACCATTGTGCAAGGATTTCGGTCGTGGAAAGGGGTGTCGTGTGAATAAATGGCTTCTAGTGCAGTTGCATTTTCAATTGCAGCATTACTTCTTTCATGTAATAACGGAAGAACATGTTGGCTAAAATTGGGACGTCTCTTTAAATGAGTTTTGTAATGAAAATCTGGTTGACCTACTATATTCGCTAACCCTTCAGAAGAGTTTGGAAGGTTACGGAAAACTTCAGTTAGCCTATTGTAAATGTTGTCACGATAGAATGCGATTTCAGCCGGAACCTCTTCAAAATGCAGTAAAACCCACAATTCAAACGCATCATTACTCCAAGCTACATTTAATCCGCAATCAGCAGCAGATTTAATAGCGTTGGTGAAAAAGAAATTATCCCTCTGTTTTATATTCGATTGTGTTAAATCAGTGTCTCTATCATAAACACACCAGATGTTTTCCATTAATTCATCAATGACTTTGTAACTGCCATTCACTACCGCCATTCTTTTATCCTTGAAGCATTGCTTTACTGTATTGAAAAAATTAAAATGATTTTGACCTTGATCTGGAATTACAACAATTTTCAGATCATGCTTAACGTTGAAAGTTCCGAAATACTCCGGTTCGTGCACTTTGTCCTCGCAAAAAATAATATAGGTTGGCAAACTATCTTCGTGCCTTGCATCGTCATTATTTTTTTTCCAGGGTTGAGTTGGCATAACTTACTTTTCCGGGTTTTCAGTGGTTAGAGATTCTTCGATAAAATCGCCCAATACAGGTAATGCTCCATAAAATCCAGCCAGGTATTGATTTGCAAAATCCGCATTGTTGCGAATACCCTTTAAGTCAGATAAAGAATAAAGTACAGTTTCATCATTAGATGATTTCTCCGTGAAATAAAACTGGTCGCGACGCATAATTTCCGGGCTCATCAGGTTAGTATCATGGCTAGTAAAAAGCAATTGGGCATTGGCTTTATTTACCAATGGATTATTGAATAAACTAATGATCTTTTGTAATAAAGCGGGATGGAAGTTACTATCTATTTCATCAGAAATAAGAAGACCGCCGTCTTCAAATTTTTTATACAGCTTGCCAATAAATGAATAATATTTTTGTGTGCCGTCAGATTCATCCTCTTTAAGGTTCATCGGTATGGTGCCAATTATTTTGCCATGGCTATCATAGATGTTTTTATACACTATAATTGTTGGGTGTTCATTTCTATTATTATTCTTTTGTATTTTAATGTCATTATAATCCAAACCTGCTTCCCTTAGCCAATTCAAAACAACTTCTTTATTATTTTCCTCAACTAGTTTATTTGTATCTGCATTCCTATCCGAATCGTTATCTGACGTTTCAGTATGTTTTATTTTATAAGAAATAAAATCCCGAATGCTACCAGATATTTGTCCATTATATGAAGAGCAGAAAGTTAGGAAAAGAGTATTAGCTCTCAATTTAGTATCGTATGGGATATTTAAGCCCTCGGGAAAATACTCTTCATTTATTTCTATTTCTTTTCCTATCCGAGAAAAATAATAATTTCCATTTCCTCTGTCAGGGCCAAATAACCACTCTGTAGCAATTTCTTTTTCTCCTAATGTAAATCCATACCGGTATTTCCTTCCTTCTATTAAAATTACAACTTGAAAATAACCACAATCATCTGATTTGTTTTCTATTGCCTGTATATTGGGGTCGTATATATGCGTAAAAAGATCTTCGTTGTTCAGGGACCATTTTACCATTCTCTTAAAGAAATGAAACCCTTTCACTAGATTAGATTTGCCGCTTGCATTTGCGCCATATACGCCAAGGGTTTTTAATAACCGCTGTCCATCCACTTCTGCAATGTTATTTGCATCCACCGTTTTATTTTCGGAAACTATACCTGTAGCCCTGAAATTAATAGTCTGTATGCCATTGAATGACCGGTAATTCCCTATGCTGAATTGAATGATCATTTTGAGATTTTTTTGCGAATTTATTAGAAATATTAGTTAATGTGACCCTTTTTCTTTACTATTTACATTTCACCTTCAGGTTGCCTCATTATTCTCTATTCTCTCTATCTTACTTATGCCTTCAAGTGCACCAAGGCGGGTGCAGAAAGCGTTGAGCTCTTCGCGGTCGTGTACATAAACCATTATGTTGCCTTCAAATATGCCGTCTTTAGAGTCTATGCTTAGTGACCGCATATTTAGTTTAAGTTCGCCGGATATGATGTTGGTTATTTTTTGTATCACCCCTACATCATCAAGGCCGGTAATGCGCACGCCTGTGAGGAAGGATATTTCTTTGTTCTTTGCCCATTTTGTTTTCACGATCCTGTGGCCATAGTTGGCTAATAGCTGCGCTGCATTTGGGCAGTCTGTGCGGTGCACTTTCAGCCCCTCGCCTGATGTTACGAAGCCAAACACATCATCGCCAGGTATCGGCTGGCAGCATTGGGCCAGCTTGTACAATATTTTGTCAGAGCGCTCTCCGAAGATAATGAGTTCTGCGCCCTTACCGGGTTTTTGTTTAGCTAGGTCTTCGTCATGCGGCGCGTGTTTTATATCCTGCTTTATTTCGCGTGCAACTGGCATAAGCTTGTCGCCATGCACCACAAAGGTTTTCAGGTCTTTGAGGTCTATGTTTCCAACGGCGATAGCATAATAGAGATCAAGTGGCGTGGCTTTCTTAAAATGTTGCAACAGCTCATTTACATTCTGCTGAGACAACGGCAATTTCAAGTGATCTAGTTTGCGCCGGAGTGCATCCTTCCCGTCTTCCGCTATTTTCCGCTTATCTTCTTTCAGGTAGGCTTTTACACGCGACTTTGCTTTTGCAGTTATTAAAAACTGCAGCCAGTCTTCCGACGGGTTTTGTTTGGATGAAGTGATCACTTCTACCTGGTCGCCGCTGTCCAATTGATGGCTTAGGGGCACCAGCCTGTAGTTCACCTTCGCACCAATGCAATGCCGCCCTAACTCTGTGTGGATGTCGAAGGCAAAGTCGAGTGCTGTAGCGCCTTTTGGCAATACACGCATATCGCCCTTTGGGGTGTATATGTAAATCTCTTCGGTAAAAAGGTCCAGCTTGAAATCCTGTATAAAATCTATAGTGTCGGTATCCGGGTTGTTCAGTATTTCTCGCAGGTGGGTCAGGAAACTGTCTAACTTGCTTTCGTGTGCAGATATGGGGCCGCCTTCTTTGTACTTCCAGTGTGCGGCAAGGCCCTTTTCTGCAATCTCGTTCATGCGCTCGGTGCGTATCTGCACTTCCACCCACTTACCGCCCGGGCCCATAACTGTGGTATGCAGCGCCTCGTAGCCGTTGCCTTTCGGTACACTGATCCAGTCGCGCAGCCGCTCCGTACTGGGCCGGTAAAAATTGGTGATGATCGAGTACACTTTCCAGCAGTCTTCTTTCTCCCGCTCTGGCGTTGATTTCAGTATCACGCGGATCGCGAAGATGTCATACACCTCATCAAACGTTACATGCTTCTTGCGCATCTTGTTGTAGATGGAGTGAATGGCCTTTGGCCTACCATATATCTCGAAATCAAAACCGTCAGCAATCAGTTCTTCTTTTACCGGTTTAATAAACTCATTGATGTATCTGCTCCTTTCGCGCTTGGTTTCTTTCAGGCCCTGGGCTATTTCCATATACACTTCCGGTTGGGTGTACTTCATGGCCAGATCTTCCATTTCGCTTTTTATCTCGTAGAGACCCAGGCGATGGGCGAGGGGAGAGTAGATGTAGGTGGTTTCCGATGATATTTTTAGCTGCTTATCGCGGCTCATGCTGTCCAGCGTGCGCATATTGTGCAGGCGGTCGGCAAGCTTTATGAGTATTACCCGGGGGTCATCTGCAAGCGTCAATAATATCTTTCTAAAGTTCTCGGCCTGCACAGTGGTGTCGGCCTTGATATCCACAACGTTCGATATTTTGGTGAGGCCGTCAATGATCTTAGCAATGTGGGTGTTGAATTCCCGGCTTACGTCTTCCAGTGTTATTTCGGTATCCTCAACTGTGTCGTGCAGCAGGGCGCATATTGCAGATGTAACACCCAGCCCGATCTCCTCAACCACAATGCGCGCTACGGCTAATGGATGCAGTATGTATGGTTC
>JABDBX010000107.1:0-77 GCA_013288445.1 Bacteroidota bacterium
CGCTGTTCGCTCTGTTTCTTTCGCTCTCTTTATGTCGGGGAGACAGGATTCGAACCTGCGACCCTCTGGTCCCAAAC
>JABDBX010000107.1:87-10601 GCA_013288445.1 Bacteroidota bacterium
AACCAGATGCGCTACCGGCCTGCGCTACTCCCCGGGCCTTCTTACTAATACTTAGTGAACCTTACTCCATTCACTTCCGGTCTTCTTAAAAACGTTGTTGCGGTGAGGGAGGGATTCGAACCCTCGATACGTTTTAACAACGTATGCCAGTTTAGCAAACTAGTGGATTCGGCCTCTCTCCCACCTCACCTTTACAGGCCGCAAACTGCGTTAAAAATACTGTTTCCTTTTTAAGGGACTGCAAAGATAAGCGTAAAGCCTGAATGAACAAATCTGAACAGCAAAAAAAGAGGGAAAACCTTACATTTATCTTGCAGCCATATCTTTACATGGTTATATGCTCGCCATCTGCACCTTCTGCTGTATCTCCAGCAGGTTTTCTTTATACTCCGAATCTGTTTCCATCAGGTTCTCTACCGTCTGGCAGGAATGGATAACGGTGGTATGGTCGAAGCCGCCAAAGTGGTCGCCTATGGTCTTTAACGATTGCTTGGTAAACTTTTTGGCAAAGTACATGGTTATCTGGCGCGCCAGCACTACTTCGCGCTTGCGTGTTTTGGTAAGCAGGCGGTCGTAAGCCACATGATAGTATTCGCACACCAGTTTCTGGATATTGTCTATCGTCATTTCCCTTGCCGCCGTCTTCACAAAGTTCTTCATCACACGCTTGGCAAGGTCCAGGTCTATTTCTTTTTTATTCAGTGTAGCCTGGGCAAACAATGCTATCAGCGCGCCTTCCAGTTCCCGTACATTGCTCTGGATATTATATGCTACATACTTCACCACCTCGTCTGGTATCTCCAGTCCTTCCTGGCGCATCTTCACTTGCAGTATTGCCTGGCGTGTTTCGTAATCGGGTGGCTGTATGTCGGCATTAAGGCCCCAACGGAAGCGGCTCAGTAAGCGCTCCTGCATTCCTTCCATATCCCGCGGCGCCGTATCGCTGGTAAGTATTATCTGCTTACCGCTTTGGTGCAGGTGATTGAAAATTGCAAAGAATACATCCTGCGTTTTGTGGGCCGGAACAAACAAATGAATATCATCCATTATCAACACATCTATCAACTGGTAGAAGTGGATGAAATCATTTATCTCATTATTTTTTGAATGGTCTATGAACTGGTTGATGAATTTCTCTGCGCTCACATACAGCACCGACTTGTTAGGGTGCAGCCTGCGCACTTCATTACCTATTGCCTGCACCAGGTGCGTCTTACCCCACCCTACTCCGCCAAATACCACCAAAGGATTAAAAGAAGTAGCCCCGGGCTTTTGCGCCACATGAATACCGGCAGAGCGCGCCACACGGTTGCAATCTCCCTCTACATAATTTTCAAAAAGGTAGTTGCCATTTAGCTGCGGATCTATCTGCATACGCTTCAATCCCGGAATGGCATAAGGGGTTTTGATACTGTGCGGGTCGTCCCACTTCAGCGGCATGTCCACGTAGTTATTTTCCTTAGGTGGTTTTGTATGTGTGCTGCCGGGCATGTTAATGGAAGCTGGATTGCGCTGTGAAGAACTGCTTTCCATCATTATGCGATACTCCAGCCGCCCCACCCTTCCGAGTACGCGCTTTATGGTCTTCCCCAAAAGTTCCACATAATGTTCTTCGAGCCATTCGTAAAAAAATTGACTTGGTACCTGCAAGGTAAGTACATTATCTATAAGTCCTACGGCTTTTACCGGCTCGAACCAGGTTTGGTACGTGCGCCAGTTGACGTTGTCCTTAATTATAACCAAACATTTCACCCATAGTTGTTCCGCTTCGGTTAAAACATTATTAGTAGTATTGTAAAGATGTCTATCCATATTTATGAAACAACGTTCACCAAGTTAATTCAATTTTTTTTATGACCCGCAATAAAACCGACAAGAATTTTTTCCCTGTGAAAAAAACATTTTCGTTTGCAGGGCTTTGCGTATTTCTTACCTAAAATTTTATTGTATTTTCCTTATTGTATTTTTTGCAGCACCAACACTTTTTCACAGGATATTCAATGCTTTCCACCCCTTTTAATTTGGGAGGACGAAATTGCTAACATTTTGTTGAAAAAAAAAATCATTCCGCTCTTGTTTGTTTACCAAAACTTACAGAATGACCTTTGATAAGTTTGGTGCTTTTTTTGCTGTGTGAAAAAAATATCCTTTCTGCCTGCCTGTTAACATTTACGAAGATAAACGTTTTAGTAATCTCTTGCGAAAAAAAATTGTTAATGGCCTGGAAAGCCCTACTGGCAAGCGATTCAGCAGGCCATACGCTAAATAATCGGGAAAGCGTGTTGCATCTTTCACAAATTAGCGGGCTGCCTAATTTACTTTATCTTTATCATTATTTCAACAATGAATATTATTCCTTCCATAAAGTTTTTTATCAGGGACAGCAGGGCTGTTGGCGTGCTGCTTATATGCAGCACTGCCGCTTCGCTTGTGGTCGCCAATTCAAGCTGTGGAAGCGGTTATTTATCGTTCTGGGAACAAGAAATTATCACTCCGGCGCACGGCCTGCATTTGCCGGGTTCTTTGCTGCATTTTGTGAACGATGCTTTGATGAGTTTATTCTTCTTTTCTGCAGGGCTGGAAATAAAAAGGGAAGTGTTGAATGGCGAGCTGCAAACCATTAAAAAGTCTATGCTCCCGGTTATCAGCGCCATAGGCGGAATGCTGCTTCCTGCGATCATTTATCTTGCATTTTGCCATCATAGCCATGATTACAAAGGCTGGGGAATACCGATGGCTACAGATATAGCGTTTTCCCTGGGCGCACTTTCTTTACTTGGCAAACGCGCGCCATTGTCCATGCGCATATTCCTCACGGCAATTGCCATTATTGATGATATTGGCGGCATACTTGCTATTGCCGTCTTTTATGCAGGGCATTTAAACTGGCTTTACTCCTGCCTTGCGGCGATGATCGTTGTAATTTTATTGGCGCTCAATTATTTCAGGGTGACGCGCATAAGCATCTACCTGGTTACCGGACTGCTTCTATGGTATTTCGTTTACAATTCGGGCATACATGCCACTATTGCCGGGGTGCTGCTGGCAATGGTTATCCCATCATCCTGTATTCACCGGCTGGAACAAAGTTTGCGGGTACCGGTTAACTTTATCATCCTGCCGCTGTTCGCATTGGCCAATACTGCTATTATTCTGCCGGCACAGGTATTTCCAATCATATCATCCCCGGTCCATTGGGGAATATTTTTGGGATTATTTTTGGGCAAACCAATAGGGATATTTCTCGCAACCTATGTTGCAGTGAAATTGAAGATCGTTGACCTGCCGGGAAGCCTCACGCACAAACAGGTGTTAGGTATGGGCATGATGGCCGGCATCGGCTTTTCTGTTTCTATTTTCATTGCCACCCTTGCGTTCCCCGGCACGCAAACACTTCTCATCGCAAAGCTTGCCGTACTCAATGCCTCGCTGGCATCGGGCATTTGCGGTTATTGTTATTTACGGTTTACCCGCAAAAAACAATATGGCAGACCAACATTACCTTCATAAAAAAAGCCCGCGATGATCGCGGGCCAAATATCTACAAAGTGCAGAAGAGTTATATCGCCCTGTTAGGGTCAAAGGCTTCCAGTTCATTGGCTACTGCCGTAAGGAAACTGGCGCCAAGCGAACCATCAACTATACGGTGGTCATAACTAAGCGACAGATACATCATGTGCCTGATAGCAATTACATCGCCATCGGCAGTTTCCAGCACCATAGGGCGCTTTTTAATAACGCCTAAGGCAAGAATAGCTACTTGCGGCTGGTTGATGATGGGTGTGCCCATCAGGCTACCAAATGTGCCCACATTAGTTACGGTAAATGTGCCACCCTGCGTGTCGTCAGCCTTCAGCTTGCTGTTGCGGGCTGCATTGGCAAGTGCGTTCACATCTTTAGATAGACCGATCAGGTTCTTCGTGTCGGCATTTTTTATCACAGGTACTATGAGGTTACCACTTGGCAATGCCGTGGCCATACCTATGTTTATATCTTTCTTAATGATGATCCTGTCGCCATCAAGGCTACAGTTTATCAATGGAAACCTGCGGATACAGTTAACTATTGCTTCAAAGAAGATCGGCGTATAGGTGATCTTCTCGCCATACTTTTTCTCAAACCCAACTTTCGCCTTATCACGCCATTTTACAATGTTGGTCACATCAGCTTCCGTGAAACTCGTAACGTGTGGCGATGTGGCCTTGCTGCGCACCATATGGTCGGCTATCAGCTTGCGCATCCTGTCCATTTCTATAATCTCCACATTGCCGCCTGTTGGCGCACTGTACGATGGTTGTTGTGTCACCGGCTGCGGCGCAACTGCGGGCGTTGCTGCAACCGCAGGAGCGGCAGGAGCGGCAGGAGCGGCTTGTGGCGGAGCCTGGTATTGTGGCGCAGGTTGCGGCTGCGCGGCAATGGCGCCATTGCCCCGGTTAGCCACGTAATTCAGTATATCTTTCTTCGTTACCCGGCCTTCGTTGCCCGTACCCGGCACGTTCTCTAACTCCGCCATGCTTATCCCTTCCTTACCGGCGATATTGAGTACAAGCGGTGAATAAAAACGCGGCCCGCTGTTTTCTGTAGCAGTGGTCGGTGCGGCCTGGTATTGTTGTGCTACCGGCTGGGGTTGCGGAGCAGCTTGTGCTACAGGTTGTGCCTGCTGCACTGGCGCTGCAGGCGCGGCAGATCCTGCTACCCCACCTGCATCTATCCTTGCTATAACAGCGCCCACGGGCACCACATCATTTACTTTATAGAGCAATTCTACGATCACACCGGCGGTAGTTGACGGCACTTCGCTATCCACTTTATCGGTGGCTATGTCCAATAAAGTTTCATCCATCTTCACATGGTCGCCGGGTTGTTTATGCCATTTCAGCACAGTGGCTTCCATTATACTTTCCCCCATTTTCGGCATTACAAGATCAATGATCGCCATAGTATGATATGTTATTATTTTAATTGAAACGTTGCAAAATTAGTGACGTTGACGAAATAAAGATAATTATATGGCGAAGTTATTTTTCTTTTATGCGAGTCGCAAAATCCGCGAATAGCAAGCTATTTAAGGACTTTTGTGACGAAGCAGAAATGGAAAAGAACAAGCCAGATGATTGTATTTATTTCGTTATCGTCACTCAATCAAATGGAGGGCAAAAGTAAAAAGTAAACGCATACCATCATATAAACGGCATAAAAAAGCGTAACAACGGCTTTAATAAGGCGCATCGCGGTAATCTCTCCTCCGCTGCAATTTCAGGTCTTGCAGTATCGCTGATTTTACGTTAAGTGTAAAAGTGAAGCTTTTCCGGGGGCCGAAGGGTACGGCCTGCAGGTGCATGGCCCAGCAGTGAAGGTCGCGATAAACATCTATCGAAGTAAGTGTAAGCTGTTTGTAGTCGAAATTATAACCTGTACTCAAAGTTGTTTTCCAGCGGCTGGTTATTTGTAGTTCACCAGAAAAGGTTACTGTCTGGCTGTATGCAAGCGTATCCCGCCGCGAAACATAGTTATAGGTCTGGTTCATAGACAGTGAATAGCTGCAATTAAAGCTCCAGGGAATATTAAAATCCACATAGTCGTTATAGCCTGCATTGCGCATGATACGGCCATACTCCTCGCTGTTGCTGGGGTTTGCTGCCCCGCCCTTGGGTTTCGAGTGGAAGTTGGTGCCGAGGGCCAGAGTAGCCGTACTGAACCTTGCCAGCCCAAACCCCATATCCTCCATAGTCTCCGGCAACCGCCTGCCGGTATTGTAATCTATTGCATAGGGGTCGAAACTTGCAGATGAGCTTATGTTTATCTTGTCCATAACATTGGTACGGAAGTTGGCCGATATAAGGCTCCATTGAAAAGAATCGGCTGCCGGATTGTAGGATACATTAAAGCCTAAGGCGTCGATAAGCGTCACATTCTTGTATCCCGTGACCGTATCTTTTGACGACTTCACTTTTATCTGCAGGTTGTTATTTATCCCCAGGTTCACCTGCCCCGATCTGCCCAATGGTGGTGTACCAACTATCGATGAAGCAAAGGGAGAAAGATAAGTATAATTGTTCGACAGGAATGGTGTATCCAGGTGCGTGCGGTAGTAATAATTGAACGGCGACGCGCCGAAGTCGGGGTGATAGCTAAGCCCAACCGATGGCGTGAGCACATGCCTTATGCCTCTCAACTTGCCTTTTTTAAATAGCTTCATGCCATAGATACGGGTAGAAAAGGTTACGCCCATATTGAAATCGCGGGCGGTATAAAAACCATAGCTGTTTGCGCTGTCTATCTTGTGGGCGAGCGAGTCATAGTTCTGGTACAATTTATTGGTAAGCCAGTATTCATTATAGTTTGCGCTGAAAGACATATTAATATACCTAAAGATAGTATAGGACGCGCTGATAGGAACTGTATGGTGTACACCAGTCTGGAAATTAGTTAACGAAAGACTCCGAAGGCTGAATGTGCTGTCATAAAAACTTGTCCTGTTCAGCATATCCAGTGTGTAGCTTGCTGTTATCTTATCGTACCAGTGCGTGCCTATTGCTTTCTTTCGCTGGAATGGGTTTATCTGCGCCACATGAAAGTTTATATCCGGCAGCGTCACATTTACCTGCCGGGTCTCTGTGTTCTGGCTGTGCAAGGCGCTTATCGTAAGCGCAAACGGCGTGCCCTGCCAGCTCTTTGAGTAGCTGATATTCGACTGGTATTGGTTTTGCAATATCTGGTTGGGGTCGTAGCTGTTATTGGAATAAAAGGTAGAGGTGCCTATCTGCACCGATGCATTGAAACTTTGGCCCGGCACAGCCTTAGCATCTGACTGGTGCGACCAGTTGAGCATAAAATCTTTCTCGATAGACGCACCAGGCTCAAAATCCTCTCCCGTTTTATTGTAGGCATAGGAGAATCGCAAAGATCCCCGGTAATGGTACAGATCGTAATAGTCGCTCAGGCCGCTCAGGGCATAACTACCCTTTGTATAAATGTTGGCCTGCGTGAGCAGGTCCACATTATTATTGAGGTAAAAATAGTATCCACCATTTAGCAGTCCCAGGCCACGCTGCTCTTCTATGGTGTAAGTGGGCAAAATGAATCCCGACTTTTGAGTTTGGGACACCGGGAACAAACCGAAAGGCAGAAATATAGGCGTTGGTATCCCTTCAATGGTCAGGTTACAGGGGCCGGAGATAATGAGCTTCCCCGGTATTACTTTTATCTTCTTCGCATTAATGCCAAAGTGAGGCGTATCCAGCGCACAGGTGGTATATACACTGTGCCACCCGTAAATGGTCTGGTCGGGGTTTCGTTTCACCTGCTCGCTATATACGTAGCCTTCGCCGTATTGCGAATGCACATTCCTCACAATAGCCCGCTTGCTCTTAAAATTATACTGCATCGAGTCCATTGTAAATTTCTCCTTGCCTTGTGTGAATGTTTGCCGTTCGGAGGCTGAATCTTTTTTACCAGCCTCATATGGCGCGGCAGTAACCATACTAGACGACTGTGCATAGGTTATCTGCCCGGCATTAAGCTGCATATCCTGGTAATTCACCTTTGCCTTTCCATACAGGTAAAAAAGATTGCGCTGCATGTCCATTATCGCCGAGTCCTGCGCTTCGGCCTTTACTACCGCAGGCAGCCCGTCTTTAGATATTTTTATTCCCAACTGCGCTTCCAGCCTTCTTCTTTTAGATGTATCTGACGCAGCAGCAAGCGAATCTTTTTTAATGCTGTCAACCGGGCTCATTCTGTTTGCGCCTATTGTATCCAGCTTTATTTTTATGCTGTCTGCGGGCACACCGGCCGATGAAAACCCGCTGTCCTTTTCAGTTTGGGCATAAGTGTTATTTGTTATAAAGAATATAAAAATGATTGCTATACTCGTAGTAAAGCAACACAAGGATGGGAATTTTAGAATAAATTTACCGTTCAGGCTCATCAACGGAACAAAAATAGTTAATTGAAGGCTACGATTTGACAGCTTGTGCATTTAATCTTTTGCGAAACAAAATTATGCGTACAATATTCATTATACTTATATTAATTGGTGCATCCCCTTGTTTTTTAGCAGCTAAGGGAAAAACAATATCCAAGATCGTTTTGGACGCAGGCCACGGGGGTAAGGACATTGGCGCACGGGGGGCATTTTCAATGGAAAAGGATATTACCCTTGCCGTAACGAAGAAATTGGGCAAAATATTATCTGACAGCATGAAGAACCTTGAAGTTATTTATACCCGCACCACCGATGATTACCCCAGTTTGGTAAACAGGCACGAACTGGCAAACAGATCTAACGCCGACTTGTTTATTGCTATTCACGTTAACTCTACCCCTTTTACCTATACAAAGACGATTGTAGGATATAAAACAGTTAAAAAGCACCATAAGTCGGTAAAGCAGCCCATATATCATTCCGTGCAGCACCATACCACTACCCGTAGCGGGGTAGAAACTTATGTACTGGGGCTGCGCCGCAATTACCAGAAAGAAAATGCGATCGGTGAGTTTAGCGACAATGTAACCAACCAGCCGGAGCTGCTCAATGAGAACGACCCACAAACAGCAATAATCATAGCCCAATATTCCCACGCGTTCCTGAGCAAGAGCATACAACTAGGCACCAAGATACAGGAAGGTTTTGTGGCTGAAGGCCGCCCTGACCTGGGTGTAAAGCAGATGGACCTGGAAGTGCTGGCCGGCAGCGCAATGCCGGGTGTGCTTGTGGAAATAGGCTTTATTACCAACGTGGATGAAGAGAATTATTTGAATTCAGAAAGGGGTCAACAGCAGGTGGCAATGGCCATATATCGCGGGATAAAAGCCTACAAGGCCGACATAGAAAAATAGAACAAAAAAATATCTTTGATTTTTTTTAGTTTACTGGAGGTAATGGAATATATTTATCCCGTGTAAAAAAGTGTTGTTATACATGGCTGCCAAAAAGGTACCCTTTTACGCGTAGCTTTATAGCAACTTTTTTATCTTTATACTCATTAAAACGTTTTGCCACTAATGAATAAGCCATTAAAAACAATACTTATTTCCGCACTTGCTACAGTTTCTGCTTTCTCTGCTATAACCTATACCTCCTGCAACCGGGATAAGTGTAAAACTATAGTATGTGCAAATGGCGGCGTTTGTAATGACGGAGCTTGTAATTGTCCATCAGGATATGGGGGCCCCACTTGCGAAACCACTTCGCGCGATAAGTTCCTGGGAGAGTGGCAGGTATTTGAAAAGGGCTCTAATACAAATGCATCGCAATACTCTGTTAGCGTAGCTCCGGCAAATATTGTCACTGACGTTGTTATTTCTAAATTCTATAATTATTTTGTTGCTAACATCAGGGGTACCATCGTAGGCGATACTATCTATATACCTAACCAACAGTTGGAGGGTAAGGTGGTTTTTGGAAAAGGATATATATATACGGACGTTACTTATGGCCAATATGGCAATATCTCCTTGTCTTATGAAGTAATAGATACTGCGACCAATGTACCTGACGATTTCGGTTATTATGCACCTGATGGCAGCGCCCCATCGCAGTGGAATAAATAACACACGTGTAAAATATTTATGCCCCCGCAGCGTTAGTTGAGGGGGCATTTTTGCGCCTGATACTATGGGTAAGTGCAATTTATCCTTATCTTTAATCCTGTTATAAACTCCATATAAAATGAAAAGACTGAAGACTTTAGCTTTATTTGCGTCTTTTTTCGCTATACTTGTTGCATCCTGCGGCAAGAGCGATACCACCTCCAAAACCATTATCAAATGCGTTACTTGCGCCAATGGCGGACTGTGCGTACACGACACCTGCCAGTGCCCCGCCGGATACGAGGGTATAACTTGCGAAACCCTGGCCTACCAAAAGTTTACAGGCAACTGGAATGTAACTGAAAAAGGAAGCATATCTCCCACAACACAGTTTTACAATATTGAGATATCCTCTCCCGGCACCTCATCGTCTTCGTTAGTATTATTTAACCTTGATAATAACGCCCTCCAGTTGGCATGCACCATCTCCGGTGATTCGATATACATTCCGCAGCAAACTACCATAAATAACAAGTCATATGTAGGTGTTGGCTACATATACACCGATGCGACGCATGGCCCCAATGGAGCAATAACCATGCGTTATAAAGTTACCGACGAGACAAACAATACCACAAATGACTTCGGCTATATTTCCGCCGCCGATAACCCCTCGCAGTGGACAAAATAATTTATTCATTACTACTTTATGAACTCAATCTCCATGAGACCACTTTTTATAAACATCGCACTTACCTCCATCGCAGCCATCCTCCTGGTATCTGTTCATATTTCGTGCAACAAGGGAGATACAACATCAAAAACTGTGATCAAATGCGTTACCTGCGCGAACGGTGGCCTGTGCATACACGACACCTGCCAATGCCCTGCCGGTTACGAAGGGCTAAGCTGCCAGACTTTGTCATACCAAAAGTTTGTTGGCTCCTGGCGCGTCACTGAAAAAGGAAGCACTTCCGCTA
>JABDBX010000108.1 GCA_013288445.1 Bacteroidota bacterium
TGGTATATCCGCATCTAAGTAAATAACAATACCAGCACTCTTCATCACATCCATATTATCATGAAAACAGGGCGTACCACCACCACAAGCCACAACCGTATCGGCATCGAGAGCGCTTACCAGTTTCTTCAGATGTTTATTTTCCCGTTCCCGGAAGCCCTTTTCGCCATACTGCGCGAACAGTGCCGGAACACTCGCCTTCTCTTGCTGCGTAACAAAAATATCCAGGTCTATAAAATCCAGATCATGCTCCTTGGCGACGTTGGCGCCCCAATATGTTTTCCCTGCAGCGGGCATACCAATTAGGAAAATCAACTTAGGAGATGGAGAAGGTGGCAGTTGTGAATTGTTTGGGATGTACGACATATTGCATTGGGTGAATTAAATTTTAGTTGCCCCGGCCTTTAGGCCGGGGATTAAAGCGAAAACACATCAGGCTTTAGCCGAAACTGCACTGCATGAGTAACACTAAACGAGTAATTTTCGGCTAAAGCCTGATATTGCCCATTCTACCCCGGCCTAAAGGCCAGGGCTATTAGAATAAGTGCAATTTGCCACATACACATTGTTTATCATAATAAACCAGGGCTTCTCAACTAACAAAGCAACGACTTTTCGCCGGTTGCATTCCTGGTTTTAACAAATACTTATTATCGCGTCACCTATTGGCCCGGATCGGGATCATTGATGAATTTCCATATCATCATTAGGCCCATAGCTGCTGCCATATCGTTATTACGCAGGCGATCGAAAGGGAAGTAAAATTCCTTGGTTTTTATGCTATCCTTTTCCGCAACCGCCATCCACACAGTCCCTACCTTTACCCGTTCCGTAGCCCCATCAGGCCCCAGCACGCCGCTCACCGCCAGCGCATAATCCGTGCCTAAAACCCGCAATGCGCCCTGCGCCATCTCTGTCACCACCTGCTCACTCACAGCGCCATAATTATCCAAAGTATCACTTTTTACACCGAGGACATTTTTCTTCACCTCATTGTCGTACGAGACTACGCTTCCCATAAAATACCTCGATGACCCTGGCGACTGCGTTAACTGGTGGCCTATGTAGCCCCCGGTGCAACTCTCCGCGAGACCAAGTGTTTTGCCGACTTCTTTAAGGCGGTTGCCCACTATACGCTCCATTGGTATGTCCTGCAGCGCTACCACTATATTGCCCAACCGTTCAGCAATTTCCTTTTGCCGTGCATCAAGTTCCCCCGCCAGTTTTTGCGCATCGGCGGCTCGTCCCGTCAGTCGCAACTTCACCATCCCAGCTCCGGGCAAGTAAGCCAGCTTTATGTGAGCAGGAAGCGATTCTTCCAGGTCTCGTATTTTTTCGGCTATAAAGCTTTCCCCATCCCCCGCAGTAATGATAGACCGGTGCAGTAATGCATCGCTGGCGAATCTTGCTTTCAGCCTCGGCAGCGCCTCATTTTCCATTATGGAAACCATCTCAAAAGGCACGCCCGGCATGGCAATGATCACCTTATTATCTTTCTCAAACCACATTCCCGGCGCAGTACCCATCTTATTGAATAGGACAGTGCAGTTATCCGGCACCTCGGCCTGCTTCATGTTGCGCTCTAAGAAAGGGCGGTTGCGCTTCGTGAACAGAATTTTAAGATGTTCCAGCACCTGCTCGTTTACCTTCATTGTGCCACCAAAGTATTCATTCAGCAAGGGCTTGGTAATGTCATCAGACGTGGGACCAAGGCCACCCGTAATGAGTATCAGCTCTGCATTACGCAGTTCTTCGTCCAACGCCTTTATTATCGCGTCCCGACTGTCGCCTACAGCCACCCGCCGCAACACATCTATGCCCAGCTCATTCAGATGCTGTGCTATCCATGCCGAATTGGTGTCTATTACCTGGCCTATTAATAATTCATCGCCTATAGTGATGATAGATGCTGCTATGTTACTCATTGTCTTTATTAAAAAATGGCGAAAGCCGGCTGTACAATTCCTGCGGCATATTTGTTCGTTTTTTCTCTTTCGGGTCGTAAAACACTAATGTAGTTATCCCTTTGTTCAGCAATGTCCCTTCTTCATTATATAGCTCGGAGTGGAATTGAATTTTGGGGCCATCAGGCAGGTCCTTCAGAATAGTTTTTACGGTTATCAGGTCGTCATACAATGCGGGGCGGTAATAGTGTACATTAAGCTCGGCCACCGGCATCATTATGCCCATTTCTTCAAGCTGGCGATAGGTAAAACCCAATTGCCGTATAGATTCGGCGCGGCCAACCTCGTAGTACAAGGCATAATTGCCATAGTATAAATAGCCCATCTGGTCTGTTTCCCCGTATCGTACCCGTATCTGTGTGGTGGATGTAAACATTAAATTGCCCGTAGTTAAAGTCCAAAAGTACGATAATACTAAATTCACACTCACTTATCTCCTAACCGCCCGTATATTTGCAACTTATTAATCAACCATACTTTATGAGAGAGTTTTTTAAAATGTTTTTTGCATCCCTGTTGGCAATGGTACTTGCCGGGATTGTTATTATAGGGCTTTTTATAACCGCTATTATTGGCGTCTCTAAGTCATTTACAGACAAGGAAACCAAAAAGACAGACGGCAACATCTTGGTCATCGACCTCTCGAAACGTATTAACGAACTAGCTGAATCAAATAAATTCGCTTTTCTCAGTCAAGGTGGTGCGTACCAGCCTGGCCTTTATGATATAACTAAGGCAATAGCCCGCGCCAAAACAGATGACGATATTAAAGGCATATTAGTAAAACTGTCCCCTTCGCCAAACGGATGGGCTACCATGCAGCAACTGAGGGGCGCAATTGTTGACTTTAAAACAACTAAAAAGTTCGTTTATGCCTATGGCGAAGATATCTCGCAGGGAGCGTACTTCGTAGCAACCGCAGCCGACAGCATTTACCTGAACCCGGCGGGGAACGTTGACCTCAAGGGTTTTGCCACAGTTTTGGCCTTTTTCAAAGGCACGTTAGATAAACTGGAACTGGAGCCGGAAATATTTTATGCAGGAAAGTTTAAGAGTGCCACAGAACCTTTCAGGGCTGAAAAAATAAGTGAACCAAACAGACTACAGATACAGGCATTCCAGAACGGCATTTGGGACCAGTTCCTCGGCGGCGTTTCTGAATACACGCACAGCGGAAAGACTGAAATAAACAAATGGGCGGTTGACGGCTCGATACAATTCCCCGCAGATGCTTATAAAGCCAAAATGGTTGCAGGTCTGCTGTACTGGGACGAAGTGGAGCAACGGCTGCGCGCCAAAACAGGCGTTAAAGACACTGATGAGGTAAAGTATGTAACCATCAGCGACTATGCGGCAGCACATAAAGGCGATGGCAAAATAAGCGATAAGCGTATTGCGGTGATCTTTGCCGAGGGTAACATTGTGGACGGCGAAGGTAAGGACGAACATGAAATAGCCGCAGATGCCATTTGCGAAGAGATACGTAAGGTTAGAAAAGACGACCGGATAAAGGCGGTAGTACTACGGGTTAACTCACCCGGCGGCAGCGCCCTTGCTTCGGAAGTTATCTTACGCGAGCTGGTGCTTTTGAAACAGAAAAAACATCTTGTTGTTTCCATGGGCGATTATGCAGCCTCCGGTGGCTATTATATCTCCAGCATGGCAGACAGCATATTTGCAATGCCGAACACAATTACAGGCAGCATTGGTGTATTCAGTATGCTGTTCAGTATGGACAAGCTAATGAAAAACAAGCTGGGGGTGACCTTCGATGAAGTGAAGAATGCCCCTTATGCCGATGTGCCTACAACATCGCGTCCGCTGACACCACTTGAAGCACAACGTATGCAGAACTCTGTGGACACGATTTATGCATTATTTAAGAATCACGTAGCGACAGGAAGAAGACTGACAAGTGCCGATGTGGACAGTATTTCGCAGGGCCGTGTATGGACAGGAACCGATGCCAAAGAAATAGGGCTTGTAGATGAGCTTGGCGGTCTGGACAAAGCAATAGCAAGTGCAGCAACCCTGGCAAAGATCACAGATTATAAAGTGGTCACCTACCCCGAACCAACGGATAAACTAAGCGCACTGATGCGCAAATTCAACATGAACACAGAAGCCAGCGCCGTGCTGAAAACATCGATAAAACAAGAGATGGGCGATGGCTACGAATGGTATGAAAAAATACAAGACCTGCGGAAGATAAATGGCAAGGTAATGATGGCAATGCCCTATATACCTAAGGTGAATTAGTTTTATGAACGAACACAAACCGGTTATATTAATAACCAATGACGACGGCATTAATGCCCCTGGCATAAAGGCGCTGGTTGATGCGGTACGAGACCTGGGACAGGTGATAGTGGTAGCGCCAGATAGTCCGCAATCGGGCATGGGACATGCTATTACGATTGGCGATCCATTGCGGCTCAATAAGGTCAACGTATTTGAAGGAATAGACTCCTGGGAGTGCAGCGGCACACCGGCAGACTGTGTGAAACTGGCCCGCGATAAGATATTGCACCGCAAGCCAGATCTGTGCCTGAGCGGCATTAATCACGGGGCCAACCACTCTATAAATGTTATCTACTCCGGCACCATGAGCGCAGCCATGGAAGCCGCGATAGAAGGTGTACCCTCTATCGGTCTCTCGCTGATGGACTACCGTTTTGACGCAGACTTTACCATAGCAAAAACCGTGGCGAACGACCTTGCAAAGCGCATGTTGGTGGGGGGACTACCTCCGCATATACTGCTCAACGTCAATATTCCGAATACCACGGCAAGTGAATTCAAGGGCATGAAGATATGCCGCCAGGCTTATGCAAAGTGGGCCGAAGAATTTGAGCACCGCACTGACCCCAGGGGAAAAGATTATTACTGGATGACCGGCAAATTCATAAACATGGATACCGGCACAGGCACAGACGCCGAAGCCCTGAAAGACGGCTATGCATCTATAGTGCCCATAAAAATAGACTTTACCGATACGGTAACAAAGGCGTGGCTGGAAACGGAATGGAAATTTTAATTTTATTTATTGCCAAATAGAATTCCTGTCATGGTGAGCGACGTCGAACCATGACAACGACGAGGAATGCACTGAAACTTAATCAGGGAAGGGTCTTTAAAAAAATCAATTATTACATTTACACAATGGTTTATAAAGTAATTGGCCTCATGTCTGGCAGCTCTTTAGACGGGTTGGACATTGCCCATGTAATGCTGGAAGAAGTGCGCGGGCAGTGGCGATATGAGATACTGAATGCCGCCTGCATCCCCTATTCTACAGAGTTGGCGCGTGACCTGCAACACGCAAGCACTATTAACGTAAGCGACTTTCTGAAACTGCACACCCGTTATGGCAGATATATCGGCATGATGGTAAATGAATTTATTGCGAAGCACGAACTTAGCCACCAGGTACATTTCATAGCATCGCACGGGCATACAGTATTTCATGAACCTGCAAACCAAACTACCTACCAGATAGGTGATGGAGCCGCAATAGCAGCAATCACAGAGCTACCCGTAATCAGTGACCTGCGGGCAATGGACGTGGCCCTTGGCGGGCAGGGCGCACCAATAGTGCCAATAGGCGACAAGCTGCTTTTTGGCGAATATGATTACCTGCTGAATATTGGCGGCATTGCCAATATCACCATTCCACACAACGATGGGATACTGGCCTTCGATGTATGCCCCGCCAACCAGGTGCTTAATGCACTTGCTGCACGGGAGGGAAAAACCATGGACGAAGACGGCGCAATGGCCGCAAAAGGTAACCTGCTGCCCAACATACTTGATGATCTGGACAGTGCAGGCTATTACAAGCAACTACC
Organism: Bacteroidota bacterium; assembly: GCA_013288445.1. Taxonomy (GTDB): domain Bacteria; phylum Bacteroidota; class Bacteroidia; order Chitinophagales; family Chitinophagaceae; genus Nemorincola. The sequence continues at coordinate 5,813 of JABDBX010000108.1, forward strand.
CCCAAAATCACTGAGCAACGAGGCGGCACAAGACCTCGCATTCCCAAAACTGCTGGAAAGCAGTCACGATATTTATGATCTGCTGCACACCGCTACAGCGCACATTGCAACGCAGATAGCAAATGCGGCAGGCAAGTACCCACACGGCAAAGAGAATGCAAAGCTTTTGGCCACAGGTGGTGGCGCATTCAATACATTCCTTATCATGCAGCTTGAAAAACTGCTGGCGCCTCACAACATATCCGTTGTAGTGCCGGAGCCGAACGTCGTTAAATATAAAGAAGCCCTGGTAATGGCCCTCATAGGCACGCTACGGTGGCGGGAGGAGGTAAATGTGCTGAGCAGCGTAACCGGGGCAAGCAAAGACAGCGTGGGCGGAGCATTGTGGCTGGGGTAATAAAGGTCACTACTAAACCCAACTCGCGTCACTGCGAGGAACGAAGCAGCCTTACGCAATACGAACCTGCAAAATTGAAATCCTGTCGTGGGGAGCCCCGTCGAACCATGATAGAGTTTCTATTAAGCTGCGCGAAATTTTGAACTCTAACTGGCAGAAAAGACTATTTCGTGAGGTTGCTTCGTTCCTCGCAATGACGCGATTTGAGTAGAGTGAAATTTGTCCCAGCTACCACCCATACCTCACTTCGGCATCTGGTTTACTTCTTCCCCTGTGATCGTCCTCTTTGTAGGGTTATCCCGGTCGAGCTTTATTGTATCTCTCTTCGTTGGAAGCTTCTGGTATGGGTTAGATAAGGGCACAGTCGAAATATCACTAATGCTTAGCGTTGGCATAGCCCTAACGTCCCCTTCGAAGGTACGAACCTGCTGAAGAACATCGGTCACTTTTAACAACGGCCTCTTATAGGGAAGTACAATTGGTGTTGTCAAACTATCGTGACTGGCGCCTAATATTATATCCTGGCTTGTACGTTGGTCGGGGGTTACGATCACGTCCGTTACAATTACTCCTCTGAAGCCGTTATATTTAACGCTCACATTACAACTGCCCACGGGAACGGGTTTGAAAATATACCTGCCATCAAAATCAGTTGTTACTTCCTCCGTTACTATCCCATTCTGAAGAAGGTGAACAACTGCCCCGGATACCGGCTCCCTTTTATCATTAAAGACCGTTCCTGCTATTTCGCCACCGGAGCCATCAATAATGCTTCTCACGTCTCCGCTTTTGGATGCACTGTCTTGCTGCACTTTAGGCGGCCTGTTTTGCGCCAGCAAGTGGGGTGTCTGGGCAAATAACAAAGTTAACCCCAAAGCCACCGTAAGCCTATACAGCCTGCTCTGCGGCTGGTGCGGAATGTTGATAGGACGTGACAACTGCTCAGCAAAAAAATGACCACAAACCCGCTCCTTATTCTTAGAGAAAAAATTGTACAGTGCCGCATCATTCCAGGTAGTAAAATCAATTACTGTCTTCTGGCAGTGCGCACAAAAACGTCCCTGACCGGAAATGGTCATATCAGCCCAGGGCTGCGTGCAGGGCTTAGGGATGTGGAGCTGTATGTTGGTGGGCTTCTTCATGCTACCTGATGGGCATTTGATTTATTTCTTCTCGGGTAAGCGTTCTTTTGGTGGGGTTATCTTCATCGGGCCAAGTGATCTTTTTTTTACTTTCCGGTGCCAGGTTTATCGTGTCCACAGGGGTTGCGCGTGCGGCGATCTCCTTAACATCAACTAGTCTCCTCATCACACCGCCCGCGCGCTCAACAAATGTTGCCAAATCCCGTCCCTTGCTTCTGGTCATTCCAAAATTCATGACGGCAGGCTTATTTGGTTCGATCACTATGGCCTTTGCATTCATGGAATCATATCCCTCATATCGTATCAGTAAATCATAAACGCCCGGCTCCGTAAGGAAGATACCATAGTTGCCATCGAAATCAGTTGCTGCACCGCCCTTTAATACGCCGTCATGGTAAACCTGAACAACGGCACTCGGCAGCGGTTCTTTTTTTTCATCGGTTATTGTGCCCTTTATGGCTTCAAAAGGTTTTCCTACACTATCCTTTGGATGTTTTGTGTCTGGCGAACTTAAATGGGCAATTTTTGGCGGCCGGTTTTGTGCCAGCAAGTGGGGCGTCTGGGTCAGTAAGAGTGTCAATCCCAAGGCCACAGTCAGCCTGTATAGCCTGCTCTGCGGCTGGTACGGAACAGAGATGGGTCGTGATAGCTGCATTTCAAAAAATCGTCCGCATATATGGTCATTATTCTTTGCAAAGAAACTATACAATGCTGCATCGCTCCATGTAGTGAAGTCAATAACCGTTTTCTGGCAATGCGTACAGAACCTGCCCCGCCCGGAAACGGTCATTTCATCCCACGGCTGAGAGCAGGGATTGGGGATATCAATCAGAATTTGTGTGTGCTTTGCCATTTCAGTAGCCCTCCGCTAATACAGACGTAATTTAGGATTTAATTCTTGGGTATAATTGAAACTTTGGGATAGAAAATGTCAACTCCGCATTTGCCCAGGATATTGAAACGGGAAAATAAATTGACAAGGAAGTAATAGTGGCTGCGTTTAGCCGGCGTTATTATTATATTTGTTTCCAAATATCTTTATGAGACTCTTATACGGGCTTGTATTTTTCCCCCTCTATCTTGGATGGGTAGGGTATAGGGCGTTTATTAAAAAAGATTTAAAGCAACACAAGAATGATTTTTACGCATTGACATTCTTTATTTCAGTGTGGTTACTTATTTATTATTGGATATTTTTCTGAATTTAAGAATTCAATCGTTTAACATTAAAACTGAGACACTTCCAAAATTCACCAATTTCAGGGAAAACCATCAAAGTTCTGTTACATCGCCAACCCACCGGCAATATTTGGCCGTTCGGGATGAACACTCAGTTTAAGCAACTTTGGGTGTACCACCAGATCCATGTCTTCCATTGGTATTGCGCCAAGTAAAACGGTATCTCCCATTACCATTGCGCCAACATAACAGGACCGGTCCTCGAATTCTAATTTAATTGGCCCCACGTAAGAAACTTCAATGATATGCCCATTCGCCAATTTTACATCACGTTTCTGCAACTCCTCCAACTTTAATTGCAGCGCTACTTGCTGGGGTATGCATAAATAAGTAGCCCCGATATCCACTATGCAATGTGTTTCGACAGGTTTAAGTGTCAAATCCCTTGCATTCGATAATTTAATATTGGCAACGACTATACCCATACATTTTTGCATGTAAAGTTAGGAAAAGAATATTAGAACCATAGGTCGCTTAAACACTAACAATTCCCCATTACTTCTAATTTCCAATTTTTTACGTAAGTTTGTAACTAGCAAGTAATTATTTTTTAACAATTAGCAGGTCAGTGCAATAACTGTGCGGGTGGGAACAACGATAGTTGGTGTTTGTAATATAGAAAGGTAAAAAAGTATTGTCATTCATAAAATTGTTTAGCTTACCGGCGACGGGAATACCATTTTTTTTAACCTCCCCGGGCTACTTATGCTGCCTCCCGGCGGCTGATTTTAGATATAGACTTTTGCTTTTTTGCCCCCAGATAAAGTTATTGCCGCGTGCTCTATATAAACATATTTAGATGGGATGTGGTAGTTGCGGAACCGGCGCCGATGGTAAGCCGGGCGGATGTAAAGGGAATGGTGGGTGCAGCACAGGCGGATGTAACCGCCTAAATGTCTTTGACTGGCTGAATGCCCTGCCGCTGCACGATGCAGCCAAGCCTTACCAGGTTGTTGAAATGTCTTTCAGCAAAGGGAGCCGTAAGGAGTTTTTCAGAAACAATACACATTTTATACTGGACAAAGGCGCTTCTTACACCGTAGAAGGTGTGGGCGGCTATGACGTGGGACAGGTGAGCCTAACCGGGGAACTGGTGAAGTTGCAAATGAAAAAGTATGGCGTACGGGAACTTGACGTGACCAAGCGCGTACTGCACCCGGCTACCGAGGACGAAATACAGCAGGCGGCCCAGCAAAAAGAGCGGGAAGCAGAGATACTGATACGCTCCAGGGCCATAGCCCGCAGCCTGAAACTGGACATGAAGCTGTGCGAAGTGGAAATACAGGCGGACAGTAAAAAAGGAACTTTCTTTTACACTGCCGACCAGCGTGTTGACTTCCGCGAACTGATAAGGGTATATGCCACCGACTTTAAAATGAAGGTGGAAATGAAGCAGATAGGGGCAAGGCAGGAAAGCGGAAAGGTGGGGGGCATAGGCTCCTGTGGCCGTGAGCTTTGCTGTAGCACCTGGCTTACCGATTTCAAGTCGGTGAATACTACGGCTGCCCGATACCAGAATTTATCCATTAACCAGACAAAACTATCCGGCCAGTGCGGGCGCCTGAAGTGCTGCCTTAACTATGAGCTGGATACCTACATGGATGCACTTTCCGTGTTCCCCAATCATGCCGACCACTTAGAAACCGTAAAGGGAGTAGCCCACCTTCAGAAAAGGGACATATTCAAAAACCTGATGTGGTATAGCTACTCAGACAATAATAAGCAGTACCCATTATCCATTGCGCGTGTGGTAGAGATCCAGAAGATCAATAAACTTGGACAAAAGGCAGACGACCTGCAACCTGTGGAACTGGAAACAAGAGAAAGCAAGGCCGGCAAGCCAGCCGACTTTGGGTATATCAATG